>JBAPRV010000138.1:0-18141 GCA_049281295.1 Chlamydiales bacterium
CCTCAGGAGGGGGTAAATCAACCCTTATTGATCTTTTGCTGCGACTCTATAACCCTTCTGTCGGGAACATTTTTCTCGATGGAAAAAAGATCTCTGATTATGACATCACAAGTTGGAGAAAATTATTTGGCGTTGTCACACAGGACACTTTTTTATTCAATGACACCGTTGAAGAAAACATCCGTTTTGGTGAGTTAAAAGCTTCGAGAAAACAGATTGTTGAGATGGCAAAGCTTGCCGGAGCCCACGATTTTATTTCTCTGCTTCCAAAGGGATACGAGACAGTGGTTGGAGATAGAGGGTATCGACTTTCAGGAGGAGAAAAACAACGTCTCTCTCTTGCTCGTTGCTTAGTGCGCGATCCTCAGATTCTTGTTTTAGATGAAGCAACGAGTAATTTGGATAGCTGCTCGGAGTCTGTCATTCAAAATACCCTTGAGAAATTCAACAAAGAAAAAACCATGATTGTCATTGCACACCGCTTGTCAACCATCACCCATGCAGATCTCATTTGTGTGATTGAAAACGGACAAATTATTGAGAAAGGCACGCATGGGGCATTACTCAAAAGCAAGGGACGATATCATTTTTATTGGAATTTACAAGCAAGCGGACTTTTAAATTCTTCTCAGCCGAATGCTGTTTGAAAAATGACGTCAAAATATAAACATTCTTGCAAAAAGATCCAATGCAGTGTTAAGATTTAATAAAAATTCTGCTACAAACAAGCTCTTTGTTTTCAAAGACTCCTACTTAACTTAGGAAATGCCGAAAAATGAGTTTAAACCCAATAGATCGAAACACAGCCACACAACCTCTTCAAGATCAAAAAGAGCCTAAAGCTCAAGAGAAGATATCGTCTGCTATGGTTAGGGCGCTTCGAGGCATTCAAAGCATGAATCTTGATTCCTCTGAGAAAAGCAGTACTTATTATTTTCCAACCGAGAAGATAAAACTTACAAAAACAACGTCAGAGACCACAGAAGTAGAAAAGATGCATGATTTTCTGCAGAAATTTCATCCTTATGCCCTCTTTTGGCTGCGATGTTGCTCTTGCCTTTCTCCAAACTTCATCCCAATTAAATGGCTAGAGAAATGGTTGCAAGAGAAAGGACACATCAATTGCTTGAAGAATGGAAATACGATCATAGATATACTCAAAGACAATAAGCTAATCAATTATGACGAGGGAAATCAACATTTCTCTCTCCCCCCTTTTGGGAGGCACCGTTCCTTCCCACCACTTGCTAGAGAAAGTAAAGCGAAAGTTCTTAACGAAACTCTAAAGCTGCTAAGCCTTATAGGAAGAGATCTCGATTGCAAAAAATTTTCCGATTGGGAATTCCTAGCTATTTGGGCTCATCATGCCCAGTTTCTTCTTTCGCAAGATTTGGAAGATAGTAAAGAATTAGCAACCCTATTGAGTCAGTTTGGTAGGTGGATGGAGATAAAAGGAGAGTATGAAACTGGGCTCAAACACCACCAGGCTGCTCTTGAAATCAGAGAAAATCTTGGAGATGATCCTGCCTCTATCATAGAAAGCTTAGGCAACATGGCAAGCTGTTCACATGGGCTTGGCAGATACAGTGACGGCATACATTATTGTAAGAAAGCGATAGACATGATGAACAATGGGTTTGTGAATGACAATGACCCAAAGATGGGAGAGATTTACAATTACTTCGGAAATTGCTTGTTTGGGCTAAAAGAATATGAAGCAGCGCTTAAACAGAATAAAAAGGCGTATGAAAGTTTAAAGAATGCTATTGGGGAAGAAGATCTTTCTATTGCAGATGTCTTGTGTAGTGAAGGAACAATGCGGTGTGAATTGGGCCAGTTTGTAAAAGCGCTTAACTTACAAGAAAGAGCTCTTGAAATTAAAAAGAAGAAGCCATTGGCGCAAAATGACCCGTCTATGGCACACAGCTGGAATAGTATCGGAGTTTGCCGATTTTACCGAAAAGAGTATCAAGAAGCACACCGTCTGCTCAATACAGCGCTTAAAATTTGGACAAAGTCTTTTGGCTCTAAACACCCTTTTTTATCCATAAGTTATTTTAACATAGGATCTTGTCTTTTTAAGCTAGGCAGGTATGAAAAGGCGCTCGAGCACAACAGACAAGCATTGTATATCGCTTGCCAGTGTTTTAAGGACGATCATCCGTTTATTGTTTTGTGTTTAAAGCAAATGGTTTTTTATCTTAAAAAAATTAATAACGAAACGATTAACAATCAAGTCAAGAAAGAGCTTTTTCCCCTTTGTATAAGGTATTCGGGCGAAGTTCGTAAAAGCGTCCATCTTCTTTTAAATGTTACAACAAGAGCGGGAAAATCTACGTCTTCACGGGTGGGTGAACACTCACCTCACTTTTCGTCCAAGTTGTGAAATTCTCAATTGAATCGACATAATAAAAAACACTTCAATTTTCATCGAGTTTGGTGGTAGATTTAAAAAAATATGAAACTACTTCCTAAACTCCTTCTCGGCATTGGTTGCCTTTTTTTGCTTTTAATTATTGTGCTCTCCCTCTTCCCTATTTTTTTCGTTCGAAAAGATATCCAAAAAACAACTAAAGCAATTGAAGCACTTCTTATAAAAAACCATCAAGAGCTGATCAGGAGTAATGCAAAATGGCTAAAATATGAATTGACTTATGCTGAAAATAACCTCAAAGATCTTTTGCCTTTCCTTTATCGGGATAAGGCACTGCTTAGCAAATTAGCTTTTACTGCAGATAATCCACCTATTAATAGCTGGAAGGCTCTTGGGACCATTGCCGGTTTTAATCCCGAAATTGGATACCTTCAGATATATTCCCCGAGAGAAAACAAAGCAGCGGTGATCTTATCGCATGAAGCTTCTTTGCATCCTGTTTTAGTGCGTTCTCAAGAAAATGGTGCAGCGCGATTATTTTTTGTTGGGGATCACGCTGATGGCTTAAAAGAATATGCCTATACAGCCGTGCCCGTACCTCTTGAGGAAAGCTCTTCTTATAAATTCTATGCTTTAATCGAACCAACAGGGGTAGCAAAACCTTTAGAAACTGAAAAAACTGAAGGGATAACGGAAGAAAATAGAGAGCTAAAGATGGAAATGATCGAAGTTCTTATCCCTCTTTATGTCGAGGGTTTAAATCTCAATGAGACCAAGGAGCAAGTAGCAGGTCTGGCCAAAGTGGATGCAGAGGGCAAGGGGTTTGCTCTTCTTTCTGATGAAATTTTTGCAACCACCCCTTTTTTTCAAGGGGAGGTTCAACGTTTCCCTATTCAATCAGAAGTTCCAATCTCTACAGAGACGACAATCATGCATCATTCCGGCACCAACCATTTTTATTTGACCAATACCCTCTTATTTGATTCGAATGCTCTTACTATCGCTTCTCAAATCGGAACCCTGGCAAAAAGGCTGGCCTATATTTTCGAAACAAATCTTCTCGTGCATGTAAATGAAGAGTTGTGGATTGGGTATAATGAAAAAGGGGAAGTGCTTTCTAAAACTGAGGTAGCCCAGATGTTAACTGAAGGGCTTTTGGAGGAAAAGAGCTTCATATCGAACCAGGAAAGCGCTCCTTATTTTCTTTCCCCCATTGGATCTTTTTTTAATGGGAACCTTGTTTTTTTTGGCGTCTATTCTTTAGAGAATCAATTGTCTGTCATTAATACGCTCAATAATTTTGAAGATACCCTTGCTGAACGTATATCCCTCCAGCTTGCTCTGATTGCCCTCCTTATTATGATTGCTATTCTACTATTTGCGATTCGATTTGCTATGAGCGTTATTTATCCGGTTAAAAGGCTTGCTCAAGCCACTGAAGATGTCGTAAGCGGAAAGTACGAAGAGATTCACCTCCCTGAAATTGGGAAGCGAAAAGATGAAGTGGCTATTTTAACTCAATCATTTGCAGAGATGATAAAAGGGCTTCAAGAGAAAGAGAAGATACGGGGCGTGTTGAATAAAGTCGTTTCAAAAGATGTAGCTGAGGAGATTTTAAAAAGTCAGATTCATTTAGGGGGCGAGGATCGAGTGGTCTCTATTCTTTTTTCCGATATCCGTCAGTTTACTGAGTTGACGAGAGATTTTTCCCCTCAAAAAACCATTGAGATCCTTAATTTGTGTATGACAAAAATATCCCACGTGATTGAAGGGGAGGGAGGTGTGATTGATAAGTATGTAGGGGATGAGGTAATGGCGCTTTTTGGAGCCCCAACTTATTATCCTGACCATGCTTTGAGAGCTATTTCAACGGCAATGCTTATTATTGAGACATTAAGAAAATGGAATCAGGAGAGAGAGTCTCTAGGGGAAACTGTTCTTGAAATGGGCATTGGAGTGCATACAGGTCTTGTAGTTGCCGGGAATATGGGAGCAGAAAATCGCTTGAATTATACGGTTTTGGGAACCAATGTCAACTTGGCCGCCCGCTTATGCCAAGTTGCTAAATCATATCAATTAATCATTTCGCAAGATACGCTGGATGAGCCGAATATTAAAGACTATTTTCATGTAAATCCTCTTCCTCCTCTCACTTTGAAAGGCTTTGCAGAGCCTGTTCAAAATTATGAAGTGACAGGCTTTAAATGGGAGAACACTAAGTGAGTTTTCGCCAAAAGATTTTTATAAGCTATGTGGCTATCTTTTTGATTTTTGCCTTTTTGCTTTACCCATTGGTCACAGGGATGATTGCAATGATTCAGGAACGTCATTTGTTTAATCGTACAGAAGAGCTCCTTGAAAGTATTCAATCAGCTCCTAGTTTTGAGGAGCTTATTAAACGGTTGGAAGAGAGAAAGCTGTTTGCTTTTTTTCGCATTAGCTTGCTTGAACCTGAGGAAAATTACCTCTATGATACTCATGCTGAGGTAGGAGGGTATCAGAGTGAAGTGGTCCTTTCCAACCCGGAAGTAGAGGAGGCGCTAGAAAAGGGAAAGGGGTTTGAAGTGAGATATTCCCCCATTTTTGAGCAGCAGCTAGCCTACACAGCTATTCGATTTTTCTATCAAGGGAAAGAGTTTGTACTGAGAACCGCGTATCCGAATGGGCAAATTGTCACTTTAACCCGAGAACTTACTTTAACCTTCCTTATTATTGGGATTGGGATTCTTTTACTTTTTAGTTTTTTATCCTGGTTCATTATTAATTTTTTTACAGCCCCTGTGCAAAAGATAATACAGGCAGTGAAATCCTATCAATTGGGTGAAGAGGATCATATTCCTGAGATTCGCTTGGGTAAGGAAATCAAACCCTCAGATGAATTTTGGCAATTAGCAGAAACGCTTAATTCTCTCTCGAGACAGATCCAAATGCAAATAGCCTCTTTGACCCAGGAGAAGAATGAGAAAAGCGCTATTCTGGAGTCTCTTGTAGAAGGGGTTATTGCAGTCGATCAAACGATGAATGTGATCTATATGAATAAAATGGCGGAAGTGTTTTTGGGCATTTCCGAGAAAGAGCTCGTGGGAAAAAACTTTGCTTTAGCGAAGCAGCCTCAATGCAAAGAACTCATCGTTGAAGCTGAAGAGAAAAATCAACCCGCTACAATGGTTTTAAAGCCGAATCGAAGACAGAAACGTTTTTTAGATGTCATATCAGTTCCCAGAGGGAGAAATGAAGGAGCGATTCTTGTTTTACAGGATAAAACGGGCTTGCATAAAGTGGTTGAAATGGGGCGCGATTTTATAGCCAATGCTTCTCATGAGTTAAAAACACCTATCACGATTATTCGAGGATTTGCTGAGACTTTGCACGATCATCCAGAGCTATCTCCGGAGGTTCATAAGGAGGTAACTCAGAAAATTGTCAGCAATTGCCAACGGATGGATACCTTGGTAAAAACCCTGCTGACTTTAGCTGCTATCGATGAGGGTATTCCCTCTTCTCGTTTGCAAGATTGCGACCTCAAAGAGCTCATTGAACAGACCAAGCAAACGATCATTGCTGTGCACCCCAATGCAAACATAAGCATTGAAAGCAAAGGGAAGCCCCCTTTTCGGTTAAGGGTGGATTATGACCTTTTTCTTCAGGCCATTTTGAACCTTCTCGATAATGCCGTGAAATATTCTAAGCCCCCTGCAAAAGTGAACGTCTTAATAGAGAAGAAAAAAGATGAGTTTGTGATTCAGGTTTCCGACAAAGGGAAAGGGATTCCTGCAGAAGATCTCGATCGTATTTTCGAGCGATTTTACTCAGTGGATAAAAGCTACTCTCGCACTTTGGGCGGCTCAGGCCTCGGCCTCTCTATTGTGGAGCGAATAGTCGAAAAGCATGCGGGGAAAATCGAAGTAGAGTCAACCTTGGGACAAGGAACGATTTTCACTGTAACTCTTCCAATTCGAGGCATCGATTTAATTTAACCCATGAGGTAGAGGATGCTTTTGCAAGCAATGAGGCATAAATCAAATATTCAGAAAATTGAAAAAAAATACCCTGATAAAATGCAGCAATTTAAAGCCCTCCAAGAGTATGGGAAAAGTGTTAAAATGCCTGAAAATCAACTCCATTATTATCCCATGCCGTTTGAGGAGGATATAGAAGAGCAACTTTCAGACTTAAAGGGTAAGATACATACTTTCTGTGAACTTGAAGTGCGTAAGTTTTGGAGGCGTGTTCTTCCTTTCATTGTACTCATTGTAGTCTTACTGGGATTGGCCGGGATAATAGGAGGAATAATCAAGCTGGTGGTTTCTGTTCAAAAATGGGTCCCCTATCCCAATCAACCGTTTCGGTGGCAATAGTGGGGATTTTTTTGGGATGCTCTTTTTTGTGCGGTTGATATTTCTCTCGTTTGATTCCTTTTGTTTCAGGGTCAATGATAAAAAATACATTCCCCCGTTTGCCTAAAGAGAAATCAAAGAGCTGCTTATAACCGTCCACATCGAGTCCGGCGTTTTTTATCGTCGCTTTAAAGGCGCTTTGAAGCTCATCTTTAAAATTACTTCTATTTTTACTTTCGTTTTTTGTTCGCTCGAGCCGATGCTCTTCCTGATCTATTATCTCTTCCCAAAGTCGTGTTCGTATGCTTAATATTTCCTCGCGTACCGTCTCTTGCGGAAAGATCACTTCTAAGAGGGTCGGGGATACAAACATGAGATTGATCCGCCGCATAAAAATGGATCCCTCCCTGTCAAAAGTGACATAATTTAACAATGAGGGAGCCTGGGCTGTCCCTTTCAACATTTTGTAAAATATGTCCTGCAAGGTAGGATTTTGAAATGAAATGCTGCTTAATTCATCAGGATAGGCAAAGTCTTTGCTCTCGTCTCTCTTTTCAATAAGCAAATCTAAAATCTCATACTCAGCACGCGGAACGACTTGAAAAAAAGGTTCTTTTTCATACAATTTTCGCATCAGTTGAGCTGTTACCTCGTAGAGAGAAAATCCCTGAGGGACCTTCAGAGCAGGTTTTTCATGAAGCAGGAGATAAAGATTTAGGCGGGCATTGTTAGGGGGGCGCTCTAAATCAAAACGTAGAGGATCGGGACACTGTTCTGAGCTTGAGCCCTTATTTTTGGAAGCTACTTGTCTTTTTTCTTGGACCCCCGTCTTGATATTTTTAGTATCATGAAAATCGTCCATCAAAGCTTGGGTCCACACAGCCTCTTTTTTGACGTTGCTTGCAAGATAGTTTTGATAAAGACCCATCCCGGTTGTTCGGGCCGCAAAGTGGCTTACCTCGCTGGAGGTGATAAGGCTCATTAACATCAGAAAGCTAAGGGTAAGTAAATAAGGATTCATGCTGCTTCAACTTCAATGGGTTGTGGAAAATCTAAATAGTAAACAAGGGAACGATTTTCAAGAGTGCCGATTCTCTCTCTTTCAATCTTTACTTTAATCATGGAGGGGAGGGTTTGATTCTCCGCCAACCATGCGGTTTGCCATCTCATAGAGAAATCGTCTTCGAACTTGGAGGGATAGAATTCGAACGATAAGCTCGATACTTTATCTAATAAGATGAAAGTTTGACAAGGGGATTTCAAAAGGGGTTTCTCTTTTTCTGGTGCAGGCCATACCCCAAGGCATAATCTATTATAGGTGGAGTCATGGTAAAGATGGCCTAGAACTGTGTTGGAAAGAGAGGGGTCGCTGTAAATGCCTCGATCAAATAAAAAGACCAAGTTCCCGTTGTGTGTGGTAAAAAAAGGCGTTTTGATTTTTGGGAAAAGCGAGGCGAGTCTCTGCTCGGCATACCGTTCTTCCAAAAGAGGCCATTTAATCTGCTCGTATGCTTTTTTTTGGGTCATTAAACGAGAATACCAAAAAAAGAGGGTTGTGAGCAGAAAGGTGAGGAGACCAAGAGAAATCACCACTTCTAAAAGCGTTATTGGCTGCCTTCGTCTCATGGGCCGGCTCGCTTTTTTTGGATAAAAAGAGTGCGGGAAAAAGAGTTGGTTTCCCGGCCTTCGTCAAAATAGATGTCAACCTGCAAAAGCAGCCCTCCTTCAATCTTCGGGGCTTTTTGTTTTTTTTTAATGACATAGCGGGGTTGATAGGTGCGGCTTTTGTTCATAGATAAATAGACAGGTTCAGATTCTGGCAGGATGCCTGAAATTTTTTTTGAAAATTTTTCCCAGTCCCAATCTTTATCGGAATAGATGCGTTTCTTTATCTCACAAAAAGCTCCGCTGGCTATTTTTGAAAGCTGCATCTGCTTAAGCTCTTTTTGCTGCTCTTTTTGTATCGCAAAATGAGGTTTAAGCAGAGGGAAAAGGCATAAACTCACCAAGGCAATGGCAAGTAATAGCTCAAAGAGCAGAAACGATCTCTTCCGGATAGGGGGCTTCTCTTTTTTCTGCAAAGTTATAGTCCTCTCTTAATATTTTTGAGGGATAGCCTCTTAAAGTTAGATAAACTTTTTGCCTCTTCCCTTCCAATAAAAGCTTCCCTCTAGGGGTAGCTCCCAGAGAGCCGTCAAAACGGAGTTCAACCTCTTTAGTCGGTCTATTTTTAAAACTGATTGCTTCAATCTCCGAAAGGAGTTGTTCTTTTTCCACTCTCGCTTTTAATTTTTTAGGAAGCGGTTGAGCCGCCTTGAGCCTGCATCCTATCCCTCCCTCGCGCTCTGTTAAAATCAATACCACATCAGTAGAATAGTCTAGCATAAGTTCTTGAGCTAAGGTGATTTTTGAAATTACCGCTTCTACAGCCGTCTCAAAGCGCTCTTTTTTTATGGCTTTGGGAATCTGAAAAACAAGGGCGCTAAAACAGATGGCGATTAAAAACATCACAATCAGCATTTCGAACAGAGTGAAAGAACGTTTAGCCGTGCTTCTTATTCCAATCATCTAATTTGTTTGAAATGATTTTTAATGTGTCTCCCCTCTTAATCTCAAACGCGAACTCTTGCCCCCAACCATCTTTTAAGAGCTTTTCACCCTTCTTAATAAGGGGCGAGTTGTTTAAGATCTCTTTTCTTTTTTCTATAATGGTTTCAAGCCCGTCCTCTCCTTTTGCATATTCCATCATCAAAATATCATGAATTCGGTTGATATTTTGCTCTGTTTTAAATGCCTTCCCTTGGTCCAAGCTTCCTCGCATATTGAAAGCTAAAGCTCCCCCTATGAGACTGATGAGTACGATCACAATCATAATTTCTATCAGGGTTACCGGCTGTCTCTTTTTCTGTCTTTTCATAATAAATCTCCTAAATAAACGCACTTACGTCCGTTAACGGCAGTAGTACGGATAACATGATTAATCCTACAATTCCCCCCATTATGATTAAAATGACCGGCTGAGCTAATGCCATGAGCCGAGAAATCGTCTTTTCAATCTCCTCTTCATAGATAGTAGCGATTCTATGAAGCATGAGAGGGGTACTCCCCCCCTCTTCTCCAATAGCCAGCATACGAGGGATAAGAGAGGGAATCAGGGGGGACTTATTCAATTCAGCGCTTAATAAACTCCCTTCAATAATTTTTTGCTGCGCCTGTTGGATCACTTCTTCCAAAAATGGATTGCGTATTACATTTCTCCCTATTTCTAGAGCTTGGATGATCGTGACTCCTCCTTGAAGCAAGGCCCCTACAGTACGCGTAAAACGCTCCATTGCAGTTTGAACAATCAATGTCTTTATGAAAGGAGTGCGCAGGAGCTGTTTTTGTATCCATCTGTTTCCTGCGGGAGAAAATAGGGCGTAAAGTCCTCCGCCAATAAGAGCTCCTAACAAGGGAAGGTAAATCATCCATTGGTGTGTGAAAAAATGGCTAAAGTGAATGACTATTTTTGTAAAGCGGTTGACATCTCTATCTTCAAAAAGGTTCTCAAGTGAAGGGATGACAAAAGTAAGCAATAGAAATACCACAACCAGTGAAAAAGAGAGAAGCAAAGCGGGGTAGATCAAGGCAGTTATTATCTGTTTTTTGAGTTTATTTTGTTTCTGCAGAAGAGCTGCCAGCTTTTCCAGGGTTTGGTCGAGCATGCCTACTGACTCACCCGCTTCCACCATGGCGCAGTAAAGGTTATTGAAGCTATTTGGGAAATTTTTCATCGCATCAGTAAGAGACGATCCTTTTTTAATCTGATCTCTCAAGCTGAGAATAATGTAGTGAAAAGGCTCGTGACGGTACTGTTCTTCTAAAGAAAAAAGACTATCATAAAGAGGAACTTGGGCGTTGAGCAGCTGAGCAAGCTGACTGGTAAAAGTAGTGAGCGTATCCCCATGCAAATGGTGTTTTTGACTCTTCCAAAGGAAGTTTTTTTTCCGAGAAGATTCCTCAAGAGAAATCACCAAAATACCGCTGGAGCGCAGTTTTTCTTTTGCCTCGGCGGCATTGTCGGCATCCAAAGTTGCTTTTTTTCTCTTCCCTTTTGAATCTAAGTAACGATATTGAAAAAGAACCATAAATTAATCATACTTTCTAGTGACACGCAACACTTCAGAAACGGTTGTGATTCCGGAGCGGACAAGATGGGCTCCGTGATCACGCAGAAGACTTATTCCCTGTTGTTTGGAAATAGCTCTCAATTGGGCTGTGTCAACATTTTTTGCTATTTGAGACTGCAAAACGGAATCGATGGTCATGAGTTCATAGATGCCGTGACGTCCTTTGTAGCCGGATTTATAACATTGCTGGCACCCTTTGCCTCGGTAAAGAACCCCACCATTAAGCCGTTCTCTTGGGAGGTTGATTTCTTCGAGTTCTTTGTCGGTCGGGGTGTAGGATACTCGACAGTTGGGACAAGTTTGGCGCACGAGTCGCTGCGCTAATACTCCTACGACGGTGGCTGAAAGGAGGTAGGGTTCAATCCCCATATCGGTCAATCTTGCGATAGTTGAGGGGGCATCGTTGGTATGCAGGGTACTCAGTACAAGATGCCCTGTTAAGGAAGCTTGGATGGCGATCTCTGCTGTCTCAGTGTCGCGAATTTCTCCAATCATCACTATATCCGGGTCTTGGCGGAGAATATGGCGAAGCCCGGTTGCAAAATTGAGTCCAATTTTGGGGCGGACTGCAATTTGTGCGATCCCGCGTAATTTATATTCGACCGGATCTTCGATTGACATAAGATTAACCTCTTCGTCATAGATATCCCAAAGGGCGCTGTAAAGGGTCGTTGTCTTACCACTTCCTGTGGGTCCTGTCACGAGAACAATCCCTTCTGAAAGGGAGATTAAGCGACGAAACTCATCGAGCACAGAAGGGAGCATGCCCAGTTGATTGAGGCCCAAAATCACATTGCCTTTATCCAGAATACGGAGGACAATACGCTCTCCATAGGTAGTTGGAACTGTACTGGCTCGAAAGTCGATTTCCCTTCCTCCCATTTGCAATTTGATTCGACCGTCCTGTGGAAGGCGATGCTCAGCAATATCCAGTTTAGCCAATACCTTGATCCGAGTGATGAGTTGAGCCTGATATTCACGAGGAGGGGAGAGACGGGGCTGCAATACTCCGTCGATGCGGTATCTAATTTTAAGATCGTTCTCAAAGGGTTCAAAATGGATATCAGAGGCTCCTTGTTGAATCGCTTCGCTTAAAATTAGATTTAGCAGACGAATGATAGGCGCCTCTTCTCTTAATTCGAGAAGATCGTAATTTTCAATCTCCTCTTCCTGTTTGCGAGAACCTGCGGTCTCTTCTGAGAGGTTGGCCAGAAACTGGGAAGCAGCTCCCTCTTGAGTGTGGTAACATTCGTTAAGGGTGGCCAACAACTGTTCTTGGGGGCAATAAACAGCTTTAATTTCCTTGTTGAGAATCAACCTGAGTTCATCTATGGCATCTAGGTTCAAAGGGTTGCTGGTAGCTACGGTAATGTATGTGTCGTACTCTTCTATCGGCAGAACTTCGTTTTTTTTTGCAAAGGAATAGGGAATCTGCCCTGAAATCTCTTTTGAAAGAGAGGTTTTAGGTAAAGTCTTTAATACTTCCATACCGAGCTGTTTGGCTAACTCAAGAGAAGAAGAGGCGGTTTCCATATTCTATTTTCCTTCGTATTCTTCCATTTTTGGATGAAATGATGAATGGGCTTGTTTTTCGCGTCCGAATAGAGCCGTTAGGCTTTTTTCAAAAAGGCGCTTTTTCTCTCGCTCTTTAGCGTGATGAAGTTCATAGAAAAATTCAGGGAGGTCACCTGGCCGTTTCTTTAACTCTTCGATTTGTACCCGCTTGGTATTTTCAAGAGGATCGGAAATAATTTTTGGGGTGATGAAAATAAACATGTCAGTGACCGTGTCATTCATGTCAGTGGTGCTGAATAACTTCCCGATTCCTGGAATTTCACCAAGGAAGGGGATGGAATCTTTGCTATCGTGGGTGTTTTTGCAGCGAAGTCCTCCCAGGATCACCGTTTCGCCGTCTGCGATGCGGACATAATTTTTAATCTTACGGCGGGTAACATCAGGGCGGTCATTCGTACTATTTTTGGTAGTATCAAACATGATATCGGTGTTGAGCGAGATAAAGTTAGACTCCTCCCCCTCGTCGCTCATATTAATGGTTGGGGTGACCTGGATAGTAATTCCATATTCAGCACGGTTGTAGATATCCTTGTTTTTGTCGTCGGATCCTGCATGAATTGAGATCTCATCCACAGTAGAAAAAGTAGCGGGGGTTTGATTGACAGTGGTGATGGAAGGGCTGGCGTTGATTTGTATATCGTCTTGTCCCAGAAGAAATTGGTAGGCCAAATCGTAGGCCGGGATGCCGCTGCTTTTCCCTCGGCTGATCAAAAACTCTAAAATCCCTTTTGACTGATTTTGCCAACCAATGGAGGAAGAGGTCTTATTAGCTGCATTAGCTCCAAGACGAAGTAGATTGAGGCCAAATTTGCTGTGATGAGTCACTTTCTTTTCAAAAAGAAGAACTTCGATTTGAATCATTTTTTTTGGCACATCAAGTTTTTTAAGAAGTTCTTTGATTTTTGGTAAAGCCTCTTGCTCTACAACCATGATAATGGCACCGGTTTTGGGATCTACAACAAAGTTATTTTGTCCATCAGCCGTTTTATGAGAGTTAGTTTTTGGCTCCTCCGATGAGGGAGGGACGATGATTTTGTCTTCTTTTTTGGGTTTTTCGCTTTTATTAGCCTGGTTCTCAACAAGAAGATCGTATACCCTGGCTAATACTACAGCGAGTTCTTCAGCATCAGAGTGTTTTGCCGTATACCAAAAGACGGTCTTTTCTTGAGGATCTTCTATTTGGCTTTCAATATCTTGAGTAAGCTTGATCGCTTTTTTCACCTCTTCTTTGCTCCCGGTGAGGAAAAGAGAGTGGGAGGCATTTTCTAAAGGAAGGATTCGTAGGCTTGATCCGTCAGGGGCCATGGCTCCATCATGAAAGGCCGTATCAAGAATATTCTTCATCTCTTTAGCATCGATTTTGTTCAAAGAGATGAGTTGAAAATCTTCCCCATGATTTCCTTTGCTGATAAAGGTTTGGAGTTTTAAGAGCTCCTGGATGCTTTCTACAGTTCCAGTAATATAGATTTTTCCTCCCAGAATTTCGACTTTGGTGGTGTTTGGGTTAGAGAATTTTCGTAAAAATAGCAAATCGCTGCGCGGGTCTGTTGCATGAGAAGAAAACAGATAAATCACTTGAGATTGAGGAGGGAAGAGATCAAGATCATTCAAACAATCAACGATCCCTTTAATTCCGGAGGCATCATTATGAAGCAGGTACAATTCACGCATATAGGGATTTAGCTCTCGAATGCCAATACCATATTGAGCTAAAATCAGCTCTAAACACTCCCTCCACGATTCTCTTGGAATGGGGAGATTGGAATTCAGACTGACATGCATGCTCCCTATTTCGGGGGGGACGAGATAGATAAAGTCGGCAGCGCCATAATCGATGATCAGTTGAAGCAAGGTGGAGTCGGGTTGATGCCAGAGAGCATAGGCCTCGCTTTGATTGGATGAGAAGACTTCTTGTTGCCATAATCTTTGAGCTTCAGCAATCTCTTCTTTCAATTTTTTGATTTTATCAATGAGGAGACGATATTGCTCTTCCCGAGCGCCGTCATTTTGATAGAGTGTGTAGGCTTGATCATGTAGCTGTTTGAGCTCAAAACGCCTCTTCTCAAGATAGTCATTCACTTGGGGGAGTTGTTCTAAAAGCGTTTGGTCAATTTCACTACCGCTTGGTTGGAAGCTCTTTTTTTTCTCGGAGATGGTTTGGGGTTTAGAGATCTTTTCTAACCCGTCGTCTTGAGCTCCGAGAGCCAGTGGGAGGAGGGTAAATAGAGATAAAAATTGTTTTTTCACTCTTTGCTGCCTTCTATGTTGATGTTTTTTAGGTCAAAGGAATCATCTTGATAAAAATTGGCAAGAGAGGTTTCTTTAAGCGTTACCTGTTGTACTTCAGTGCGCGAGGTATTAAATAAGTGCCCGATGAGCACTTGTTGTCCGTTTTGCTTTGTGAGTTTGTCGAGAACAAATAGAGGACCGGTAAGGCGGTGCTGTACATAATCATCAATCTCTTCCGATGTTTTGAGCTCTTTCCAGCCTTCTGAAGTCAAAAGGAGCCAATCATTGGCTTTGAGCGTCATACGATCTCCATTTGGACATTCAATGATAAATTGAGCCCAAGTTTTAGCTCCGATGAATTTAAAATTTTGAGATAAATTAGGCATCCCGTCCCGGTCTTTACTTCGGATTAAGTTGAGATTAATAGATCCTTTCCCTTTTGGCGGCCAAAGCTGTAGAGACATAATCTTTTCATCGACTTTTTTGATCGCCAAAAGAGGAAGTTCCAATGTAGCTTCATTGGGCTTAGGGAACTCCCAATGATCCTCCTTCCATACGAGGAAATCATTTTCTCGAACGTAGCAAGAGTAGGGGGTTTCTCCATCGAGAAAGTCAATTCGCTCGCGTCCTGAAGTGAAAGCAAACTCTTCACCTCCATGCCATTCAAGAAAACAGTCCCAACCGATCCAGCGTGCTTTTTGACGAACCAAAAGGGTGGGGTCTACCCGATAGCCATTTAGTTTCCATCCCATTAATTGTGAATTCGGGAGAGGAGTAGCCTGCAAAGAGAATTTGTGCAGCTCAGGAGGGGAGGTGACCATGCTTCCTTGTTCGTCGATCATGCTTACTTTTATTTCAACGGATTGCTCATTTATCCCGTTTATCTCAAGCCACAGCGGTGTTGGCTGGTTATTGGGGCTGAAAAGATAACGCCCTTGGCTTGAGGAAGTGGTATCTCCCCACAAAGGACCGTCTTGAGAAGGGAGTGGAAGTTGAGGAAGAGAAGAGACCTCATTTCGATGGTAAACCAGATAAATAGGCTCCCTTTCTGTAAAAGAACTCGGCTCTATGGCTCCTTTGAGGCCGATATGATAAATGCATGTTCCGGATGGAACATCAGGGCGGTTGTTTTTCCCATAAAAAACAAGTTCTTCCTTTAAGCTGGGTAACTGCATTTTTGGTGGAACCCATTTTAAGGAGAGGGGGCCTTGTTCAAAAGCGGCTGAACCGATCGTCTCCGACTGTGTAAACGGGCTTTTAGGAAGAGAAAAACGAGGAGAGGATTCAACCGATAGAGAAGGCTCGTTGTCCGGAAGGAGAAAAAAAAACATGGCTGTAAAACCAATGAGACAGACAAAAACTAAATTAAGATAGAATAGGGCGCGCATTTCCCTACTAAGTTGATTTTCAATGTCAGAAAGGATACCTTAAAGGTAGAAAAAAATCAATTAGGTGTTTTTCGGATTAATTAAACAAAAAACAGGTTATTATTTAAACATCTATTATTCAGAGTCTTAATTGTTTACTATCATTAATAAGTAAAATAAATTATTGAAATCCTATAAAGTGTAAAGATAGAGTAGATTCAATTTAAAATTGAATCGACTATAAAGGTGCTAAAGTTAAGGAGGGTAAAATGGCCGAGGAAGAACCCGAGAAACCTGAGGGCTCGGACAAGAAAAAGGGGCGTTTTAAAGATAGAGTCAATGAATATACCAAAAAAATGAAAAAGGGGATGGATCTAGATAATAAGGCTAACTATTTTTGGAATATTCGATTTGAGGTCATCTCTGGAGTATTAGTATTATTAGGCATTATTTTAGCTTTTTTCTACAGGCGTGTCGGTGGGGTTTTGGTAGGTGTAGGATTTGGAATTTGCTTTTTTGAAGAGCTGCTCAATTATTTTACAAGCCTCCGAGATTTTTATTCGGAAAAAGGGTTATTTAAGACCCTTATTTTAATAGGCGTAGTTGTTTATTTTCTGATTGTTTTACCGAGCTTCATTATTGCAGCGGCAATAGGGTTTGCGGCAATGTACTTACTCCGAATTGTCTTCAAGCAATCATAAGCTATGCAATAAGCAACCGAATGTAATTGCTTAACCATACGTGAAAGACATTCTAATGCTCTTAGATGCCCCCCCTACCTCAATTTCAGTTAAGCTGATCATTTGCAAAACCCCCACCCCTATCCCGATAGCTGCCATAGTAGCAAAAGGGATATATCCATAAACAGAGAGGGCTGCAATAATTGGGAGGGCTACATACATGACAGTTTGTAGAAAAGAACCATCCCTCCCCTCTGCCATGTAATGGGCAAGGTGCACGAGAGATAATCCGCAAATTGAACATGCAGTTGTATGGGCTCCAATTACTCCCGCAATCCCCAGTGAACCTAATGTGATAAGGCCTGCGCCTGTTAATGCTGTTGTTGTAGCGAGTGATATTTTCATAATGACCCAGAATATTTATGAAATATTTATATTTGTCAAGGATTAAGCTGCTGTATCATTTTTTGGAATACCTTTATCCAAGAAATGGCTTGCACATCGAGCTGTCTGAAAACAAGCCACCATGAAGCCCAGAGCATTGCTATACCGACAAAGGCTTTAAAGGCCCACAATAAAAAAGAGATTTGTACTTGAGGCGCCATTCGATTTGCAATACCCAGGAAAAGATCGGAGAGAAGCATGGAAATCAGCGAAGGGGAGCAGAGTTGTAAAGTGATTGTGAGTACAGTGGTGATCATACCAAAGATGCTTACCCAAAAAGGGTACGATTCACGAAAAAATTGAGGGGGGAAAAATTTATCGATAGGAAGAATCCTGTAGGACTCAAAAACTCCATCAAAGAAAATAATAGGACCCCCAATGAAGAAGAAAGTAATCAGCATCATATCATTGTAAAAAATTCCGGTGGCTGAAGTTTGCATTTGAGTGGAGGGGTCCATCACTTGCAGGCTTTGAGCACCTCGTTGATGGTCGATAAGAGCTCCTGCGCCTTGGGCAAAATAAAACGGAATCGCAATGATAAATCCTAACATCGCTCCAATGATTACCTCTTTAATCAAAAAAAGTAGAAAAGTGATATCGAGGGCCATAGAGGCTGATGTATGAACGACTAGAAAAGGGAGAAAAATAAATACAACGGAGATGGAAAGGCCTAAATTTAAAGAAGCCGGAAGCGTTTTTCCTCCCAGGAAGGGGGCGAGACTGATGGCAGGGGCGAGACGGGCGAGACCTAAAAGAAAAATATTCCAAACCTCAGGAAGAGGCCGGCTGAGCAAATAGGAAACATAGGTGTCGGATGGAGCAGTCATTGCCACTTATAAAAGTTTCTAAAGATTCCAATAGCAAATTGATAAATCAATGTCCCTAACCATCCTCCCATTATCAAAACAGGTCCCAACACCGCTACCATTTTAACGGCGAAAGCGAGAGTTTGCTCTTGAATTTGTG
>JBAPRV010000139.1:0-6450 GCA_049281295.1 Chlamydiales bacterium
GTTCCATACAAGATCAAGCTCGCGCACATGTTTTTTCAACTCTAGTGATCAAACTATATCGATATTTAGAACTGGAGGGAGAACAGCATATAGTGGATCGAGCAACCAACATAAATGATCATACAGAACCGAGAAATCGTGGAAGATCTATAAACCCTTGGATAATCGATCAAGACCTGAAAGAAAAAATAAATAATGAACCATTTTTCGACATCCATAATAGACCGGTTCGTGTCGAGCAAGATCGCATCCTCTCTCTTAACTTAGAAACCATGAGAACCAAGGGGAATCGACAACCTCTCACCTTTAAAGATTTGCCTGAAAGAGTAGATCCCAATGTTTTTCATACCCTGTTTGCCAGAATGGAAGAGCATATTAACCACTTACCCCCAGAGGAAAAAACCAGAAGAGAAAACTATATTCAGGAAGTTACCGGGCAAACACTGGCAGAATTAAAGGAAAATATTTTGAATAAACCCACAATCCCCGGATTGCTTGCTGCAAGAGGGGAGCCGAACGACCCTGTGGATCCTCTTGTAGTTAATCTAAATGCGATTGTTAAGTTCATTTTGGATCAAGACGATGTAGATGAAGCTCTAATAAGATTTTCTGCGTCCGCTGCAAATTGCTCAACAGGGCAAGCCGAAGGAATACGTAGCTATTACAATAATGTATTGCCCATAAGTTATCATCTCCAAGGACATGAACAGGCCAATGCGGACATTGAAAACGAAATCGATGCCATCCTTTATAAGGCAATGCAACGGGAACTGGATCGCGTATTTAGTGATGATCAATTTTTGAGACAAGCTGCAAATGAAGCGGTTGTAAGACAAGAAGCACATCAGAGTACTTATCTTAAAAATCGCTTGCATCAACAAGTTGGAGCGAAACATCAACTGAAACTTGATGAACACACTCATTGCCTTTATCGCCATCTCCTTCAAAAAGAAACTCAACAGCTTTTAAAAGACTTTATGGACCACTTCTCCATAGACAATCTCATTCAGGAGGTGAAAAAAGGCTTTGCGGAAGCTATTGCAAATCGCAAGGGGAAGAAAGAGATTGGCTATAGTCTTCTTGCAGAGCTATTGGAGAAATACGGCCCTCAAGCAACACTCTCCGAGAAAAGATATGGATGGCAAGAGAAATACATCGAAGCTGATGACAATTACAACGTGAAAGGGGTTACCGACTTGGGAGCTCGCGCTCTTCTCGAATCTGCAGGCTATTTGCAATTGGAGAAGATTCTCCTCATTTAAGCCAAGCTAAGTAAAAACCCGAGTTGTGTGAAAAGCTCGCGGTAGCGTTCTGCTCTTCTCCCCCAACTGTAGCTACTCCCATGTTCAAGACTCTCTTTTTGTAATTTCTTTCTTAAATGAGAGTCTTGTAGCTTTTGAATGCTCTCGGCAAGCGAAGAAACTTGACCGGCCTCAAAAAAAAGAACCCCTTTTCCTGTTGGGAAGTGCTCCCGTACAACTGATAGATTCGGTACGATAAAAGGACGCCCCCATGAGGCATACTCGAGCAATTTGGTGTGTGCCACAAAGGGCATCCTCCCTTTTGGCTCAAATGAGGACACAAAGGCGTGCGCCTCCTTAACTATTTCAGGTAAAAGATGGGGGGGGTGAAATCCTAAAAATTCTACCCTTTGGGAAACATGAAGTCTTTTTGCTAATTGGATCATGCTCTCCACTTCTCTGGCTTTGCCTCCAATCACCTTTAAGCAAACTCCTTCGACCTGTTGCATCGCAGCAAGCAAGTGCTCTAGCCCTTGACCTGAATAGAGCTGCCCTACATACATCAATGTTAACGGATCTGCTTTTTCCGGAGGGGGAGGGAGGGGAGCTTTGTGAACAGCCAGCGGAACCACCTTAATGGGGATAGAGAGGGAATAGGGAGGGGCCCTCAAAATCTCTTTTAAAGCAGAGGTCGTGACAGTTATTAAGTCGGCTCGGCTTAATAGAGTTTTCTCCATTCGGAAATTTTTTTTGGGTGTGAGCTGATTGGGATAGTAGCTCAATTCATGCACTTCATAAATATACTTTGATTGTTTTACTTTATGAGATAAATGATAAGCCCCTTGTTTTAATACACTTAAAAAAACAAATTCAGGCCTGTGTTTTCGAATCTGCTGCTGGCATTTGAAAAAAAAGGGTAAGTTCCAGCTCCAATTTAAGAGGTTGTTTTTCCGAATCAGGGGGAGTTGTTTTATATGGAGATTATCTAAAGAGGAAATGCCATAGTAATGAAAAAGATTTGGATTTGACCCTTTCCCGCAAAGGAGGGTGGTTTCGTATCCCGCTTGCGCAAGCGCCGCGCATTCGTGAAAAATATAAAGGTCATGCGCTCTTTTTTTTGGCAGTATTTCATTATAGGGGTAAAAGATCCGCATTTGTAAAATTTGAACTATTCTGTTAGAGAAAAAAATAGAATGAAAGAGATCTTATCACAGTTTCTATCTGCCTGGCGAGAGATTAGCGCCTTTCAAAAAATGGCTGCGATGTCCGTTCTTCTTATAGTCTCCTTGGCTTTAGGCTATCTTTTACTCAAACCCTCCTCTTCTACCTATATTCCACTGTTTCCAAACGCCCGTTTACAGTCCTCGGAGATTTCCAAAATTCGAGCCTATCTCGACCGGATATCTGTCCCTTTTAAAGAGAAAAAAGAGAAGGGAATTCTCGTTTCCGAAGAATATGTCGACCAGATTCGAGCTGAACTTAACGCTTCAGGGCTATTAGATCATGACCAGGGAAAAGGGTTTGAGCTATTTGATACCAACACGTGGATCAAAGGGGACAAAGAGCTGCAAGTGTTGGAGATGCGTGCTTTAAAAGGACAGTTGGAAAAAGATTTAACAGCATTCGATCAGATCAAAAATGCCAGCGTGATTCTCGATCTGGCTCCTCCTCGTCCATTTAGAGAATCTCAGTATAAAACGAAGGCATCGGTGATCTTAACCTTAATGCCTGGAGCCCGCCTCTCTACCTCTCAATTGAGGGCCATTACCTATCATTTGGCCGGTGCTGTAAGAGGTTTAGAGCCTCACTCTATTGCCATCTCCGACACCACAGGCAAGCTCTATAAGGCAATCAGCCCCGATGGAGAGGAAGAGAGCTTAAATGACGCTAAAATTTTGTTTGAAGAAGAGATTCAAGCAAAAATCGACGGCATGTTGAGTAAAATAGTCGGCAAAGATCATTTCTACTCCACAATTCAAACGATTTCCGATAGCAGCCATAACGAAATCCAATCCCTGTCAGTCGCTCTTGTAATCGATCAATCGGCATTTAACGATCTGAATTTCAAGGAAGAGTTGCATCGCCAAATCAGCACCATGATTAAAGGACAGGGAATCGATTTGGAATTAGCCATCGATTTTCTTCCATTTGAAAAAAAACGAAGTATCTGGGTTGAGAAAACCAAAACGAGATCCTACGCAAAATTTGTACTTCTTCTCTTGCTGCCTCTATTGGTTTTTTTATGCCTATCCCCATTCTTGCGCCGCGCGACCAAGAAGAAAAAAGAAGATGACCTTTTCCGCCTCATGACCCGTATTGACAGCCGTAAGCTAGCAGAGCTGATTCAAGGAGAAGCACCGGCTAGTATTGCTTTAATGCTTTCCTATTTAGAGCCCTCTCGAGCTGAAAAAATTATGGAGGCTTTTCCTGAACATCTTAAGGAAGAACTGGTGTTTCATTTGACAGAGCTGGAAAAAGAAGAACAATGAGTGTGATTCGAAATTTAAAAATCGATGAAACGATGATCCTGGCTCCTACAGGTGAACTGTATTCGACTCAAGTTAAACAGAGCTTTGCGCTTATCCTTGAAGAGGAAAGGCGAAGAGTTTTTGAAGAGGGAAAAATTAAAGGAGAACAGATCGGTTATCAAAAAGCCCTCGAGGAGGGTCGAATATGGTTGAATCTACTGCGAGTTATTGCTGAAAAAATGTTAGCAAAAAAAGCTTCGCTGCTGGATCAAATTAAGCCTGAAATTATTGAGTTTGTAATAAATATCTGTGAACAGATTATTCGAAGAGAACTTTCTCAGCCTGAAAATCTTGTAAACTTAATCAACTCTCTTCTAATGGCAGCCGGCTCCTCAGCAGAGGCTGATTGCATCAAAATCTTTCTCGCTCCCAGCGATCATGCGATGATAGAAAACCATCTCTCTCAAATTCAATATGAGAAAATCCGCCTTGTTCCCGATCCCTTAATGGTATCGGGAGATTGTCGCATTGAGACCCAGATGAGTTTTGTCAATTACAATATTTCCAGAGAATTAGCCGACCTTAAATCTAAAATATTGCATGGAAAAGCTTCTTAAAAAAGAGATGGCGCAAGTTAAAAGGTGGGAAGGGCCTCGAATGAGTGGTCGTGTGACTCATGTAATCGGCTTATTGATCGAATCGATGGGTCCGGATGCCTATGTAGGAGAGCTTTGTTACATCTATGGAAGGCATGGGGAGAAAATTCCTTGTCATGTGGTTGGCTTTAAGAACCGAAAAGTACTTCTTATGTCCCTTAGCGACGTGAACCCAATTGCGGTGGGAGCTGAGGTTTTTCCCACCAGGGAAGAGCATTGTATTTCGGTTTCAAAAGCACTTTGCGGTCGCATTCTAAACGCAATGGGAGACCCTATCGATGGGAAAGGAGAACTGTTGAGCGACACTTTTTATCCCGTTACAGCCCCTCCTCCCCCGCCGCTGAGCCGACAGCCGATTAACGAGGTGCTCCCTACCGGCATCAAAGCCATTGACGCCCTCTCTACCGTTGGTAGAGGGCAGCGGATAGGGATTTTTTCAGGTCCCGGCGGGGGAAAATCGACATTGATGGCTAAAATTGCCAAAACGGCACAAGCTGATATCAACGTGATCGCCCTTATCGGTGAACGCGGAAGAGAGGTGAGAGAGTTTATTGAAAATGAGCTGGGCCCTGAAGGACTGGCCCGTTCTGTGGTTGTTGTGGCCACCTCGGATCAGACTGCTCTACTGCGCAGTAAAGGAGCTAATGTAGCGACTGCCATTGCAGAATATTTCCGTGATCTAGGCCACCATGTGATTCTCATGATGGATTCCATCTCCCGTTATGCGATGGCTCTTCGTGAAATAGGGCTGGCTATTGGAGAGCCGCCTACCACACAAGGCTACACCCCCTCCGTATTTGCTCAACTCCCCCGCCTCCTGGAAAGAGCAGGAAATTCCAAAGAAGGCTCAATTACAGGCATTTATACCATACTATGTGAAGAGGAAAAATGGCATGACCCCATTTCTAATCAGATGCATTCTCTTCTGGATGGGCATTTGCATTTAAGCCAAGAGCTGGCTCATGCCAATCACTTCCCTCCCATTGATGTGCTGCGTAGCCTATCAAGGGTGATGGGACAGGTTACTGACGAAAAGCAGCAGGAGATCGCAAGACGGTTTCGCTCCCTTTTGCATGCCTATAAAGAGGCAGAGGAGTTGATTCACCTAGGAGCCTATGTGTCGGGGTCAAACACAAAAATTGATGAAGCGATCGCTAAAAGAGAGGCTATCTCTGCTTTTTTGACTCAAAAACCAACTGAGTGTTTTTCCTTTGAGGAGACTTTATGCCAATTCCAAGAAATATTTTCCTAAATGATGTATAACTACTATTAATATGAAAAAATCTTTTTTTCGCCTTGACACCCTTTTAAAAATGCGCAAAGCGCATGTAAGCCATATTCAACGGGAGCTGGCCTATTCAAAGCAAAAATTCAATCAGTGGGAAGAAAAAAAAAGAACTTTAGAGCAGCAAATCACCTCTTTAATCGATGAAATGCGTCAAAAACGAAGAGAAAAAAACCATGGATTCCAAGAGACCTATGCACAAATTTTAGAGCACCTCAATCTTTCTTTTGAGCAAGCCAAGCATACCCTTGCCGCTCAAGAAAAACAGATTCAAATGCAGCAGGAGAGGTTAAAGCAAGCGATTCAACAGCGAAAACTCGTCGAAAAGATAAAAGAAAAGCACTATGCTCAGTGGCGCGTTCAAACTCATCAAAATGAGGAAGCACTATTAGATGAAGTCGCCACCAGCCACACCGATCCTCATTTTCCAGGAGGCGCTTGAGAAGCTGAAAAGGATCGGTCAAGAACATATCTTAAGCCACTATAAAACCCTCACCCCTGTCCAGCAAAAACACCTCAGAGAACAGATCACCCATCTTGACATTGATCTTTTCCTCCGACAACACACTCTTTTAAAGACCGACCAAAAGCGTGATATTTCACTTGAACCCTACACAGCCTCTTTTCACAGCGGGAATGAAAACGATTTTCAACGTGGAGAAAGGCTGATGAGAGAGGGGAGGTGCGCCTGTCTTTTATTAGCCGGAGGGCAGGCATCCCGCTTGGGGTGTACAGGACCCAAAGGGTGCTACCCTGTCTCTTTTGTCAAAAAAAAATCACTGTTCCAGCTTGTGGCTGAA
>JBAPRV010000140.1:0-1779 GCA_049281295.1 Chlamydiales bacterium
GCATCAGCAAAAATTGACATAGGGAATGCTCATGATGATGTAAAGAAAGCTTATGCATTCATTATGGCACAGGAAAACCCTTTGGTTAAATTTGCACTTCTCAGAATGATGGTTATTAAAGGAATTATTTTAAACCCGGAAGAAGCAAGCAAAGCCTGTATGACAGCGATTGAGTCTTTAGAATCATTAGAGGATCAATACCCTCTCGTCCAAGATCTAAGAGAAATAGATCTAAAAAAGACATCCATTATTCCTGATGAGAAGATTGCAAAAGGTATTCGCAATAGCTTTCTCCGGTCTTGGATTTTCGCTTGGCTTGCTGAGGGACATGCAGCAGTCAATCCGGAAAAAGCAATGCAACTCATTAATTCTATCCTTCTTGAGGGGTGGTTGAGCCAACTTGAACCTGAGGAAAAGGCAGAGGTAGGCATAGCGGTAGCCAAGGCCCTATTAGAAATAGATCCATTAAAGGTAGAAATAGATAATCCATTAATGAAGGCACGTTCTCTTGTCGAATATACCAGCATAGATGATTATAGTAGTCTGGATGATGGGGACGCAGATTTTTTCAAACTGGAAAAAGCTAAAATTTTTCTCAGAATTGCCCGAGTAATGGTGAAGCAAGCAAAGACGAAAGAAGATCTAAATGAAGCAGCTATAGTCTTTGCACAAGTTCAGGAAATTTTAGAAAACGAAATCTCTGAATCAGAAACCTCCCATGAGGCTAACTTTTCTAGCAAGCACTTTCCTCTTCTTATGGATTTACTTCGCTTTTCTATCCCTGTTTTTTATGAAGCGCAATCTGCTGAGACTCCAAACTCGTAAGTTTAAGAGGTCGATTTAATTGAGAATTTCACAAATGAAAATCTATCTTCCAATCTATAAAATTTAATCTATAATAAATTCTATTTCTAAGTGAATATGTAATAAAAGGTTGTAAATAAAGATATATAAATATATAAGTAAAAGAAATTTCATAGTCAGGAGGCAAAATATGAGTAGTTCAGTCGGAAATTTATCCTCGTCCAATCTAGAAAGTATTGTTCCGGAAAACCAATCTTCTGAGTCCGGAGTATCATCTTATAGAAGCACGGGTAATGGTAAAAGAGTAAGAGTTATGAATTCCGAGGATAGCAAAATTGGAACATCAAAGCTTTTCGGTAACTTTTTAGCTATATTGCCGGAAGTGGCGGGATTTGTCAGCGAAGAAGAATATTCTAAGTTACCCATAGTCTCCCGGGAGTTTAAGCATCAGGTTAGCAATGCGCGAGCAGTAAATATTAGATCAAACGAAATATGGGGTTGTGAGTCATCTGTTAGGTTGTCTCCTGAAGATTACATTCAACTTGTAAAACACAAAGAAGGTATCCGTGACATTGTTTCAGATCACCTTCTTTCTCTCTCTGCGCCTGAAGTTCTTGATTTTGTCAGAGAGCTAGAAAAATTCAATTCAGAAACAGCCGCTAAAACCTTAAAATCTTATTGCAATGCAGAAGAAGACCCCAATGCGCCAGTGGGCGAAAGGGACAAGATCGAATTAGCCCAAGCTGCAAAAAGGCTTGGTTTAGAAGATGAATATAACCAGCTGTTAGAAGAGGTTAGAATTCATATTCATTTAGCAGTAAGGGCAGAAATGTTTGGAGGAGAGGTTTATCTTAAAAGAGAAATCGACGCTATTCTTGGCCAAGAAAATATCAATCTAATAAAAAAAATGCACATGTGTTTGGATTATATCGAAAGAAAACGGTTCCGTTTACATGATCTGAATGAGGATATAAG
>JBAPRV010000141.1:0-15524 GCA_049281295.1 Chlamydiales bacterium
AATCTCCCTTGCGATAGCGGTATGATTCAGATATTGGCTTCCACGTTATCAAGCGTGTCGCCCACCGGGATTCATAAATTTCGAGGCTCGATCACTTCACGCCACTTAAGGCATTCCGGCCTGCGTGATTCGCTGTATACGCTTCGGAAGGATCAGTCACCCGATCCTCCCGCAATACTGGCTAAGACATGAAAGTCGCTCCTTTCTTTGTCTGCAGGACTTTCACCCGCAAGGTTAAATGGTTCCCTACTCACATGTTTCTTATTCTACATGCTTTCGTTCGGAATCCGTCTGATAATTTATATTATGTTGCTATAATCCACAAATTAGTCTTTTCTGCTCAGCTTTAAGATGCCCATTGAAATCAAACTGTGATCGTATCCACGATCATCATATTCGTAGTGCCGGCCTTTCCGAAAGGAGTCCCGGCGGTGATCACCACCGGATCCCCATAAGCTACTATCTGTCGGGATAACGCATATTCGCTGATCTTTTTTTTGGCATCCTCAATGTTATTCACATCTTTACGAAGAATCGGTATCACTCCCCAAACTATTGCAAGTTGATGATACACTCGAGGATTTGGCGTCATAGCTATAATAGGCATTTCCGGACGCATTCGAGCAAGCAAACGGGCTGTCAACCCACTTGCTGTGAAAGCAAAAATTGCCTTTGCATTCACGCCATAAGCTGTTTTAATACTTGCTTTGGTGACCGCGGTTGGGGTATCCGGAAGGAGTTGCTCAAAGTTTGTTTTAAAAAATTCATAGTTATTAAAATCTTTTTCGGCCTCTTCTGCAATTTCCTTCATTATTTTGACCGTTTCTACCGGATAGCTCCCTATTGCCGTCTCTCCAGAGAGCATCACCGCCGAGGTACTGTCATAGATAGCATTGGCCACATCCGACACTTCGGCACGGGTAGGACGGGATTTGATTATCATGGACTCTAGCATCTGTGTGGCGGTCACAGAGGGTTTTGCTGCAAGATAACACGCTCGAATCATTTTTTTTTGCAAATGAGGGACCCGGCTTAAGGGAAGCTCTACCCCTAGGTCTCCTCTGGCTATCATTATCCCATCGGCTACTTTCGCAATATCATCAAAGTTTTGAACTCCTTGATGGTTTTCGATTTTTGCTATAATGCCGATGCCGGAGCTCTTCTCCTCTTTCAAAAGTTTTTTTATAGATATTATGTGGTCAGCCGAGCGTATAAACGAGGCGGCAATAAGGTCTATTCCCTCCTTGCATCCAAATCTAATATCTTCGACATCTTGCTCTGTCATAGCAGGAAGGGCTATCTCTGCAGTGGGTACGTTCACTCCACGAGTAGATCGAATCACCCCTCCATGGTCCACCTCAACTTTTACCCCTTTGTTTTCAACTGCCACGACATGCGTGATAATGTAGCCATCGTCGAGAAGCACAAACATATCTTTTTTTAAGGACTCAAAGACAATAGAGGGCTTGAGGGTTATCTCTCTCTCGTTTCCCTCTATTTCCTCTCTTACCAACCAAAGGGTTTGCCCCTCCTTCAATGTGATTTGCTCTTCTTTTAGCTTTCCAAGACGGATCTCCGGTCCCTTAGTATCAAGCATAATGGCCAAGGGAATCTTTGCCCTCTCTCTCGCCTGCTTAAGGTTATTTATGGTTTCTCTATGCTCCTCATGGGTGCCATGGCTAAAATTAATACGCGCTACATTCATCCCCGCTTCGATTAATTGGTCAATTTTTTGAGGATGATTCACCGCGGGTCCCATTGTACAAACAATTTTTGTCCGGCTTTCCATACCTATCTCCATTTAGAAAAAGTATGGATTGGGTGTATGATGATGTCAACTTTTGAATTTTATGATGAAACATCCTATCTCTCTTAAAAACGTTAAAGTACATAATCTCAAAGGAATAGATCTTATTCTCCATACAAATGAGCTGATTGTCTTTACGGGAGTGTCAGGCTCGGGAAAATCTTCGCTTGCCTTTGATACGCTGTTTGTCGAAGGGCAGAGGCGCTATATTGAATCGCTTTCTACTTTTGCTCGCCGCTATTTGGGGGATATGAGCAAACCTGAAATGGAGCAAGCGTCGGGACTCTCCCCTACTATTTCCATCGAGCAAAAAAGCACCAGTAAAAACCCCCGATCGACGGTGGGGACAATGACTGAAATCTATGACTATTTACGTGTTTTGTACGCTCGAGTCGGCACTCCCTATTGCCCTGTCAGTAAAGAGCCGGTAGCTCCTCAAAGTAAAGAACGCATTATTAAAAAAATTCAAACTCTTCCCGAGAAAACTAAAATCATTGTTTTCGCTCCGTTTGCCAAAGGAAAAAAGGGGGAATTTAAGGAGGATTTTCAATTTTTTCTAAGAAAAGGATTTACCCGAGCCAGAGTAGATGGGAATGTGATCGATTTAAGCGAAGAGATCGATCTCGACAAAAACCTTGCCCATGACATCGATATCGTTGTGGACCGGCTCGTCCTTTCTTTGGAGACTCACTCTCGGGTTGCTGAAGCGGTCATAGCAGGTCTTGAACTCGGTCAGGGTGTGATTACAATTTTAAACCTCGAAACAGACGAGGAAACTCTTTACTCTACCCACGCCTATTCTCCCAAATCGGGACTCTACTACTCTTCGCTAGAGCCGCACGATTTCTCTTTTAACAGCCCTACAGGTATGTGCACAACTTGCAGCGGGCTGGGCATTTCGCATGAATTCGATCTCGACTCAATCATAGATCCTGACAAAAGCATCGCTCAAGATTGCTGTCGTATCGCTAGTTCTTATCAAACTGTGCGCTACGGAAATATCTATAATAATTTGGCTGAACTTTACGCTTTTGATATTCACACCCCATGGAAAAAACTTTCAGAGAGAGCAAAACAGGTTTTTCTCTACGGAACAGAAAAGAAATGGACACGGATGCATTTTGTCCATCCCACGCGCCCAATTAGATGGACCGATTATGTGAGATGGCAAGGGGTTGTCTATGAAGCGCGTCAACGGTACGCGAATGCTAAAAGCGATAGCTATCGAAAAAAAATGGAAAAACTCATGAGAAAGGCGGTCTGTCCGGATTGCCAGGGATCGCGATTGTGCCCCTACCCTTCTGCTACGCGGTTAAATGGAGTGCGGATTCATGAAATTTGCCAAATGCCTATCGAAAAAAGTGCCGCCTTTTTTCAATCTCTTGAGCTCGAGCCTGCAGAAATGTTGATTGCTGAAGAGCTTCTTAAAGAAATTTCCCAACGGATGCAATTTCTTATAGATGTGGGGATTCATTACTTAACTCTGGATCGGAGTGCGCCCACTCTTTCAAATGGAGAGGCTCAAAGAGTACGCCTCGCCTCTCAAGTAGGAGGGGGTCTTTCAAGTGTGATCTACGTGCTCGATGAACCCTCTATCGGCCTGCATCCGCGCGATATTTCACAGTTAATCTCTACTTTGAAGAGGCTGCGCGATATTGGCAATACGGTCGTGGTTGTCGAACATGATGAAGAGACTATATGGGCCGCCGATCGAGTCGTGGATTTTGGCCCGGGGGCGGGAGTAAATGGGGGCGAAATCATCCATAATGGCTCCCACAAAGAGCTTTTGGAAAATCCAAAATCCATAACTGGAAGATATTTAAGTAGAAAAGAGAGCATTGAGGTCCCTAAAAAAAGAAAAGAGCCTAAAAAAGAGGCCATTGAGGTAGTTGGGGCAGAGCAGAACAACCTTAAATCCATCAATGTTAAAATCCCTCTTGGGGTAATGGTGGCGGTCACCGGGGTATCGGGGTCTGGAAAATCTTCTTTTGTCAACGATACTCTCTACCCGGCTCTTGCCAACCGGCTGCACAAAGCCGAGCATCCAGTAGGAAAGCACAAAAAGATCTTAAATATAAAGGAGATCGATAAGGTAATTGCTATCGATCAATCCCCTATCGGTTCTAATCCCCGCTCTAATCCCGCCACCTATATCAAAATTTTTGACGAAATTCGCTCTCTCTTTAGCCAACTCCCTGAAAGTGTAGCCCGCGGCTATAGTCCGGGTCGCTTTAGCTTTAATGTACGCAATGGCTCTTGCTCACAATGTCATGGGATCGGGATGGTTCGGGTGGATATGGATTTTTTGGAAGATCAATGGATTGTGTGTCAAAGCTGTAAATCTAAACGATTTGATCATGAAACGCTCTCTGTCTATTTCAAGGGGAAAAATATCTACGACGTTCTTGAGATGTCGGTAGAGGAGGCTCGAGATTTTTTTGCGAATATCCCCACTTTAAAACGGAAACTCGACCTGATTTGTGAAGTGGGCATGGGATATATTAAATTGGGTCAACCCTCTACGACACTATCGGGAGGAGAGGCGCAAAGAATCAAGTTAGCCAAGGAGCTGGTTCGGCCCGGCACAGGCAATACCCTTTACCTCTTAGACGAGCCGACTCGAGGGCTTCATTTTCATGATGTCAAAGCTCTTTTAAAAGTGCTCCATAGATTAGTAGAAAGAGGGAATACGGTTTTGGTCATCGAGCACAATATGGACGTTGTAAAAACAGCCGATTGGATCATCGACCTCGGTCCCGAGGGAGGTGAAGCGGGAGGAGAAATCATGGCTACAGGCACTCCCGAGAAAATAGCCAAGCTGGATACGCCCACAGGTAGAGCCATAAAAGCAGCGCTTCATCCTCCTAAACCTCAATTAGAAAAAAAGAGGCAAAGAAAAACTCAAACCATCCATTCAATTACCTTAAAAGGCGCTGAGCAAAACAACCTCAAACACCTTACCGTTTCTGTCCCACGCAATAAATTAACCGTTTGCACCGGACCTTCCGGTTCGGGAAAAAGCTCGCTTGCTTTAGAGACCATCTATGCGGAGGGGCAGCGGCGCTATATTGAATCGCTCTCTCCCTATGCCAGACAGTTTGTGCGGCAAATGCCCAAACCCAAACTTTCTCAAATTGAAGGGCTCTCCCCCTCCATCGCGATCGAACAGAAAGCGTCGAGCGGGAATCCCAGAAGTACGGTTGGAACTTTGACTGAGATCTACGACTACCTGCGTATTCTTTTTGCGCAAGCCGGCACCCCCTATTGCCCTGAAACAGGAGAAGAGATCAAAACGATCACCAAAGAGTATGTGGTCGAAAAAATCATGAGTTATCCGCCCAATGAAAAGATCACCCTTCTGGCTCCTCTTGAGCTTCAAAAAAACGAGAAGTTCGAGGACCTTATCAGCCGTTATCGCGGACAAGGTTATGTGCGGCTCCGTTTAAATAAAGAGATCTATGAGCTTGAACAGGAAATTGTTTTTGACCGGCGGAGAAAAAATGAAATCGCTCTGGTAATCGACCGCCTTAAAGTATCCAAAGAGCGCGAGAGCCGAATTTTTGAGGGCGTTGAAAATGCGGCCCGCCTAACCGATGGGAAAATCTTGGTGCTGAAGGAGACCGGTGAGGAGGTCTTTTTTAACCTCGCTTTTGCCGTTGAGAAAACAGGGAAATCATATCCCAAAATCACCCCTAATAGCTTTTCATTCAATAGTCCGGGAGGCATGTGTCTCGATTGCCAGGGACTGGGCTATCAATATGGAGCTAATCTTACCAAAAATGTTGAGGTGATGAGTCAATCACTTCGGGAACTTTTACAAACCCTTTGGACACTCCCTATGGTCGACTGTTTCGAGTCCCATCTGAACGAAAAGGGTATTGATCTAGATGTTCCCCTCTCAGAGCTTTCATCCTCCGATCTTCAGTTCGTCCTCAATGGCTCGGATCAATGGGTCGCAACTGATGAAAGGTTTCGTTTCCAATGGCTTGGCATACAGCCATTTTTGGCAAAAGCAGGAAAAATAGCTTATAGCGAGATCCGAGCTCCCCTTCTTGCCCTTCTTGACGAAGTGGAGTGTTTATCCTGCAAAGGGGCCCGGATCAATCCCCTTGCTCGCCATGTCCAACTCCAAAGCCACACCCTTGCATCGCTTTGCAAATTGCCTATTGAAAAAGCGCTGCATTTTTTGAAAGAGCTAACGCTTCCGCCAAAGCTTAAAAATATCCTTCAGGAAGTGATGAAGCAGCTGGTCGAACGCCTTCAATTTTTAGTAACCATCGGATTGGACTATTTGAGCCTCGATAGAGCCACTCCTACTCTGAGCAATGGAGAGCAGCAACGCATACGGCTTGCACGGCAATTGGGAAGCGGTTTAACCGGAGTCCTCTATATCCTTGATGAACCGACAGTTGGACTGCATCCTTATGATAATGACCGTCTGAATCAGGCTCTAAAAAGGTTGAAAGATCTTGGAAATACGTTAATTCTCGTCGAGCATGACCCGCAAACGATAGCTATTGCAGACTATATCCTTGATTTTGGGCCGGGTGCAGGAGCCCGAGGTGGCCATCTAACCGCGCAAGGAAGCTATGATGAAATCTTAAAAAACCCTAACTCATTAACAGGGAATTACCTATCGGGACATCAAACGATCCCGAAGCCGGATAAACAGCGCGTTGGGACACATGTTCTACCTATTAAAGGAGCTAAAAAACACAACCTAAAAAACCTTACTTTTGACATTCCCCTTGGAGTTTTAAACTGTTTAACAGGAGTATCGGGATCGGGGAAATCGACTTTGATGCACGACGTGATAAAACCTACCGTCGAACAACTGGTTGAGAAAGAGGAAAACATCAGCAAATTAATTGTAATCGATCAAAATCCCATTGGCCACACTGTCCGGGCAGATGTGGGGACTTATACTGACATTCTTACCATTTTAAGAACCTTTTATGCCTCACTAGCCCAATCGCGGATCAAAGGACTGCAACCTCGCCATTTCAGCTACAACCATCGAAAAGGAATGTGCAGCCACTGCTGGGGTCTTGGTTACAAAAAAGTCGAGATGCTCTTTCTGCCTCCCGTAAAGGTAACTTGTAATCAATGCCAGGGACTTCGACTCAACCCGTTAAGTCTAAGCATCTCCTATCAGGGCAAGAACTTTGGAGAGCTTTTGAACGCCACCATTGAAGAAATTTATTCTCAATTCGAAGTCTTGCCCAAGCTAAAAAGAAAGCTCGATACCTTAATTTCTGTCGGGCTCGGCTATTTAAAACTTGGGCAAGAAATTGCCTCTCTATCAGCGGGAGAAGCCCAGCGGATAAAACTGAGTCGAGAACTTTCTCAAAGGGGAAAAGGAAAAACGGTTTATCTTCTCGATGAGCCCACAACCGGCCTGCATCCCGATGACATCAAGAAGCTACTTGCTCTTCTAAACCGCCTTGTAGACAAAGGGCACACTATGATTGTTATCGAACACAATCTCGATGTGATTCAAAGAGCCGACTATATTATTGACTTGGGACCCGGGGGAGGCGAAGAGGGAGGCTATATTATCGCCACAGGGAGTCCAGAAGAGATAGCTAAAAATCCAAAATCACTAACAGGCAGATATTTATAACAAGGTTGGAAATATATTTCAGATAGATTAATTTATAATTATGATTTTTATTGATCGAGTAGATGCAGGCAGGCGGCTAGCTGTCTATCTCAAAGAATATGCCCACAACCATGGCGGGATTGTGATAGCCCTGCCACGAGGAGGAGTTGTGGTGGGGTATGAAGTAGCTTCCGAGCTCAATCTTCCCCTGGATATTGTCTGTCCAAGAAAAATTGGAGCTCCTCTCAATCCTGAACTTGCTATTGGAGCTGTCACAGAGACGGGAGAGAGTATTTTTAATGAAGAGCTGGTCGAGGATCTAGGAGTTTCAAAAGATTTTATCGAAAAGGCCATTGAAACAGAAAAAAAAGAGGCGGCCCGCCGGTTAGATCATTTTCGTAAAGGCCGGCCCAAAAGAAATCTCGAAAATAAGCGGGTCATTCTTGTCGATGATGGGCTTGCAACCGGAGCCACGATGCGCGCTGCCATAAAAACTGTTCGAAAGGAGAACGCCAAAGAGATCATCATGGCGATACCTGTGGCGCCGGTGGACACGATTTCCAAATTAGAAAATGAAGTGGACCAAATTGTTTGCCTCGCCACGCCCCCCTCTTTCTATGCGATTGGACAATTTTACGATGAATTTTCCCAAACCACCGATGAAGAGGTGATCCTTCTGCTTGAGAAGCAATTTTCCGCAAAATCTTAGCAGGAATTTTTCTTTTCGATTACTTGAATTAGAGACATTAAACGAAATTGGTCTTCCTTCGCTCCAAGAGCTTCGGCTCGAGCTAGTCCTTGTCTGGCGATGCTCATAGCACTATCAAGATCGTCACATGCTAATTTAAGTTGCGCTTCTAAATAATCTATATGCATCGCTATTCGCTCATTTGAGCCTTGGGCACGTACTTTATCGATTATTTCTTGCGAAGCAATGTATTTTTCCTGAAGCAAATACACTTTGCCCAAACGGATATTTGCACGAAGTAAACCTTGAGGTTCAGCTATGTTTGTCAAACATTCAATGGCTATGTGATAGCATTTTTCTGCCTTTTCGAGGTCCCCTTTTGGATTGTCAGCATGGGCAGCCCCTAAATTAAAGTATATTTTCCCTTTCAGAAGGAGGTTGTCTATCTCTTTTTTTGAATAAATAGTAGCAGCAGCTTCGGCAGCTTCAACAGCTTGAAGATACAAGGCTTGCTGAGCTATTTCCTCAGTTGCCTTACCAGCTTGAGCCCGATAAATAGCTGACTCAAGGTAAAGCGCTCGAACAAAAAGCGAAGAGTCTTCAAATGCTTCTGAAAGCTCATGACATCGATTAGCATATATAAGAGCTTGAGAGTAGTCTCCTTGATAAAAGGAGGTCGAAGTTAGCTGAGCACAAATTTTTGCTTCATCTTCACGTCTACCCGATTTTTTTGCTGCTTCTAAGGCTCTCGTTCCTTGAGAAATGATTTCTTCCCAGTTCTCTGATTCAGCAAGAGATTTAAAATTTTTAAAATATTCTTCGACCAGATCCTCTTGTGAAAATACAACAGTTTGCTTGTTAGTAGTTTCATGAAAAGAAAGGTAGTATAAAGCACTTAATCCCGCCATTCCCGAAATCACACTCAATCCGATTTTATTTAATCGGTTCATCTTTGGACTCCTATTGCTGTTGCAACTATAAAAAACACGTCCGCCCCAAACTCTTGGTATTTTTATAGGCGGTCTTGAGATGCGTGGTAACGCTCGAGATAAATGGCTTATAATCATAATTGAGGATTATTATAGGCGGGTACGAAATCTTTGTCTACAAATATTCTTTAAACCAAAGGGCAGCCATTCGCCCCACCTCTTCCAGGGTACCCGGCTCTTCAAAAAGATGAGTCGCATTGGGAACAATCTCGAATTTCTTTTTGCAGCCGAGCAGATCAAAAGCGTTTTGATTAAGCTCGATCACTCCAAAATCATTTCCACCTACAATTAAAAGAGTCGGAGATCTAACTTCTTTAAGAGAGTGATTTGCCAGATCGGGCCGCCCTCCTCTAGAAACAACCGCTTTGACCTTTTCTCCCAATTCGGCGGCAGCGACCAAAGCAGCCGCAGCGCCTGTGCTTGCTCCAAAGTATCCAACCGTAAAGGAGTGTGTGTCTCGATATTTCTCTATCCACTCCGTGGCTCCTATTAATCTTTCAGCTAAAAAAGGGATATTAAAACGAAGCTCGCGGTTTGCCATATCCATCTCTTCTTCTTCAAGCGTAAGCAAATCGAACAAAAGCGTTGCGATTCCCCCATCTTGAATAAATTTGGCAACAAATTGATTGCGTGGACTGTGCCTTGAGCTGCCGCTTCCATGGGCAAACAAAACAATGCTCGTGGCCTCAGGAGGCACATGGAGAAAGCCGTCCAAAGTGGTTGATCCCACTTTAATTTTCACTTCTTCTTTAATGATAACCTTTTTCTCTACCATTCTCTCCCCTAATTGTTATAAGTTAAAAAAATGGAAAACATGAAACGACTCTTTATTGGGGTTGAAGTTAAAGCTCCATGGCCTCTTGAGCTCCCCTCCGGGCGTATTATCGAAGAGTCCCATCGCCATCTAACACTCGCCTTTCTTGGAAAAACCGATTATGAAAAATTGCAAAAAAGCCTTAACTCTTTTCCTTTGCCAACTTTCAAAGTAGGGGTTGTAGGTAAATTTGATCAATGTCTTTTTTTGCCACCCAGACATTCTAGAGTTGTCGCATGGCATATCGAATGGTTTGACGAAAAAAATCCTCTGAAACATTTTTACGATATGCTTATTCAATGGCTTCAAAAAGAAGGGTTAAATCCTGATACACGCCATTCTTTCTCCCCTCATGTAACCCTTTGCCGCTCCCCTTTTAATGAAACCGCATGGAAAAAAGCGTTCACTATCCTCCCCTTGTTTCTAAAAGACATACATCTCTACGAGAGTCTAGGAAGCTCAAAGTATCAATCTCTGTGGAGTTATCCGCTTTTAACCCCCTTTCAAGAGATCGAACATACCGCAGATATTGCCTTTAATGTATTTGGAGAATCATTTGATGAGCTTTATCGAAATGCACTGACAGCCCTAGCTTTTAAATTTCCTCCGCTGATCCCATTTGCTACTCGCGAAGAAGGGTTAAAAAGCTTAGAAGATGTGGTTATGGCTCTCAATAATATTGTCTATTGCGCAGATAAAGAGATCGGCTGCCCTTTTAAGGCGGTGAGCTTTCATAGTGATTTAGAAAAAAAAGAAAATATTTTTAAATGGGTGATGATTATCGATGTCTGAGGTAGCTGTAAATAACTTAAAAAAAATAGGGCCTTGCACTTATGTTCTTCCCAAAGAAGGAGGGATGCGCGTTCCCGGGCTCATTATCGCCTCCGAGCAGCTGCTCTCGGAAATCGATATCCAAAAACCCCTTCAACAAGTACGCAATGTCGCTTTTCTTCCGGGAATTGTTGGCTACAGCATAGCGATGCCTGATATCCATTGGGGATATGGGTTTCCCATTGGCGGAGTGGCTGCCATGGATGTCGAAGAGGGAGTGATCAGCCCGGGAGGAGTAGGTTATGATATCAATTGCGGCGTCCGTTTGGCAACCGCTCCCGTCCAATACAGCGAATTAAGTGAAACAATCAAACAACGACTCCTCACAGAGATTTTTCAGCGTGTCCCCTCAGGGGTTGGCCATGGCCATCGAGGAAAAGGGGTGTCCGACCAAGATTATCAAAAGCTTCTCGAAGAGGGAGCAACCTGGTCGGTACGTGAAGGGTATGGTTTTAAAGCCGATTTAGATCACACAGAGAGTCACGGTTGTATTGAAGGGGCAGAGAGCGAAGCTGTTTCCAACATAGCTAAAGAGCGAGGACGGAAACAGTTAGGTTCAATCGGTTCAGGCAACCACTTCATTGAACTGGGAGTGGTGCAAGAGATCTTCCTTCCTGAAGTAGCTGAAGCATGGGGACTTAAGAAAGGACAGCTCTATATATTAATTCATTCAGGCTCAAGAGGTTTTGGACATCAAGTGTGTCAGGATACGCTCAGCGTTTTTATTAAACAGGGTTATGCGAAAAAGCTCCCGGATGCTCAATTAGTGGCTGCTCCGATTCAAAGCAAAGCAGGGCGCACCTATTTCGCCGCTATGGCAGCTGCTGCCAACTATGCCTTTAATAATCGGCAGCAAATTTTACACTACCTTCGTGAAGCTTTCCATAGCGTGCTCAATCTAGCCCCTGAACAAATCAAACTCGTCTACGATGTATGCCACAATATTGCCAAATTTGAAGAGCACGAGGTTGAAGGGCAGAAAAAAACAGTATGCGTCCACCGTAAAGGAGCTACACGCTCTTACGGCCCGGGCGCTCAAGAGCTCGCACCCCTTTTCCAAAAAACAGGGCAGCCTGTTCTTGTGCCCGGTGATATGGGGCGAGCAAGCTATCTTCTCGTGGGGCTCGGGAATCCTTTAACCTGGTGCAGCTCCTGCCATGGAGCCGGGCGTGCGCAGAGCAGAGTGAAATCAATGAGAGCGTGGAAAGGGCAGCATCCCATCGAATATATGAAAGAAAAAGGAGTCGCTATCATGGCCAGCTCTTTTAGGACCATTGCTGAAGAGATGCCGGATGCCTATAAAAATGTGGATACTGTGGTAGAAGCTGTAGAAGAGGCCAAGCTAGCCAACCGAGTCATCCGTCTCCGTCCCCGTTTAGTAGTAAAAGGTTGATCTCTCACAAACTAGGAATAGGCACTAATTGGGGGGGGTATTTCATATTCCCTCTTTCAGGACCAGAAAAAGGTTTTGGAGGAGGTTCCACCATCTTTCCAGTTCCTGTTGGAGCTAAAGAGGTCTTTGCCTGTTTTGGCTTGGCCACTTCCCTTATGTATTCAATCTGTTTTGGATCGCTCGGTAAAATGGGAGTGAGTTTTCCTGAAATTTTTTTCATTGTCTGAAAGAGCTCAAAATTACCAACTACACCACCCGCCGCCACATTGGCCGGAGGTTCGATCCTTCTCATCATCTTCAGGACAAATTGAGGAGGCGGAGCTATGTGCGCTGCATCCTCAGCCGTCAACCAGTCTGGATTGGGATAACGGCGATGAGACCACCACCACCAGAGCCACCACTGATCTTGCCAAGTAAAACCCCACCAACGAGACCAATTCCACCATGGAGGAGCTGCCCCCCAAGCCAACCAAAGATCGTAATGGTAGTGGAAATGGTAGTTGAATAGATATAAGTAATTAGGCCAATTAGGGTAGAGAGATTCCATGATATAAATCGGCTCTAAGGCAACAAGAGGCTCATAAACAGCAGTAGAGCGGTTCTCTTTTGGAATGTCCACAGAAGCATAAGCAGTCCCGCGCATATCAATCGGCCAATCCCAATAGCCGGGAACCATGACATATCCCTCTTCTCTCCATAAATAACGGGCAGGCATATAAACACGGTCGTCATTCAGTTTGGACCACCGCCCCGAATACCATCTATATTTACCGTCCGGAGCAGAGTATTTCCAATACCCGGATATCCAAAAAAATCCGTTTCTTTCGGAAGGAGGGCTGGGTATATTTTCATCAACATTATCAGGGGGAAAGAGATCGATAAGTTCTAGCTGCTCTTCAGCCACCTTACTCCAAAAACCCGGGATTCGAACCCACCCTTCCGTATACTCTTTCCAATATCCCGGAATCCAAAAGTGACCGGGTGGAGGGCGGCGCCAGGTCCCGCTGACCCATATAAAATTTCCATGATCTCGTGACCAGCTCCAATAACCGGGAATCCATTTTGTATCACTTTTGCCATCATCTTTTCTCTGTTCCATGATTTTCTGAGGAGGGTTGATGGGAACTGCTTCTAAAATGGTCGCACCCTGTTCCAGCGTAACAAACGCCTCGTGAATAGGACCCTCTTTAATAATTTGCATGGTTCCCGCAAGGAGATTTGCAGAAAAAGATAAATAAACAAGCCCAACTAAAAGCCTTGTCATAAAACCTATCCCACCCTTTATAATTACCTAACCCAATTATTTGAAATTTAATTTTAATTTGCAATTAATCTTTTTTTGAAATTTAATACAATTAATATGGAACTTTCATTTTTTTTAGCACGTGTTATAGGTTTATTTCTGGTAATTATTGGCTTTCTGTGTCTTGGCCGCCGTAAATTTTTAGAAAAACCGGTTATTGTTTTCTTCGAAAATGACGCTTTGACTATTATATCCGGAGTTTTCGTTTTGATTATAGGTCTTCTCATTATAGTGGGTCATAACGTATGGGAATGGAACTGGACATTAATCATCACTATTTTGGGCTACTTCATCTTGCTTAAAGCATTTGCGCTTTTATTTTTTCCGGGCTTAGTAGTTAAGAAGCTCTCTTTAAAATTATTCCGAGACTCTTCACCTATTTTTTTAGGCATCATTTGTCTAATTGTCGGCCTTATTCTTGTTTATGAAGGATTTGTTGTGTCATGAAACTCTATTTTGTACGACATGGAGAGGCTCTCTCCCCAGACATTGATCCCGATCAACCCCTATCACCGGCGGGAAAACAAGAAACAGAACAAGTAGCCAAATATTTAAAACAAACAAATCTAGAAGTTGATGAAATTGCGCATAGTGTGAAGCTCAGAGCCAAGCAGACTGCTGAAATCTTTGGTTCTATACTCTGTCCCAAAGTCCCCTTGATTGAAAAAGAGGGGTTAAAACCGATGGACCCCATCGAACCGATTCTTGAAGAAATAGAGTCTTTAAATTCAGATCGTATGTGGGTGGGCCATCTCCCTTTTATGGAAAAAATATTGACACGGCTCGTTTTAAAAGAAGAAAAAAATTCCCCTTTTCTCTTTTGTGGAAGCGCCATTGTGTGCTTAGAGGGAGAAAAAAAAGAGTGGTCTATCCTCTGGGCCATTTCACCCAAACTGCTTAACTCCCCCCTATGACTCAAGTAGCCATTACCTACACATTTCTTGTATTAGTATGGGGATCGACTTGGATAGCGATTAAATTTCAGCTTGGCGAAGTCCCTCCGGAAGTATCCATTTTTTATCGCTTTTTACTCTCTTCTTGCATCTTAATTTTTTGGTGCAAATATAAAAAACAGAGCCTAAAATTTAACCTAAAAGAACATTTAATTTTATTCTCTCTAGGTCTGTTTTTATTTTCTGCAAATTACCTATTAATTTACCATGCAACAAGTTATCTAATTACAGGGCTAGTTTCAGTAATTTTTTCTATGGCAAGTCTTTTAAACATTTTTAACAATGCCCTTTTTTTTCGAGAAAAACCACAGAATAAAATCATCTTAGCTTCTCTATTAGGGTTTGGCGGCGTAATTTCTATTTTCTGGAGTGAAATTGTGAATTTAACAACAGAGTCTCAAGTAGTCCTGGGGATTGGCTTATCATTTTTAGGGACTTTTAGTTTTTCTTTGGGAAACATTATTTCTAAAAAAACCCAACAAAAAGGTTTATTGCTAATACCTACAACTGCAATGGCCATGTGCTATGGAACCGTATTAGTGTTCGGATATCTGCTGTTTTCTAATATACCACTTTCGTGGTCAAACCACCCCATCTATATAACTTCTCTTCTCTATTCCTCAATAATAGGATCGGTAGTAGCTTTTTTATATTATTTTAAACTTGTGGGGCAAATCGGGCCTGAAAAAGCAGGATATATTACTGTTCTGATGCCTATCGTAGCTCTCTTTATTTCAAACCTATTCGAAGGCTACAAATGGAAAGCCACAGACCTCTTAGCCTTTACGATGATTTTTTCAGGAAACTTTTTGTTATTAAGCCGCAAACCGGTTCGCAAATTCTAGTGACCTTGCAACCTTTTTGTAGACACATCAAACACAGATTTTTTTCTCCCACTTATTTTCCCAATATTCTTGCTCGAACTCTTCTGGCGACTTATAACCCAGTGCAGGATGCAATCTTTTTCGATTGTAAAATACTTCAATGTACTCAAAGAAGGCCAAAAACTTTCTAGTCAACCTCAGTTCGATTTTGAACCAATTCAGTATGAATGATTTGAAATAAAAAAATAATTGAAAAAGAGCCTCAAATTTCTTAAGGTTGTTGTTGAACAATAACACACAAAAGAAAGAGGCTCAAAATG
>JBAPRV010000142.1:0-2879 GCA_049281295.1 Chlamydiales bacterium
AAAAAATGCCAGAGTGGCTGGCTGCAGAGGGCATTCTATTTTTTTTGGAAAAAAACCTATAAATCTTTAGAAAGTTGAAAGAGAGGTGGTCTTGTTGTAAATAGATCGGTTCGTAATTTAAAGGAGATAATGGATGGGTAAAACAATTTTAATTACAGGATGTAGCACTGGTATTGGAAGGGCTACTGTAAAATATTTTCAGGAAAAAGGGTGGAATGTGATTGCAACCATGCGTTCTCCTGAGAAGGAAAAAGAGTTAACAAAACTGAATCATGTTCTGGTCACACATCTTGATGTGCAGAAGCCGTCTACTATCAATACCGCAATTAAGGAGGGGATAGAGAAGTTTGGCAAGATAGATGTTGTTGTAAACAATGCAGGCTATGGTTCCTTTGGCCCCTTGGAAGTCACGCCGAGAGAAAAGATTATCAGACAATTTGAGGTGAATATATTCGGACTTCTTGATGTCACAAAAGCAATTATCCCTCATTTTAGAAAGAACCATGATGGGATCATCATCAACGTCTCATCAGTTGTGGGAAAACTGGGAATGCCATTGAGTACCCTTTACGTTGGGACAAAATTTGCTGTAGAAGGCTTATCAGAATCGCTTCATTTTGAGATGGAACACATTGGATGTAAGGTAAAAATCATTGAACCGGGTGCTATAAGAACCGACTTTGGAGGAAGATCTATTGACTTCAACAATGATGAAAGCCTTACTGAATATCAGGATGCCGTGGGCAAACTTCATGCTACATTTAAATCCATGTTAGAAAAGGGCGCTGAACCCATTTTAGTCGCAAAAACGATTTATGAAGCAGCGACAGATGGAACCAATAGGCTCCGCTATCCGGTTGGAGCCGATGCAGAAAATCTTATCTCAAAACGAAAAGAATCTAATGATGAAGCATTTATAGCCGAATTAAAAGCTATGTTTGGCTATGAGCCATCTCCTATGACTTCAAATTAGTTTTCGATAGAAACGGACTCTTGAAAGATATGGCTGGATATAGATCTCATATATCCAGCCACAACTCGCTTTGCAAGAAAGATGTGGCTGGCAATAAAGCAATTTGGAAGAGAACCATTTTGTGAATCTAGCGTAGGGCTTTATGCCAAATTCTAAAGTGGTCAGAGAAAAAAGAGTTCTGCTGCAGGTTAAATGCATCCAGCTATAGCATCATAGATACTAAGAAACTTTTTCCTCTTTACATTAAATTTATCCAATAAATATTCTTGGTGGCTTTTCACTACGGATGAACTTTTAAAAGGAGACTATCATGGCTGCCCCTATCTCAAGAACGGAGACATGTAATCAAACAGAAACTCAATCTTTGGTATTAGAAAAAGATGCCGATGCATCCTCTCTTGAAGGGAAGACAAATGAGGCGGCATTAAAAGCAATGCCAGATGTGCAGCAAGCAAAAGTGCTTGATGCTAAGGTGCAAAAAGAAAGAGACGCCACTTGTGAAGGTATGTTTTGGCCTACCTCAGGTGAGCGAATACGTGAAAAGATGAGAGAGCGCGATAGAGCCCTTGAAGCATTGCTGCAAAAAAATCTCAAGAGATGCATCATGCTAGAAGAACTCGATTTCCAACGTGAGTTGGATGATACTCTTAAAGACTTGAGAGTGAAAGCAGAAAGAGAAAAAGAGGCAGAAAACTCTCTTCCAAGAGAGCAGAGGAAATAGCTAGTGTCTTTGATAAGCCCCGAGGCGTGTCTTTGACGGAAGAGGATATTGCAAAAATACAAAGGACATTTGATAAATATTATAGCCACGACCCTGCCTGAATTCGATCTTTTAGAGTCAACAAAATGAGCTAACTCAGTCTTTTACCCTGGGCACTGTAAAACTCTGTACTTTCAGGGCTGAGTTTTAGGGCGAAAAAATCAATTTGATACCTATATTTCTAAAGGTGTTATCGCTTCTTTTTATAGTCGATTCAGTTGAAAGGAAGCAGTGTTAGTAAGATTTTCAATTTATTCTATGCGACAAACCAAAATTTTGCTATTCTGCTTCGAAAAAAAATTAATTTAAGAGAAAGCTATGGGAGCAGATCAACCCATATCCGTTGATAGCATAGGGGAAGAGCGATATCAGCCAAAAATTTTTTCTACTACAGGAAGAATTGGACGGCTAAGGTTTTTTCTCTATGGAATTTTCCCTCGTTTGTTTGCCTTGATGATTTTTTTTCTAATTGCTCTCGATAGGGAATTAATAGAAAAGAGAGCTGTGTTTAATAGCTGGTTTATTTTTTTCTTTGCTACTTTAATCTTTTCCATTCTTTTTATGAAAAGACGACTTAATGACTTAAACAAATCAGGGTGGCTTTGTCTGCTTTGTCTTGTCCCGGTGGTAAATGTTTTTATAGGCATTTACATGCTTTGTTTCAGAGGAAATAATGGGGTAAATAAATATGGTCTTCCTCCTGTAGTGAACTCTTTTGAGTTAAAAATTACGAGTTTATTATGTCTAGTTGCTTTTTTTATAACTTTATTTATCTTTATAGCTAGCGGTGCGGGAGTTGAAGAAGCAGGGGAAGAGCAGAAGCAAATCCAATTTGAAAAAAAAATAGAAAGCAGTAATTCTATCTATTTATGCTAATCTGTGAAGGTTGAAGCGAAAAAATGCTTTAATCTTTTCCATTTTGATATTTTGAAAATATAGTGGTATAGATTGAAAATTTTACAAATCGAACGAGAGATTTTCGTCAGAAATAAAGCCCGGAGAACGAAGCTGACTTAAGTTAAGTCAGCGAGGTGCGACCGGTATGTCGTTAAACTAGGAGGTGAAAGTCCTCTACGGGCCCTAGTAAGGGGAACCGTTAGAGAAGGCAAGGGTGTCTGTCGTGAGGCAGAATCTGAAGAAAGCCGT
>JBAPRV010000143.1:0-3630 GCA_049281295.1 Chlamydiales bacterium
CGTATAATTAGTGGATACCTAAATTTTCTGGAGGATTGTGCGAAAGGGTTGAGAATATGTGTTTTATGGCTAGTTGTGTGGAGTTTTTATGCTATTGCGATAGAAGGTCCGTCCTGCTCAATCTTTATACATTGCGCTACCTCAATCTCATCTCTTCAAAGCGATAAATATCCTAAAACCAATCCTGTCCTTGAGAGGGAGGGTTACTCGCCACTTTATGATGGCCGATCTAAAACAGCCCTCTGGGTATATGAAGAACTCACCCGGGACTCCCTCAAGGGAAGTGCAAATAGAGATCAAATTCGTTCTACTCAAGATCCAAATATTCCTGAGATCATTCAATCGGATCTGAAAGATTATAAAGGGTCGGGCTTTGATCGAGGTCATCTCGCTCCCGCCGGAGACCACAAAGCTAGCGAAGCTCAGATGGAAGAGACTTTTTACCTTTCCAATATCAGCCCGCAGGTTCCTGATTTCAACCGCGGATATTGGAGGGCTTTTGAAATATACATTCGGGCCCTTACCAATGAATTTGATGTCGTTAGGGTAATAACGGGGCCTCTTTATCTTCCCCATGAAGAGCCAGATGGAAAAAAATATGTTACCTATCAGGTCATTGGCGACAATAATGTAGCGGTTCCAACGCATTTTTTTAAATTGATCACTCTTAAAAAGGGATCATTCAAAGAGCACCGGGCTTATATCATGCCGAATGAAAAGATTGATAAGGACACTCCATTTGAATGTTTTCAAACCACTGTGTCTAAAGTAGAAAAAGTAGCTGGGATTATTTTTCAAAGGTGAAAGATTTTATCTCTGGATCTGATTTGCTCAAGATAATGGGGTGAAGATAATGTCTTGGTTAGAATATAAGAAGTGAGAATTGGAGATGCTTTCTTGTTAGGAAAAAATTAAGTGATTGCTAATCAAGGAGATAAAAGTGGTTGCGAATTTGATTAATGCAGTATGGGAATATACAATATTAGACTATGAAAAGTGCCATAAAGAAGGAATGAGTAATTGTACAGGAGAAGGTCAGGGTCGTTCTAATTATATTAACAGGCTGAAGTTGGAGTGTCGTTTTGGACGGGTCATAAAATCCCTTGAAATCTTATCTGAGTGCGCTAGTTTGCTCAAAAATAAAGAAGAATTAGAGAGATTTTGGGAACAAGTAGATACAATCATTGTACGTTCTTTCAAAAATTCTTTTGGAACACAACATCAGCAAGAAGCAATAGGCTTAACAAAGAATGAATTGAGTGATTGGCAATCAAAAATAAAAAGCGGAATAAATTTTCATAAGCAGATTCATCTCTTCCGAGTTCAAAACCAATAATACCTGTATTTTCATTAAAGGGAGTAATATGAGCATTATCGCAATTATCAACCAGAAAGGAGGGTCAGCTAAAACAACTACCGCAGTTAACCTTGGAGCGACTCTAGCAGAGAATGGAAAAAAGGTATTACTGGTTGATATAGATCCTCAAGGGTCCTCGAGTAAGTGGTTGAGATGTGTTAATACAGAAAAAGGCATTTATAATGTTTTTGTTGAAAATACCTGTATTTCTGATAATATCAAGGAAACAAGCATTACAGGGTTAACCATTATTCCTTCCAGTCAGTGGCTGATTGGGGTTGAAAAAGCTTTAGCTTCTGAAGTAGGAGCAGAGACCATTCTTAAGAGGAAACTGGCCGAGCTAAAAAGAGAATGGGACTATATATTAATCGACTGCCCACCTGCATTGGGTTTGTTGTCCCTAAATGCCCTTGTCTCCGCCACTGAAATATTGGTACCATTAGAGACCCGAATAATGGCTTTAGATGGACTGGCTCAGCTTTTGAAGACCGTGGAGATGGTAAAGGATAGATTGAACCCCGATCTTAAAATAAATGGTATAATTCCATGTCGGGTCGATAAGAGAACAAGGCTTTCTGTAGATGTCATCGATGAGTTGAAAAAACGTTTCAAAGGAATTGTGTACAACACTTGTATTAGAGAAACAGTCAAGCTGGCTGAATGCCCCAGCTTCGGTCAGCCAATTACGATTTACGACACAAAAAGTCCTGGAGCGAAAGACTATAGAAGCCTAGCAAAAGAGTTAATTATAAGGAAAAGTGGATGAGTAGAAGAGCAATTGGGGAAAGCCCACTTGATACATTGGTGCAATCAGAACCAGTTGAAGAAAAGGTAGAGGTTGAGCAGCTTCAAAAAAAAATCAATAGTCATCCAAAGCATGTCAATGGCAATAACAAGCAACGCCTTACTGTACAAATCTCCGAGGAAGTGATTGAAAGGGCTAAAAATGCCGTTTACTGGACAAGGAGACTTACATTAGCTCAATTAACTGAAAACGCCTTAGAGCAAGCTTTAGCAAATCTAGAAGGTAGTAGCGTTATCTATGACGAGGAGGGCAATCAATTGAAACAGAAAGGTGATGAATTTCCACCCAGACAGGAAGATCTTAAAAGCGGTCGGCCTGTAAAATAATCGTCACTTAGTATCGACAAAATCTTGTTTTATTTCATTGTAAATAAGTGTTAAAGCACCAGAAAAACGACTTGGACATTGTTTAAATATTTCGCCATAATTACAAGCTAGTTCAGCCTCATCTTTAGACTCTCTAAGCAATGCAATGTTTTTCTGAAAATAATCGGAAGATGTAAATTCAAAGGTCTGAATCTTATGATTTATCTTCCTTATCCTAAAAGAGAAAAAGTAAAATGTCCCATAAATTATCAGCGCAAAAAATAAAAGCCAAAAATAAAAACCTGGGTCGGAGTCGAAATCAGATATTATCCCCCATAAATCTTTGAGGATAACAATAGGGTAGACTACCATCGTGAAAGTTAGGTACGCAGTCCCATATTTTTTATATGCACAATGGTACAATATATAAAATCCTAAAAATAAAAAAGATAGATGCCACAATTGTGCAAGCGTATGATTCCAATAATTAGCTGTTATTACAAAGAATCTAAAAAAAGTATCTATGATGAGATAGCGTTGAAACCATTTTCTAAATCTTTTTTCTTTTTTAGATAAGCATGCATCAATGGTCTCCGGAAAATTATTACTCATCCTAACGGTCCTTCCTTCTTCTGAAGATTCTTCTCAATTTATAAAACACTGCCCCTAACCCAGCAGCAATTACACCACCCAATTTTTTGAAAACAACAGCGAGTCCTCCAACCTTGGCAATCTTTCCGCCGACTGTAGCAGCGACCAAAGTTGCAATTCCATAACTTGCTATTTTGTCTCCCTTAGAAAAATCGCTATATTTATGCCCACAATCAAAACTGTGAGCGCGTAGCATGATATCTAGCTCCCCTCCAAATGGGGTATAACTGTCTTTATCCGTAACCCACACGATTTTCTCATAACCGTAGCGGCCCAATCTTAAGGCGACTGAATTAGCTATGTGTTCATCATAGCCTTCGTTAACCCCTTCAATAGCCCAAAAAACCGTGTTTGTATTTCTGTCTAATGTAGGCTCTAATAACCAACCTATTACATGTAAAGCGCTAAAACCTTTGGATTTGCGTATTTTATTTTCTTTTTCTGTATTTTCACTAATAGCCTCTAGCAACTGTTGCGGACTTATTTTCTCCCAATCACAAAGAGATACGTAA
>JBAPRV010000144.1:0-2591 GCA_049281295.1 Chlamydiales bacterium
GTCCATAGTGCACTGAAGCAGTTGTTGGCTCACTACCCCTTGCCGAAAGAGGTGAAAATGCACATCGATGTAGATCCTCATTCAACTTTTTTCTAGCAGGTCTGCTAAGTCAATATCGAAGCACTCGACAAATAAGGCTCTACGAGTTAAAAAAGTAAGCCAAATAAGTAAATTTATGACAGCAAAACCTCATTATCATCAACAAGAAGCATTTAGAAATCGCGCCAAAAAGTTAGAAGAAATTCGAGATTTGGGTGTTGAGCCCTATCCTCATCAATTTGAACCCACCCAAACAGCCGCTAAAATCCTCAATGAATACCACGAAAGCCCGGTAGGTGACAGCGAACAGGCAGCCGAGGGAAAAACTCAAGAGGTGCGCTTGGCCGGCCGTCTTATCTTGTTTCGTCCGATGGGTAAAAATGCCTTTGCCCATTTGCAGGAAGCGACCGATAAGATTCAATTAATGTTTAATCGCGACCTTAGTAAAGTAGAAGGGCTGAGTGAAAACATGAAGCCGCTTGCCTTTATTGAGAAGAAAATCGATTTAGGGGATCTTATTGGGATTGAGGGGCATCTGTTTCGCACTCGAAAAGGGGAGCTAACCGTTTTTGTGAAAAAGGTCACCCTTCTTTGTAAGACATTGCTTCCCCTTCCCGAAAAACATAGTGGATTGGTCGACAAAGAGCAGCGATATAGAAAACGCTGGCTCGATCTTATCACCCACGAAGAGGTTCGCAAAACCTTTTTGATGCGCGGCAAAATGATGCACCTGATTCGCGAATTCATGAATAAGTGGGAATTCTTAGAGGTGGAGACCCCCGTTTTACAGAATAATTATGGAGGAGCAGAGGCTCAACCCTTTACCACTCATATTAATGCGGTTGAACAGGACGTGTTTTTGCGCATCTCGATTGAAATTGCGCTGAAAAAAATATTGGTTGGAGGGCTGGAGAGGATCTATGAAGTGGGCAAGGTGTTTCGCAATGAAGGGATCGACCGGACTCATAACCCTGAATTTACCATGATGGAGGCCTATGCGGCCTATTGGGATTACAACCAGATGATGGAATTTGTCGAAAAGCTAGTCGAATATCTCGCGTTAGGCCTCAATCAAACGACTGAGATCACTTATACGCATGCTGATGAAGGAGAGCCTATCACTGTAGACGTCCGGGCTCCCTGGAAGCGTTTCACCATGAAGGAGAGCATTGAAGAGTTTGCCGGATATCAGGTGGATAACCTAACAGATCTTGAATTAAGACGGCTTCTGCAAGAGGAGACAGAGGTAGAGCCCGAAGTATTTGTAAGCGCTTCACGAGGTGCTTTAATCGCCATGCTTTTCGATGAATTTGTGGCGCATAAATTGATTCAGCCATGCCATATCATCGACCATCCAATAGAGACAACTCCCCTTTGTAAGCCTCATCGAGATCCTTCTAAAAGAGAAGAGGGTTTAGTAGAGCGTTTTGAAAGCTTTGTTCTGGGAAAAGAGCTATGTAATGCTTATACAGAGCTAAATGACCCTCAAATCCAACGTTTTCTCCTGGAAGAGCAGGCCCTGAAAGGGGAAAAGGGCCACCCCATGGACGAAGAATTCATTGAGGCTATTTGTCAGGGTATGCCTCCCGCAGCAGGGATGGGGATTGGCATTGACAGGTTGGCCATGCTGCTTACCAACGCCCCTTCTATCCGCGATGTGCTCTATTTTCCCATCATGAAAGTTTCCTCTCTTTAGATATAGCTGTTTAAAGTTAAAATATTTTATAAAATTTATAATTATTTTGTTTTGTGTTATTATTTAATAGCATAGATAAAATAATTATGACTAATTTAATAAAACAAGATTTTAATTTAGTTAGCTCATGGAGAGAAGAAGGAAACTATCTTATCGATGAGTCGACTAATAGAAAATATTTGAACGAATCAAAGGGATTAGTAAGGAAAAAATGTCTATTGCTAGCTCTGGGCACGCCCATCGTTCATTTAATTGCTTCCATAATAAACATATTAATTAGACTTATTAAGATTATTGCTTTTTGGATGAATGGCTGTAAAAACTATGGTTGGAAGGAGCGATTGAAAGAGAAAGGGGCTGAGGTAGCAAAACTCGGTCTTGCTTTAATAACGCCAATAGCGCTTGAAATGGCAAGTCTGTATGGGTGCTACTCTCCTTATGACGGAAGAAAGCTCTATGCATCTATTGAAAGAGCCTCTTATGGAGGCCCTTTATTAGCTCCTTGTTTTCAGCCGAGCGCGACCAGACATCTATTTGGAGGCGATATCAATGAAAAAGATGTTTGGTAAACCTAGAGCAGAAATAGTGCAAGAGTACGCTCAATCTTGCTGACTTGCATCAGTCAACATCGATCTTGACAGCTATAAGAGGTACTTTTCAGGTACGTAACGTTCAATCCATGAATTCAAAATATTTTCCTGGTGTTCAGTTAGATGCCAATATCGGATTATCTTCGTTGCGAAAAATAAAGCGATTCCATGATCGACCTTACGGTGAAGAATTTCACTGACAATGTCATTCAGTTCATCAAGACCTTTAAATAGCTGTGGGTATAAAGACTGAATAAAATTCACAA
>JBAPRV010000145.1:0-3056 GCA_049281295.1 Chlamydiales bacterium
CGCAACAACGCCTAAATATGCCATTCCCCTTTAGGTAGCAACCAAGGTCTCAGATACGGTTGCTGGCTCAGTATTATTTCTCGGAACAGAAGGGCGACCTATGCTGAAATAGTCGATGTTCTTTTCAGCCATCTTTTTGGGTGAGTATTGATTTCTCCCGTCGAAAAAAGCTCTTCCTTGCATCACAGGCAAAATACGGTTGAAATCGACAAAACGAAACTGCTTCCATTCGGTTAAAAGGGCAATCGCATGAGCGCCAGTTGCAGCCTCAAATTCACTTTGACACCATGCTATCTGAGGGGATTGCTTCAGTAATTTTTTAGCCTGTTTCGTGGCAACCGGATCAAATAAGCGGACAAATGCTCCTTTTTTCAAAAGAAACCGTATGAGTGCAAGGGAAGGAGCTTCTCGTACATCATCTGTAGCCGGCTTAAAGGCCAATCCCCAAATAGCGATGGTTTTCCCTTCAAGTCCATTTCGGGTATTAAAATAGTGTTCTATCTTTTTCCCCAATAGCTCTTTTTGCCGAGCATTAACCTCTTCAATGGCATCTATCAAAGGTGTTTCATAACCCAAATCGTGAGCCATTTCCCTTAAAGCTTTTACATCTTTAGGGAAACAGGAGCCGCCATAACCTACCCCTGCATATAAACATTCATACCCAATGCGATGGTCCGATCCAATGCCTTCACGGACCTTCCCAATATCAGCCCCCAACTTCTCACAAAGGCCAGAGAATTCGTTCATGAAGGAAATGCGCGACGCGAGCATGCAATTAGCCGCGTATTTTGTCATCTCAGCCGAAAGAGGATCCATAAAAAGAATACGGTCGTGATTAAGATTAAAAGGCGCATAGAGCTCTTTCATCAACGCGGCAGCACGGGGATGCTCAGTGCCTACTATAATACGATCGGGCTTCATAAAATCTCTTATCGCATCGCCCTCTTTTAAAAATTCAGGGTTGGAGACCACATCGTACTCAATACTTTCCCCACGTATTTCTAAGGTCTTTTGGATCCAGTTTGAAACAAGGGAAGTGCTGCCTACCGGCACAGTTGATTTATTGACAATCAACTTATATGTATTCATATTGTGAGCGATTTGACTCACCGCTTGCTCTACAAATGTCATATCGGCAGAACCATCCTCTTTCGCAGGCGTGGAGACTGCAATAAAGCAGACAAGCGACTGTTTGACTCCAAAGGAATAATCAGTTGTAAACTTCAGGCGCCCTGCCGCTACATTGTGCTTTACAGCTTCCTCAAGGCCCGGCTCATAAATCGGAATGACCCCTTCATTTAATTGTTGAATCTTAAGTTGATCAACATCGAGACAAATGACCTGATGACCCATCTCGGCAAAACAGACTCCTGTAACAAGCCCAACGTAACCTGTCCCTACAACAAGAATATCCATGAAACGACTCCCTGTGTTAAATGCCGGAAATTAAGGATAAAATATAGCATGATCTTTTTCACGAAAACAAGTGAATTGCATTTAAAGACATAGTTAAACTATGTTGAAATACAAAAATGTTTAAAAAAAAAATTCTCGTTACCGGCGGAGCCGGGTTTTTAGGCTCTCATATTTGCGATACTCTTCTCGAACAAGGACATGAGGTGATTTGTGTCGATAATTTTTTTACGGGATCTCGTGAAAACATCAATCACCTTAAAGCACATCCTCGATTTGAAGTGATCTGCCACGACATCTGCTACCCTCTTTATGTTGAGGTCGATGAAATTTATAATTTAGCTTGCCCCGCCTCTCCTGTGCATTACCAAAATGACCCAGTTCGAACGATTAAAACCAATATATCCGGCATCATAAATATGCTGGGCTTGGCTAAAAGGCTTAATATTCCCATCCTTCAAGCCTCTACCAGCGAAGTCTATGGAGATCCCTCCGAGCACCCTCAACCAGAAACTTATTGGGGGAATGTCAACCCGATTGGCATTCGAGCTTGTTATGATGAGGGGAAAAGATGCGCAGAAACGCTATGCTTCGACTATCATCGGCAGCATCAAGTGAAGGTGAAAGTAGCTCGAATTTTTAATACATATGGGCCCCGCATGCACCCCAACGACGGCCGTGTCGTTTCCAATTTCATTGTACAATCCCTTAACAATGAGCCGATTACTATTTATGGAAAAGGGAATCAAACTCGTTCTTTTTGTTTCGTCTCCGATTTAGTCGAAGGACTTATTCGGTTGATGGAATCCCCTTCTGGCTTTACAGGCCCAATCAATCTGGGGAACCCGATTGAGTGCACGATTCTCGAACTGGCAGAAAAAATTTTGGAGCTTAGTCACTCCCAATCAAAACTCCATTTTAAGATACTGCCTGAAGATGACCCTATAAGACGGCAACCTAACGTAGAGTTAGCTGTTAACACATTACAATGGGAACCAAAAATTTCATTAACCGATGGGCTAAAAAAAACCATTGCCTATTTCGAGCAATTAATAGCTCATTCATTAATTCATTAGGAACATGTCTCAACAAAAAACAATTTTGCTTACAGGGGCGGCCGGGTTTATAGGCTTTCACATGGCGCAGGCATTTGCCAGGCAGGGTGATCGTCCAATTGGTTTTGATAATTTCAACCCCTATTACTCTCCCGAACTCAAAAAAAAACGAGCCTTGCTATTACAGGAGATGGGGATTGAAGTAATTGATGGAGATCTAAATGACTCAAAAAAACTTCAAACCGTTTTTAAAAAGCATGACTTTACACATGTACTCCATCTGGCAGCACAAGCAGGAGTGCGTTATGCTCAAAAAAATCCCGAAGCTTATATTCAGAGCAATGTTCATGGATTTCTTTCCATTTTAGAGATGCTTCGCCATTACCCCCACATAAAATTAATTTATGCCTCTTCCTCTTCCGTTTATGGGCGAAATGAGAAGATCCCATTTTCCACCCAAGACACTACCGATCAACCTGCCAATCTGTATGCCGCTACTAAAAAAGCCAACGAATTAATGGCCTACAGCTATAACCATCTCTATGGGATACGATCCATCGGTTTACGATACTTTACTGTATATGGACC
>JBAPRV010000146.1:0-1829 GCA_049281295.1 Chlamydiales bacterium
GAAAAAAAACATTATCACGCCCTAAACGCCATCCAAAAAATTCTTCAAGAAACAAAGTATAAAGGCAACGTACCTGGAACGGAACTAGATGGACAAAACAATTTTAAGTTCACGGGATACCTTCCAAGAATCAGGATGAGCAGAGCACAATATCTTGACGCATACGGAGTCAAAAAACACGAATCATCAAGAGGCAAATGGGAGTTTAGTGGAAAGGAAGTTGAAGAAGCCCTAAGCGCACTCAAAGACTTACACACCCAAAATCACCTAATCATCAGCAGGCGGAAGCGATGGGAAAACGGCAAAGAGTTGATAGACAGAATTCAGACAATATCACCAATCATAAGAATTTACGAAGGATGGGAAGGGTTAACAAAATCAGAAGATGACTACCTAAACGAAAGCACCGAATCCGAAAAAATCAAAGAGAAACACAAGGGATTTCTAGTCGAGCCATGCCCCTTGATGATTGACCAAATCAACGAATATTTTCTTCTAAAGCCTGCAAACATGTACCAAGAAATAAAGCTAAAATTCCCCAATGCCTCAAAATATTCTTATATTTTTCTTGATTGGATTATCCATGAAGCTCACCTGAAAAAAGGCAAAAGCAACCCAAAAGATTGGCCAGAAGCTCTGGAAATCAGCCGAGAATCTTTAGCCAGTAACCTTAGACTCGACTGTTACGTCAAAAACAGAAACTGGAAAAGAATAGACCAGATAATCGCAAAATGTATCCAAATAGCTCTTGGTCTCGGATGGATTTGTAAACACGAAACAGCTCCAGGAAAAACGGTAGCCGTTTTAAATAAATTTTTCTTGAACAAGGAAAAGTTTGATACGCTTCATAAAAGTTCGGCAATCCTCGAAAATTCATGAAAAGTCGACCACCTATTGATGCAAAGTCGACCACCTATTGATGCAAATCCCTCTCCTAAAAATGAAGTCCTATAACTAACAAAGTATAACATACTTTGCATTGGGCCGTTGCCTTAACGGCACGGCCTCAAATTGGGAAGAACTAATCGAGTGTTCGTGTGGTGTGCTGGAGGGGTCGCACACGCGCATTAAGCCTCACTAAACTCGCGGTTTTCCACTATTTCCCGAGAGATACCCTTCATTTCTTTCAAAAATGCCCGCTCCTTTTTCCTCTGCTCTTTAGCCCGCAATGTGGTCATTCCATGCGTCTCACGTTTATAAAACACCCCGCCATGCATCCGACATCGCCCATTTTTCATCGCTGGACCCGTGCAAGGTTCTCCCCCTTTTGTGCGGCACTTCGCTCCGCAGAGTCTGGCTCCTTTGACTGGCATCTACTTCTCCTTGATGACGGTTTGAGATACGGCATTCCCCTGGCCGTTGTAGTTGTAATTGACCGTGATGTTTTGGGTACCCCCATTCCTTTTCTTTTCGAGCTGCTGCATGGATTCATTTGAGAATTTGAGGAGATGTAGTCCGAGTCGTTGGTCGTCGGAATGGGTGGAAGCCAGCTTCCGCATACCCATCATGTGGCACGCCACTATCTGGGCTGCATAGAGAGTTTCAAGGGTATCACGAGGGTTTATCCCCTTCATCAGAGAAGCAATGGCCTCGATTTCCTCTTCAGATGGGTCTTTTTTCCCAAATATCATGTCGTCGCTGAATGATATGGCTTTTGCTGCCTCAATAATTAGCGAGTGGGCGACTTCTTCGGAATCGACGTGGAAAGCTTGCATTAGGGGAGCTAGAGCCTTAGGTGCGACGATTTCTCGATGCGGGGAGGGGGTGTGCTTTTTTTGAGACTTAGCCATGCGTTAATACCAGTAATACCCACATTGCTGGGATTTTCC
>JBAPRV010000147.1:0-19139 GCA_049281295.1 Chlamydiales bacterium
ACAGCCTGCTACTAGAGCAGCAGAAGCTCCTGCCTCTGGTGGAAGTGGACAACCTGCTGCTAGCGCTCAAGCTGCTGGTGGTGGCCGCTAATTGTTTGCCTCTAATTGATTACTTTGGGTGGGTAAGCTCACCCAAAGTTCACTTTCTATTTATCCTTCTCGTCCCAAAAGTGCGGTATGAATTTCATCATGCCCTTCAAGCGGCTCAAGATGAGTTACAAGTTCTATAGGTTGTTGAAAAGTCGTTTCAATTCTTTGTTCTATATGGGTTGCCAGTTCATGCGCTTTTGCAATGGGAAGGTCGCAGGGAAACAATAAATGTACTTCTATTAAAAGACGATTGCCTGCATTCCGATGACGGAGGTGGTGGTATTGTAAATTGAGAATCTCAGTTTCCTGGTCAAGGAGATGTCGTATTTGCTTATCTAATTTAGGATCGGATCGATCCATCAATCCTTGCACGGAGCTATATATCAGTCTCCCTCCTGTCCATAAAATGTTTAATCCAACGATAAAAGCTAGGAGAGGATCAAAATAAATCCATCCTGTTAAACGAGTTAAAATGAGTGCGATAATCACCCCCAAACTGGTCAAGCAATCTGCAAGAATGTGTTTCCCATCCGCTTCTAACACAATAGAATGATACTGTTTTCCTCGTTGGATTAAATAGAGCCCTAAAACGCCGTTCAATGCTGTGGCTAAAGAGACAAAAAGCATGCCCTTGTCAAGATTTTCTAACTCAAATCCAAAGATAACTTTTTGAAGGGCTTGGTAGAGAATATAAAAAGCAGCAATGATGATTAATCCTCCCTCAAAACCCGATGAAAAAAAAGCTATACGATCATGCCCATAGGTGTGATCTACATCAGCAGGTTTATGAGAGAGCCACATGCTATAGACGGCAAAGCCTACTGCAAAGACATGCACAACCGATTCTGCTGCATCTGAAAGAATTGCCGCAGAGCCAGTTATAAAATATGCATAGGTTTTCAAAAACAGCATTAACACACCCACAAAAAATGAGAGGCGCATTGAGCGGTTCATTTGGCGGCATTCTTCTGGGGTGTATACAATTTCTCCCATCCGATGACTGGAATAATTATCTTTTAAACTCACCTTATCCAAAAAATGCCAGAATAGGCTGACTGCAGAGGACAATCTACTTTCGCATCGCTCGCCCGCCCAACTAACAAGCAGTTGGGCTTCCTCTCGATACTTGTATCTTGTCCCCTTCGCTCACCCCTTTCATGAAATTTTTTGGATAAGATGAGTTTCAAAAAGAAAAGTTTACGACAAAATATAACAGAATATCATTTTTTTATAGATCTAAAATTGTCCTTTAGCAAAAATTAATGAAATATGTTATTTCGTGTAAGTATTAGTATGAAAAAAATCAATGCTTTACGAATGCCTGACTGCAGCAAATCCAAACCTCTTTGTAGAAGCTAAACTTAATTTTATGTCTGTTCCGCTTGCCGAACGCCTTCGTCCACTTTCTCTAGAAGAGGTGGTAGGACAGGAGCACCTCATTGGGAAGGAGGGTTTCTTGACTCAAATATTGAATCAAAAAAGGCCTCTTTCAATTATTTTTTGGGGGCCTCCAGGCTCTGGAAAAACAACTCTGGCTAAACTCTATGCTAAAGCTCTCTGTTTTCGTTTTGTCAGTTTTAGTGCTGTTTTTAGCGGTATCGCCGAGCTAAAAAAGGTGGTGAGAGATACCCGATCTTCCCCTCTTTTCAACCGGCACACTCTCTTGTTTGTCGATGAGATTCATCGATTTAACAAATCACAGCAAGACGCTTTTCTTCCCTATCTAGAAGATGGAACCTTTGCCCTTATAGGGGCTACTACCGAGAACCCCTCATTCTCTCTGAATAATGCCCTTCTATCTAGGGTCCGTGTTTTAGAGCTTCATCCTCTTGAAAAAGCAGCGCTTAAATCTTTAATTGAGCGCTACGAAAAAAATATAGCCCCATTACCTCTTCAACCTGAAGCTAAAGATTTACTCATCGAAAATGCTCATGGAGATGGACGGTATTTGTTCAATTTGATTGAGAACATAGAGTCTATAGCTCCTCAAAAACCTCTTTCTGTTCAAGCCTTGCTTCCCATCCTGCAACGGCGAGCTGCCCTATTTGATAAGCAGGGAGAGGGCCATTATAATCTTATTTCCGCTCTACATAAATCGGTGCGTGGATCAGACCCCGACGCCGCTCTCTATTGGTTGGCAAGGCTCTTTGAGGGAGGAGAAGATCCTCTTTATATAGCCCGCCGCTTGATTCGGATGGCAGTAGAAGACATCGGTCTCGCAGATCCTGAGGCGCTAAAACTGGTAATGGCTGCTCGCGATGCTTACCATCTTCTAGGATCTCCCGAAGGAGAGTTGGCCATTGCAGAGGGAGTTGTTTACCTCTCTCTTGCCCCGAAAAGTAATGCTCTTTATACCGCTTACCAAACGAGTCGTCGATCAGCTAGCCGGACTAACCACCTTTCCCCTCCAAAAATTATTTTAAATGCCCCTACAGAACTTATGCGACAATTAAAATACGGGGAGGGATATCAATACGACCATGATACTAAAGAGGGATTTTCCGGGCAAAATTACTTCCCTGACGAATTCGAACGGCAGACCTTTTATCAACCTGTTGAGCGGGGATATGAGAGAGAACTTTGCAAAAGGCTCAAATATTTTCAAGCTCTTCGGGAGAAAAAATCTTAACGAACCTTGAGTTTATCCCTTAAGAAGGGTATAATTTTCCCATTATTCATTTAGTTTATTTTTTTCTTCAAAATTACTATGACATTGCACTAAAAAATTCATTATAGAGCCATTGCTCTTATGTAAAAAATGAGAAAAGGGATGGGTTCGTTTTTTAAACCACGTCAAGGGGAAGGAAGAAAAACATTTCCCTTTATCCTGCTTGCTCTCTTATGGAGTATAGGCAGTTATGGTACCTTTACTCTTTCAGAAGGGATGTTTCTTGAGAATATAGGCACAGAACTCCTTCCTCAATCCTATCTTGCTATCGCTTGCACCCTCTGTGTTTTTTCAGTTCTTCTCATTTTTTCGCTCAACCGATTTTCTATTCGTTATCTTCTTACCGGCCTTATTTCACTTTGGATTCTCTCAAATTTTGTTTTTCTTCTACTCTATTATACCGAAGTATCTCAACTCAAGAGCTATTGGTTTATTTACAAGGTTATGGGATGGGTCACCCCCCTCTCTACTTACATAGTTTATTGGGCTTTCGTAGATCAATATTTTGATCTACAAGATGGAAAACGATTTTTTTGCCAGTTTAACTCTATTTTATTCCTGGGTGATGCCATAGCCGGAGGGGTTATTTCATTTCTATTTAAATATTTAGAAGTAGATGGGTTAATTCTTTTTTTTATCGGAACTATGATCCTTTCACTCCCTTTTATTTTTCTCATTTCTTCTACTGTGCGCCCTGTTCTCGAAGAGCATTCCGAAAATATAGACACAACTTCCTCTTTATCTCTCAAAACACTCATTCAACGGGTTTTGAAATCAAAATATACTCTTTATTTACTCCTTTTTTATTTCTCTATGCAATTGCTGGTCGTCACGACCGAATACAACTATATGGAGTCATTTGAAAGAGCCTTCTCAGGGAGGCCCGAAAAAGAGCTAACAGAATTTCTAGGGCGATGCGGAATGTGGATTGCCCTTCTGAATATGTTTTTTGGGATCTGGTTTTATGGTCGTTTGGTTAAGAAAATAGGCATAAACAATATTATCATAATCGCCCCTTCTGTCTTTTGCGTTCTTTTCTCGGCATGGATTTGCAAAGATGCCCTCCCGATTGCCGTTTTTGCCATGATCATGAGAGAGATGATGGCTTATAGCTTTGACGACAATAATCTCAATTTGCTGATTTCGGGCGTTCCCAGCAAAGTTAAAAATCAGGTGCGAATCTTTGTCGAATCTTTCATCGAGCCTAGCGCGATGTTTTCCACTGCTTTTTTCTTATTGCTGTTTCAAACAAAAGTAGCTTTTCTTGGATTTTTATTATCTCTCATTTCATTTGGCGTTGTGATTCTTCTGAGAATATACTACCCGCGAGCTATTTTTCAAAATTTAGCAGCTACAACGATTCGCTTTGAGAAAAAGGCCGCTGATTGGTTAGCTCAGCTTTCACCCAAGGTGAAAAAGCAGGCAGAGTTTTTGCTTCTTTCAAACCTCAAAAATCAGACAGATGAAAAGGGTCAGTTGCTCGCTTATGAGTGTCTGCTGAAACTCGGCAACCCTCGCATCCTTCCAAGAATTCTCGATCATATCAATGCTCTCTCTCTTCCAGGCAAGTTAAAAGCTATCGAGCTTTTAAATGATAGTCCATGGGCTAAGCACTCTTTGGTCATCCGACAGCTGAAAAGATGGAGGCTTCTTTTTCCTCATTCCTCCATTAAAAGCGGTATCCATTTCCATTTTGCTCGCCACTGTTTGCTGCACCCAGAACAGATTGCAGATGACCTTAATAGCCAGCATCTAGGACTTAGAGGAGCAGCTATTCTTTCCTTAAAAAAAGACATTCAGTACCAATTGCTTGCCTCTGAAAATCTTCGTGTTCTACTTGACTCAAAAAATGAACAGGAGATTTGCATCGGGTTGAAAATACTCGGCTTTGAGAACAACCCCCAAAATATCTCATTCATCTTCCCTTACTTAAATCACCCCTCTCCCACCATTTCCGTTCGAGCCGCCCAATCAATTGCCCTGATCGCCGATCCCAGCCACAAAGAATATAGCAAGGCTCTTATTAACCACCTCTTTGTTGCCAGAGACTTTAAAGTACGTCTTTTTTGCTTAAATGCCTTAGAAAAGATGATTTCTCCCGATTCAGTCAAAGAGTTAATCTTAGCCACCGTTCACTTTCGCTCTAGTGAGCGGAAACAGGTAGAACGCATTGTGCTTACCGTCGGCAAACCAGCCATTCCTACCCTCCTTGAGATTATGAAAGGAGAGAAAGAGCATGATCGATGCCGGCTATTAGCTGGAAAGATTTTAAGTCAACTTGATCTGCTTTCTTTACGTAAAGAGCTCTCCTCCATCATCAATGCCGAAATTGAAAGAGCCTACTTTTATTTCTATCATTCGCACACGGTTCAACAACAAGTTCCTCAACACGATTTATCGATCCTTGTCAATACTCTTATGACAAGGTACCACTCAATAATCGACTTTATCATTCAGCTAGTTGGAAATGGATGTGCTATTAAAGAGTCTGAAGTTTTATCTTACACCTTGAGGAGTAAAAATCGAAAAATTCGAGGCCAAGCAATCGAATCTCTAGAAAAAGCATGCGACCCGCGAGTGTTTGCTCTTTTAGAGCCTCTAATCGATGAACGACACCCGGAGCAAAAGCTACATCACTACCTTAAAGGAGGTCGAATGCCTTTCAATCTTACACAGTTATTAGACGCTCTCTCTGATTCTCCTTCTCTAGCCGATCAAGTTGTGTCAATCGGTCTTAAAAGAAGCCTTAAAACAGCTGACTGGAAAAAAACTTTGAGTCAAAACTTAGAAAATAAAGAGAAAGGGTTGCGCTCTTTTTCCCACGCCTTTTTAAATTTGTAAAATGAACGATTTGAACCTATTAGATAAAGCTTTTCTTTTGAAAAAAACCCCTCTTTTTGAGTCGGTAGACCTCGATTTGCTCTTAACTATTTCCGATAAAATGGAACGGCTGCATTACAAACAAGAAGAGAAAATTTTCCAAGTGAATCAAGAGGCATACCGGATGTATTTGATCGTCTCAGGCACTGTTGTTATTCAAGATAAGTCAGGGAAAAAAATCATTGAATTGACGGAAGGAGAGTTTTTTGGAGAAGAAGCAATATTTAACGGACAACCGAGAGCCTATAATGCTGTTTGTAAAACAACTGTCACATTATTGGCTCTTTCACAATCCTATCTGTTGAGCATTATAGCTGAATGCCCCTCTGTAGCTATAGCATTTTTAGAAGTTTATACGAAGAATATCGGCTTCCGAAGCCGATAAAAAAAAGTATTATTCTCCTTTTTTCTGCGCGATATAGTTGATGACATCGCCCACTGTTTTTAGCTTTTCGGCCTCTTCTTCTGAAATCTCAAAACCAAAACGCTCTTCAAATGTCATAATTAGCTCAGTCAAGTCTAGACTGTCAGCATTAAGGTCTTCAATAAATGATTTTTCGGTCGTAACGTCTTTCTCATCCACGCCTAATTGCTCGACAACAATATCAATTACTTCTTGCTCTAGAGTCATGGTTGTCTCCTCTGATTGTTTTTTTGTCATAAAAAGGGCTCCTAATTATTTTTTTGGAAATTATCCATTATACTTATCTAATTGGCTTTTTGGCAAGCCTCCTACATCACCATCCCGCCATCGACTGTCAAAACTTGGCCGGTGATGTAATCGGCCAGAGAACTTGCCAAGAAAACAGCGGCGTTAGCCACATCGACAGGCTCTCCCAATCTTCTCATAGGGATTTGGCTTTGAATAGCCTCTTTTTGCTTGTCATTGAGCTTATCTGTCATATCGGTCTTGATAAAGCCGGGCGCAATGCAGTTCACGCAAATATTGCGATTGCTGATTTCTTTGGCAAGCGACTTGGTAAACCCAATCATTCCAGCTTTAGAAGCGGCATAGTTGGTTTGACCCGCATTCCCCTGAAGACCCACCACTGAAGTAATATTTATAATCTTTCCGCTTCGGGCTTTTAGCATCTGCCGAACCACTTCCCGGCACATGTTATAAACAGATTTCAAATTTATATTAATTACTTCTTCCCACTCTTCTTCCTTTAACCTCAATAAAAGATTATCTCGACTCACTCCGGCATTATTGACCAGAATATCAACCTGTCCGAAATCGCAATAAACTTGTTGAACGCATTGCTTAACTTGATTTGGCTCGCCCACATCTACTTGATAAAAAAGCGCTTTTTGCCCCTCTTTTAGCGAGGGTTGAAGCTCTTCAACGACCTGTTTGCCCCTTTCAGCATTCGTTGCAAATAAAGCGACAGAAATACCCTCTTCGATAAATCTCTTGGCTATAGCCTGTCCAATACCTCGAGTACCACCGGTAATGATGGCTACTTTTCCTAAAATCATAATTTCTCCAAATCTTCGATAGTATTTACGGTAAGCGTGGGCTGGGGTACCCCGATCTGTTTGTTCATGCCTGCTAAGGTTTTACCGGGACCTATCTCGATAAATTGATCAACTTCCTTATTCATCACAGCACGAATACCCGGCTCCCACAAAACCGAAGAGGTCACCTGCTCAAGCAAGTGGCCGCGTATACTGTTTTGATCGTTGACGACCTTTCCGGCAACATTCATAACAAGGTCAACAGGGCTCTCCATAAGCTCCATTTGCCCGATCGGCTCTCTAAGCTTTTCTCGCGCTATTTTCATCAACCCGCTGTGAAAAGCTCCATGCACCTTAAGGGGAATCGCTCGCTTAGCCCCTTTTGCTTTAGCCGCACTGATACCCCTTTCCACAGCCTCGGGGCTCCCTGAAATCACGATTTGTTGCGGCGTATTAAAGTTTGCTACCCACAAATCATCTATGCCGCTGACGATAGCTCTTATCTCCTCGACTGAAAGGCCAAAAATCGCTGCCATTGCTCCCTGAGTAGCTTCACAGGCTTCATTCATTGCCTCTGCTCGCAACTGAACAAGGGAGAGGCAGCTCTCAAAAGAGATTCGACCGCTTGCCGTTAAAGCTGTTAGCTCGCCCAAGCTCAATCCGGCACAGACAGATGGTTTTAAAGAGGGAAATTTCTCTTCTATCACACGCAAAATGGCAACACTTGTCAAGTAAATTGCTGTTTGTGCATAACGCGTTTGCGTCAAAGTAGCGATCGGCCCTTCAAAAATGATCCTGGAAAGATGGCATTTTAAAAGGTCATCTCCTTGCTGAAACACCTCTTTTGCCAAACTATAATGGTCATAAAAATCTTTTCCCATTCCTACATGCTGAGCTCCTTGGCCTGGAAAAAGAAAAGCTGTTTTTTTCATGAATTTATCCTTAAAGATTCATCATTTTATCTTTGTTAAAATGGTAGCTCCCCATGTAAAGCCTGCACCAAAAGCTACGAGAAGCAGATTATCCCCCTCTTGTATTGGCTTTTCACGAATCAGCTCGTCTAGTGCAATGGGGATCGAAGAGGCTGAGGTATTTCCATACTTATGGACCGTTTTGAATACTTTTTTCTCACTAATTTGAAACCGTTTGGCTATCGCATCGATAATACGCTCATTTGCTTGGTGAGGCACTAGCCAATCGATCTTTTTCTCATCCATATTGGCTTTCTCCAAACACTCTTTTGCTGCACTTTCCATCCGACGCACTGCATGTTTAAAAACTTCTTTGCCCCCCATTGAAATGTAATGTTGTTCATTTTCAACTGTCTCATGAGAAGCGGGAGAGCGGCATCCGCCGGCCGGCATGACTAAAAATTCAGCTAACTCTCCATCCGCCCCTAAACAGATCTCTTGAACCGCATATCCTGCCCCTTGATTGCTAATCACCGCAGCTGCCGCCCCATCGCCGAACAAAACACAGGTGCTGCGATCTTTGTAGTTGACGATTGAAGAGAGTTTTTCAGAAGCAATCAATAAAATATTTTTATAGATTCCCCCTTCAATAAATCCTTTTGCAATGCTAAGGCCATACAAAAAGCCTGTGCAAGCAGCCTGAAAGTCAAAAGCGGCTGCTTGCCCTGCCCCTAAAGCAGTCTGAATCAAAGCCGCAGTGCTTGGAAAGACATAGTCAGGGGTTAAGGTAGCCACTAAAATGAGGTCGATTTCCTGTGCTGTTTTATTCGCTGCTTCGAGCGCTAGCTTAGCCGCAGCTGCACCCATATTTGATACGAACTCATTCTTGGCAGCAATACGTCTCTCCCTCATGCCGGTGCGCGACACAATCCACTCATCTGACGTATCAACTATTTTTTCCAAATCATGATTGGAAAGCACTTGCTCAGGAAGGTATGCACCTGTTCCAACAATAACAGTTTGCTTCATCACTAAAAAAACCTTGCAATATAAGAAGATATGAAAGAAACATTTTAGCAAATCCACTTTTAAAATAAAATAGAATCATGCGATATCCGGATCATTTGCTTAAACTCATCGATGTATTAAAAAAATTACCTGGCATTGGCATCAAGAGTGCCGAGCGCTTTGCCTTCCATCTCCTCGATTGGCCTGAGAATAAACTCAATGAGATGGGCCAAGTCATTAGAGATATCAAAAAAAATTTAACATTCTGCCCTGAATGCGGCAGTTTAAAAGGACATGAGCCCTGCCGTTTCTGCGATTTAAATCGAAGAAATCAAGAACTGCTTTGCATCGTCGCCTCCCCTAAAATTATTTTTTCAATAGAAGAGACCAGCGAATACCGCGGCCTTTATCATGTGATAGGTGAACTTCTCTCTCCTATTCACCAAAAAGCGCCTGATTCTAAAAGGATTGACAAGCTCAAAACCCGCATCCAATCTCTTGGCATAAAAGAAGTCATTATAGCTCTAGATTCCACGCTTGAAGGAGATGCAACGGCGCTTTACCTCAAACGGGAGCTTAGCACCTTAGGAGTAAAGACAACCCGCCTCGCTCTGGGTCTCCCATTAGGAAGCCCTCTCGATTTTATCGACGGAGGAACACTTGCTCGAGCCCTCATAGATCGAGGTTCTTACTGATACTGTGCGTTAAACTCACAATTCTACAAAAGATCAATGAATGCGTACTGAGTGCCTAATTAGGGATTAAGACTTGCAATAATAGCTCCTATTTTCGTACGATCTCACTCAATTTAAAATCGATGTCGCGTTAAAAACAATGATTATTAAATATCCTTTTCTCTCCTTACTGATGATATTACTATGCCTTCCATTAACAATGACCGGGCAGCAATACGAACAGTTACGCGTGGCTAAAATAGAAGTGGAGGTAGAGAATCTCCCCTCAACTACAGCATTCAATGTCAATGCAGTACGCACCCGTATGCAAACAAAAATCGGTGGCTATTTTTCTCAAAACGAATTTGATGAAGATTTAAAGATGCTCGTTGAAGAGTATGATCGGATCGAGCCTACAATCAAAGTCATTAACAATGAGATTCATATCACTTTACAAGTCTGGTTAAAACCCATTGTTAGATCTATTTATTTCTGTGGAAACGAACATGTTTCCACAAAAAAACTGAAAAAAAAATTAGAATTAGATACCGGGTCGGTTTTTGAAAGGGAGGCTTTCATAAAAGCCTTTAATGCACTTAAGTTACTGTATGTAAAAAAAGGATACTTTGAAGCTGAGTTTGATTACGAAATAATCCCTATTGAAGAATTCAATCAAATTGACATTCATATTAATATTTGCGAAGGTCGAGCAGGAAAAATCAAGGAAATCCGTTTTGAAGGCCTTACACCTCGAGAAGAAGATGAGATAATCGAGCTTATGCTCACAAAAAAATATAATCTATTGCTGAATTGGTATACAGGCCGCGGGATTTATCATCCTGAAATGATCGAACACGACCGATTGCAAATTATCAATTTTCTTCAAGACGAGGGATATGCGGATGCGATGGTGCATCTTTGCGTCGAAGAGGCTCCTCAAAGAGATCGCATCATCCTAGTTATATCTATTGACAAGGGGTGTCCTTATTATATTGGAGAGGTCACTCTATCCGGCAATACCTTGTATGGAGACGAACAGATATGGAAATTGTGCCAAATTTGGCGGGATGGTTTCTACTCTCCAGAAAAAATTCGATGCACTATTCAGGCCATTTCCGATCTCTATGGTCGATGCGGTTATATCGACACCACTGTAGATGTTCAATTATCTTTGCGCGATGATCGCCCCATCTATGACATAGAAATAGTGATCGACGAGGGCGAACAGTATTACGTCGGATTGATCAACGTTTTCGGCAACTGTTCTACGCAAACAAGGGTTATCTTGAATGAGACATTGCTTTGCCCTGGAGAAATTTTTAGCAACCGCAAGCTTGAAGCGACGGAGGCCCGCCTGTGTAATACTGGGCTTTTTGAAGCGGTCAACGTCTATGCTGTCACCTCTCAACTGGATGATCCTACAACTAATAGACGTTACCGAGATGTCTATATTGAAGTAGAAGAGAGTGATACAGGCAGTATGGGCCTTTTTTTCGGTTTTAGCTCACTCGATCAACTCTTCGGAGGATTTGAAATCAGTGAAAGCAACTTTAATATTGCAGGAGCGACCCGTCTATTTGAAAGAGGACCCAGGGCTCTACGTGGAGGGGGAGAATATACTCATTTCAAAGTGAACATTGGAGATCGACAAACCAGCTATCTCCTTCAATGGACCAAACCCTACTTTATGGACACCCCATGGATTGTCGGGGTTGATCTCGAAAAAAGCGATAACAGAGCTATATCGCGAGCCTATGATATTAAAACATACGGAGGGAATGTCCACGCAACCTATATTTGGAATCCCTATCTAAAAAACGACTTTCACTACCGTGCAAATCACACCCATATAAGCTTCCGCAATAAAAATGACCCCCAAATATTGCAGGAGGGCCAGCAATCAGGTATGATCTCTGCGGTTGGATTTTCCCTAATTTACGATTCCACCGATAGACCAAGACGACCCACGCGCGGGCTTAGATCCCGTTTCATTTACGAATTAGCGGGTGTGGGCGGTAATTATCAATTTATGAGATTTAGCTACCTCAATGCCTTCTATTACCCATTCAGCAGGAGAGGTACATACAAATTTCGAGGAGACATTCAGTTTGTCAAGACTTATGGATCTACCACACCCAACGAGCTCCCTTTAAGTGAACGATTGTTCCTGGGAGGAGAAACGACTGTCAGAGGGTACCGCCCTTTTATCATCGGTCCCAAGTTTGGACCCAATGAGCCTAGAGGAGGTCTCTCTTCCTATCTGATATCTCAAGAATACCAACACAATCTTTTGAAAATGCCTTGTATTGATGCTTTTGTTTTTGTAGATGCAGGGTATGTCTCTTTTTCTGAATTCACAGTGGGGAGGCAAGCGGCGAGTGTTGGTTTTGGAATCCGAGCAGAGGTTATGCGTAATATGCCATTGATTATGGGATTGGGATGGCCCATCCATCCAACTGAGAAGCTCAATGGACGAACGGTTAGCAATGCTCAACGGTTCTTCTTCGGTGTTGCAGGAAACTTTTAATGGAGGAAATATATGAAAAAACTACCAATTCTTTTACTTACAATACTTTTTGCTGGAGGGTTTTGTAAAGCACAGGCTCGAGAGCTCAACCTTGGTTTTGTCAATTTTAAACATTGCCTAGAAAGATCCAAACAGGGTCAACATGAGAGGAACGCTTTTGAAGCCCTTAAAAACCAGATGACCGAAACGCTTGAAAAAACCAATAAAGAGCTAGAAGAAATAGCTAAAAAGCTTGAAGATCAAGATTATATGGATGGTTTATCTCCTACTGCAGAAGATGAGTTAAAACAGAAATTTCAATTGCTTAGCCAAGAATTTGCGCAATATCAAAACCAGTACTACCAACTTCTAAACCAAGCCAATTATAAAATGTTGCAAACGATGCATGAAGAGGTTAGCCTAGCTTCTGAAAAAATTCGTGAAAAGCGTAGACTTGACATGATACTCAACGAAGATTCGGCTTTTGCTTACTCTAATTCTTTAGATCTCACTGATGAAGTGACGCATGAAATGGACAGACATTTCGAACTTCAAAGTAAAGCACAAGCAGGCTTTTTAGGATCTGATAAGGGCAGTAATGAGTGAGAAAGGCTCTTACTCCCTGCTTGAACTGGCTGATTTGACTGGATCTAAGCTAGCAGGGAATGAAAATTATCGAATTGAAGGTGTCGAGGATCTAGAGTCAGCGGGTCCTCAACACGCCTGTTTTCTTGAAAACCCGCGCTATCAAAAGCAAGTTCACCAATCTCAGGCAGGAGTGGTGTTTGTTCCCCTTGACTATACTCCCCTAAATGGGAAGAATTTTCTGCTCAATCCCCATCCTTCACTTGCTTTCCAAAAAGTGATTGAACTCTTTATTAAGCCTATCCCATCGAGTTTTAGTAACATACACCCAACCGCCATTATCCACCAAACGGTTGTAATGGGTAAAAACGTGACCGTAGGCCCAAACGTTGTCATTGATCAGGGGGTTTCCATAGGCGATGGGACCATTATTGAAGCGGGATCTTTTATCGGAGCGGAGAGTACTATTGGGAGCATGAGTCACATTCATGCCAATGTCGTGATTCGTGAGAAGTGCCGGATAGGAAACAAAGTGATGATCCAACCTGGCGCTGTAATAGGCTCGTGCGGGTTCGGCTATTTCACAGACAAATCAGGGAAACATTTTCCTTTGAAACAGCTTGGTGAAGTGGTCGTTGAAGATGAGGTTGAAATAGGGGCAAATACAACGATAGATCGAGCCCGATACAAAACAACACGCATCGGCAAAGGGACAAAGATCGACAATCTGGTTCAAATCGCCCACCAGGTCTGTTTAGGTGAAGGGAATATCATTGTCTCTCAAGTGGGAATTGCAGGATCCACCAAAACAGGGCGCAACGTGGTCATTGGCGGGCAAGTGGGCATCAATGGGCACATTTACATTACAGACAATGTAACGGTTGCAGCACGCAGCGCCGTGAGCAAATCACTTAAAAAAAGCGGTCTCTATTACGGTATTCCGGCCGTACCCTATGAAGAGTTTAAAGAGAATTTATTTCAAATGCGCAGCATAGGAAAACTTGCCAAAGCATTTAAAGGTTTAGAGGCTAAAATAAATACATTTGAAAAGAAAGCCGCTCAAGGCAATATTTTTCAAAAATTATTTAAAAAATTTAGAAAAAAATAAAATTCAACGTGTCTCACATAAAGCCTTAAGAGCGGTTTTCAGCAACTCCTTTTTCCTAAAAATTGCCTCGATTTCGCTGCGCTGCTCTGTATACTTTTTCTGAAGCATCTGCACTTCTTTTGAAGAGGGGTTCCCTAAAAAAGTGACCGGGAGCACATTGACCTCCTTATCCACTACACAAGTCAAAGAGTACCGTGTATTCGAGGCTCTTTTGTTAAGGGTCACTTCGCCATCTTTCGCACATAATATGAGTTCCAGCGTACTATCTTTTGGATTTTTTTTGATCTTGTTGTATTTATAAGCCTTAGAAGCCTCAATTCCATAGCCAAGCAACACACCTACAAAAGCCTGATCAGCATCAGCCAAGGAATCTATTTTATTTTTTTCTAAGTTTGATAAATAACAATCCTTGAATTCATTAAAAAATTCTTCATTTTTTGAAATGAGATTAGATAGAGTTTTTTTATTAATAAAATAGATGTGCAACGCAGAATTGTTATCGCCAAAATCAACAATTTCATGAAAGATCAGGAAATTCGGATGAGGAAAAAGATGCTCTTTTTCTTTCCAAACCTTCCATCCCTCCGTAAATAGAGCATCTTGCTTGCTCTGATTGCTTGAAGCATTTGCCCCAATAAGACAAGCAGGCTTGTCCGAAAAAAATAAAACATGACCGAGATGATCTTTTTTAATAGCAATTGAAAAGAAGTACTCTAAACTTTTTCTCTCCTCAAAAGTGAGTTGATTTAGTTGCTCTTCCATTTCCCATGCCGACAAATCTTGAAACAGAGCAAGGAGAGAAAAAAACAGGATAAAGATAATTTTTTTTTGACAACAAGAGATCATTGCTTTAACTTTACGCTATCTTTATCCAAGACTAGGAGCAAAAGTAAAATGAAAGAGTTTTTTTTAGGTGTCAAGTCAATACTCATTCTCCTATTGCTAACTTTATCACAAGTATCATTTTGTTATGGAATTGAGAATGGAGTCACTTCAGAAAATAGGGAAGAATATTTTGGGAGGCATTACGTATATGCTGATCAGATTGTGTTTAGCGAAAAAGGAATCGTTATTTACTGCCAGGATGGCAATTATTTATTAACCCAGAGCATTTTCCATGACGAAAACGGTTATTACTATCTGGAGGATGGAGTGCAGTGGATTTGCTCTAAATGCGGAGCTCTTAACGACTTAAACAGAACCTCTTGTTATAGGTGCCAGCATCCTGCATAATTAACATGAATCCCTAAAGACTATTTAGGGCTCTAAGGGTCATTTGATTCAGCCAAATTTTTTACGATACTCCTTTAAGGTCGTAATAGCTTGAGTAACCATTTTGGCATACTCTTCAGAACCACTTGGTTTATCCGGGTGAACTTGCAAAAATATAGCATTGCAAGCTTTTCTAAATGATAAACTACTCATCTTTAACACTTGGTATAAAGTTAATTCTGGGAATAATAGCAAGGCTGCATGGTCGTGAAACTGTAAACTTAACCCTTTCTTAGACGGTCGAAAATATTTAATCCTATTAATTCGCTACGATCAACTTTTGGTGGAAAGTGGAGCCCCAATACTGAGAAAAAGTTTTCTTTAAACTTCTCATGTTCTTCTTCGATCTTCTTAAGGTCTTCTTCGGCCTTCTTAAGCTTTTGATCCCACTTCCGTTGCCTTTCTTCTCTCTTCAGTTGCTCTTCCTCGATCTTCAGTTGCTCTTCCTCGATCTTCCGTTTCTCCTGTTCATATTCTTCCTGGATCTCCCGTTCCTCTTCCCCACTTACCCGTGACGGTTCATTAAAGAGCTTTAAAAAATCTTCATATCCTCTCTTTAACGAAAACCAAATCCCGTTAATCGAAGATCATGCATTAGTAGTATAGACAATAGCATTCTGTGTAGCTTTCAATGTGCGGTAGCGAGCGTTGTTGTAAGCTGCTTTTATTCCAACAAAGGCTGATTTAGCTTCATTGCTCATTCTCCATATTGCAAATGGAACTCCTACAATCGGTATAGCTTCACACATTAGCCACCCCATCAACGCTAAAATCTGTTTCCAGGCTTTATCTATGTTCCGTAAACAAGCAGCATACTCTGGCCAGCTCCCTAAGTAGCAAGGGTAAATTCAACTTGGATAAGTTGACGAGACCGGGCATTAAGTTGCAGGTGAAAAGATCCGGTTGGGTCTGTAGAATTTTAAATGAGAGGAATAGTTACCTTAAGATCCTTTTTAAGTATTTTCCTTTACCCAATTATCTAAAATCTCTTTAGCTAAGCCGAGATTAATAGCTGCAAGTTCAGCATTTTTAGCATTTATCTTATCTGGGTGTACATGATGGAGCATTAAATTGCGATAGGTTTTTGTGTAAAGGGCAGCCCCTTGCTCACGTAATTGTTCAATTGTAAAGGTAGGATCAATCATCATAAGAGCATGCGGGACATAAGACGGGTTCAACTCTTCTTTTGTTAAACGATCAATTGGACTCAAGCCTATTAGCTCACTTGGATCTACTTCTGTTATTGGATCTTTTCCATCTAGGGAAACACCGTAACGATTCCTCAAAAATGCGTAGTAGTTTTCATAAGCCTTAAATTGTTCCTCTTCATTGCTTGCAGTAATAATTTTGATCCAATAATAGCCGTTTGCAAAAACTTCATAGTCATACTGATAACGCAACCAAATTTTGTTTATAGAAGCTCCAGCATTAGTAGTATAAAAAATAGCATTTCGCGCAGCTTTAAAAGTACGGTAACGAGCGTTATTATAAGCTACTTTTATTCCAGCAAAGGCTGATTTTGTCACATTGTACAGTCTCCATAGCATAAATGGCGTTCCGACAATTGGTACAGCTTCGACGAAAAGGTATCCAAACCATGCCAAAGCCTTTTTCCAGGTTTTATCGATGTTCTGTAGATGTATATAAAACTCAGAAAAATTTCCTATTAACCCCAAGACTCCAATAGTTGACAGAGAAGTTATCATTATCATCAGATGCTCCTCCTGGCCAATTAAACCGCTTTGTATTGCCATACTTCCTGCTACTTGCATAACAGTTGCAGCAAATAATAACGCATGGGATTTTGGAAGATTCAAGGGATCATTCTGTTGCGCAGATGCGCCCAATAAAGCTAAAGGAGTAACGTTGCTATTATCCTTTTGCATAAGGTTAGCCCCTTGCTTGATAAGTCGTCCAAGTGCATCTCCTGTGGGGTTTACCGCAGCATAGCTTGCAGATGTTTTCCCAGAGACATCCTCGATGTTGACGTCAACACCGTTTTTAATCAATAGATCTATAATTGCAGGAGCTTCAGGAGAGTTCCCAATGGCAGCAAGATGAAGAAGACTAAGGCTTTGATAGCCTGTGACAATGTGAATATCACCACCCTTTTCTAAGAGTTCCCTTACTCTATTAGAGTGTCCTAATAGAACTGCTTGCTGAAGAGAGTTATATTGTTGTTTTGCTTCTTCAGAGGAAATCTTATTTGCAATATTCTCAATGTCTCTGAGAGCCATTCTTGTAAGAGGTGCGTTTTGGCTATCAATTGCCGATGCAAAATTTTCTTGTACTTTTGGACCAAATAGAGCTATTAAAGCCTCTTTATTGTTTTGAAGAAAAGCATGATCCACCGCTGTGAGTCCTTGGAAATCTTTTTCAAGAGAATTTGCTCCACCCTCTACCAGAATTTTTACGGCCTCTACCTGCCCTTCTCGAACAGCAAAATGGAGCGGAAGCTCGCCATTTGGAAGCTTGCTATTGAGGTCAACTGTTTCTAACATTGTTTTTAGCGATTCCAGATCTCCTGAATAAATTGCGCGTTGCAAACTAGGTTCAAGAAGTTTTGTTTGAGGAGAGATACCAAAAAAATGGTTTACGCTTTCAACCACATTTAAATAAGTGCTATTTACCGAAGAAGGCCCACGAGATTCTTTTGCCGGCTCAGTGATAGATGATCGAGGCTCATTAGGCTCTAGTTGTGGAACAGCAGGAGCGGGGTCGATAGGAGCGGGGTCGATAGGAGCGGGGTCGATAGGAGCGGGGTCGATAGGAGCGAGGTCGGTAGAGACTGTCTGAGGGTCAGAGGAAGGTTTATCAGATGGAATAACAGTTGTGACAGGATTCATTTCCTCCCTGAATAACCGTATAACCTTATAATTTGTGTATAAAAAAGCTCCGCTTCCTCCAATTTCTGCAGCAAGAGCTACCGTAAAAAGAGCAGTGGAAGAAGCTGACCAAATAGTCACAGCGCCCAAACCTAAAGCAGCTAGAGCAATTAAGTTAATCACTGAGAATTTGGCATAATTAAATGCTTCTTTTTCTGTTTCTGGATTTTGCGCCCTATTAGACAATAAATTATTTATATACATAAAAACCGAATAGTTATTTTGTTATTAATGATAACTTAATAGAAATTATTAGCAAACAAGTTTAAAATAGTAAGTTTAAATAAAAGATAGTATAAAAAATTATTGTCAGCCCTAAAAGGTGTTGTTCCCTAAATCAGCCTTAGGTTGATCCAGACAATAATTTTTTTTATGTTTAAGATCATAGATTTTATTTAATTGCATTTATTATACAATAAATAAACAATTATAATAATCAGATTTAAATAAAGAAATTATTTAAAAAAAAAAGATTTAATCACCAAGATCTTCATGACATGCCGATCTAATTCTTCTTCTTGAATTTTTCCAGATCGTACTAATTTGCAAATAGCCCGTATCCCCTCGGTTATATTAGTTGCTAAAAGAAAGACATCGTGTTGTTCTCTAAATGCTTTGAGAAGTTCTTCTTCCAAAGAGGACTTGATCTCGGTCGCATCAAAAATGCCTAATGTTTTAAGTCCAATAATCTCCCTTATCTGCTGTTTCAAAAAATTGGAGGAAGCATTTTGATTTATAAAAGGGAGTTTGCTGTTAAAGGTAATCCATTCATTTTTGTTGATTCTTTTTTTTCCTACAATACCCTGCCCTCCATGAATTCCTTTGCGAAACATTTTGGCTTGGTTTTCATTCAAAGGAAGGGAGTGAGCCGATCGCTCCCGATCGAATTGAACATGCACTCCAATTCGACGGTTGAGAGCCATTACTGCCTTCCCCAAATCCGAACATCGTTTCTCTGAGAGAAATAAATTAGTGAGGCTGTCCCCTTGTAAATAAAAGGAAAGACCATGTAGAAAATCATTTGCCATTAATAGAGGTGTCTTAGAGATCTCTTGATACCGCTCTATCAAATAATCTTGGCGCTTATAATTCCC
>JBAPRV010000148.1:0-4248 GCA_049281295.1 Chlamydiales bacterium
AAGGCACTGATATTTCTGCTTTCCATTGTGTGTAGATCCATTTTTACGAGCAGCAAGACAGTGGCAATGTGGACAAGCAATATTCATTCGACTCCCCTGGTTTCAAGAGAGGCATTCTAAAGATCAAGGGTCTAAAAATCACTACATGTTTAGGACTACCCAAATGTCTGAAACAAAAGTATCATGAAACGCGGTACACCAGCAGTACAGCGAAGAGTAACTTTGGTCGATCATAACCCAGCGGCAATTTCTTCCAAGACCTTTTATCTTCTGACTCATAGTGGCTAGTTGATGTTGGATAAGATGGCGGCCCCCCACTCTTATTAATCCGTAGGTCGCAGGTTCAATTCCTGCCTGTCCCATTTCACAAATATCTTGTTCACATAGATTTCGGCACCATCGGAAGAAGCATAGTCAACCCCTATCCCACTTTGCTTAGGCGATGCAAGAGTCATCGGTAACCAAGGAAGGATTATCACAAGGCCATCAGCCCAAAACTCTTAAACAAATGGGATTTGAGCTATGGCATCCCTATAAAGTTAGGTTGTTACATAGGTAAACATCAAATAATGATTCATGAACGAGAGCAAAGACTACGAAAATACTCAGCTGCATTTTCAGATTCCTGAACCGCAACTTTTACCCTGGCAAACATCTCTCTTTCATATTTTTCTATCAATCCTACCCAGTCGATAGGCTTTGGCGAAGAGACTAGTAGCGCCGATAATAATCGAGCATCTTCAAGCACATTATTTCCACCCAGCCCCTTCTCTGTAGGCATAGCATGAGCTGCATCACCTAGAAGAGTTACTCTACCTGTTGGAACCATAGGAAATTGATTGGAGCCAGGAAATTGAGTAGTGCGTATAAGCCAGGGTGCCATTATCGATTCCACTGGAGTATCGCACACCAATTTTTTCAAATTCTCATGCCAAGGCTCATTCTCCATCAACTGCTTACAGTGATCCAGTATCCTCTTGTGACATTCAAATCCTTGATCAAGCTGATACCAAGGGGCATTGCGATCTTCTATTTCTTCTGAAAATGCCCAAAAAACTGTGGGACTTCTATCAGCACGTTCTGAAAAGCACACCACCATGTAATGAGAATGAGGACCCAAAAATCGAACTAATCCCGTTTTGTTTAGAGGAAGAAGTATGTCCCACTCAGGTGTCCGATCAATCTCTCCTCCTAAGATAGCACGATTGCTATCAATCACCTTTGGAATCGATCCAAGACTATTTCCATATACTGCTGGGAAGAGTTCTCTTACGATTGATCCTCCTCCATCGCACCCAACAAGCAAATCTCCAGTGGCATGCGATCCATCTTCAAAATGAGCAATCACTTGATTGCCCTTATCTTCAAACATGACAAGATGCTTGTTCCATTGAATGCTGATCCCTTCTTGCAAAAGACTCCTTAACTGCGAGCGAAGGAACTGGATAGCAGCATCTTGCCCTGGTGGAATACTGAAAAAGGGCTCCATTTTTTCGTTTGCACAGATAAATCCATCGCCCACATCAGCAACTTTTGCCGTAGACAAACGATTCATTATCTCAGGCGCAAGAATAGCAGCCAATGCTTTCATACCGAGAGATCGAATCGAAATTCGATATCCTTGAGATCTGCTTGTAGGACTTTCATCTCTTTCAAAGACTGTAACGTTAAATCCAGATTTGACAAGACCTTGAGCCAAAGCCAATCCACCAAGACCCGCTCCAATGATTAATATTTTATTTCCCATTTTACTTATCTTTCTCTTCATTTAACCATTGAATTTCTGATTCAAGATGAGCGATCCCATACCTCAATGCACTAAGACGGATTGCTCTACGGGGAGAATCAGCTATACTCTCCAGTCTTTCTTCGATTTTTTTATAGTCTTCGCGTATCTTTTCAATTTTTTCTAATCTTTCCTGAAACAATCTGACTACTTCATTTCGATCTACTGCAAAAAAGAGTTTAAGAAGAAACTCATTGCGTGGAGTTTCCTCTCCTGTCGGACCCTCGAACCAAGCTTTAAATTCTATCTGACCAGCCTTCGTAATCGAAAAGACTTCTTTCTTTTTCTTTCCGGTATAGACGACCTCAGATAGTATTTTTCCTTCTTTTGCTAAAACTTTCAGCATTGGGTAGATTGTAGAGTCGGACTCACGCCAGAAATAAACCGTCGATCTCCCCATCAGGCATTTTATTTCATAGCCTGTGCTAGGCTTTTCAAGCAGTATCCCTAAAATAGCGTATCTTGTTTTATTGACTAATTTCATGAAAAATACCCAGTTGCTGGGTTATATAACGAAAACGGTTTTCTTAACACTCATTTTTGATCAGAGGCTTATATTCGCTCCAACAACCACGTAAATCCTTCTTTATTGAAGCATGTCGCCTTTGCAAATTGCAAAGATCACATCTCAAGGGCTGCATTCTTTCCACAGGTCAAATCGATTGCTTTCAACAATACGGTTTTTTCACTCTTATTCTTGTTTTGGATTCAAAAAAAACCTATATTATTGGGCCATTGAAAAATCTTTTAGAGGCCCGGTAGACCTATGGCAAAACCTTATGCTTGAAAGGTTTTTGGCTAGGTTAGCTCGGTCTTCGCAAAGAGAACATTTTATTTTGAAGGGAGCTATCCTCCTATCAAAATACATCCCTATGGGTAGAGAAACTAGAGATTTAGATTTTAGCTAAACAAGTCATCTAATGTAAGAACATTAGAAACATATTCCTCAGAATATATGTTATGCTTTAACCCAAAAGAAGTAATGAAAACCAAAAATATTTGTTTTTTTGTTTTTGTAATATTTTTGTATACTTCTATTTTGTTTTTCAGTTTATAAAAACACTCTTTATCTATATTGAATTTATTATCTGTATATTTTATTTCACAAATAGTGATGGCGTTATCAGCTCTATCAAATAAAAGATCAATTTGTGCTCCTTTTTCATCTTTTTGTCCCATATGCCTCCAAGTAGCAACAGAGGAATGGGTATCTATATTAAGAGATTTGCGTATTTGATCTATGTGTTTAAGGCATATGGTTTCAAATGCATAACCTGACCAAGATTTCCAACTAGGTGTTTCCCTTAATTGCATCCAGGAGATTTTATTCAACTTTTGAAGAGACGTTTTAGATGGAGCGATCCATTTCAGATAAAAGTTTGCATACTCATCGATAAGACGATAATATTTTCCTTTTCGCTTATGTTGATAAGGAACATAACTTATGATAAAACCAGCTTCTTCTAAATCTCGCAGCTTCTGAACACCACTTCCACCTTTTGAGATTTCTTTACATTGTGAGAACAGTTCTTCCTGCTGTATGCCATATCTATATTTTGAAATAGTTTTAACAATATTACTGTAAACCTCTCCCTCATCAAAAAGAGAATCAAACAAGATGTCAAAGTCTTGATAAAGCACGCCATGTTTTGTAAAAGCCAATTCTTCAATATTTTGAGCTGCCGAAAGGCCTTTTTGTATCTGAGTCAAATAATAGGGAACACCCCCTGTAACCATATATATTTCAATAATTTGATGATTATTAAGGCGAATATGGCCCGCCATTAAAAATTCTTTAGCCTCCTTAAGAGAAAAAGGATCAAGGCGCATCTGATACGTGAGGCGGTTATAAAGCCCTCCTTTATTGCGAACAATATTGTTGATAATCCAGGAAGCCGCAGAACCACATATAATAAGTTTGATTCTCTTATCATGTGACCAATAACGATTCCAGTAATAGTCTAAAGCCTGCAAAAACTTGGATCTCTTTGTAACAAGCCAAGGAAGCTCGTCTAGAAAAATAACTATTTTCTTCTTCGATGGAATTTTCTCTGTCAGTATGGTGAATTTATTAAACGCATCCATCCAACTAGAAGGCGTTGCATAACCTGGTATCAACACAGATTCAATAGCATGTGCAAAATTTTTAAGCTGTTGTTTAAGAGTTCCATCTTTCATCCCAGATACATATAGAAAGGTACAACCTTTTTTTTCAAAAAAAGATTTTACTAAATATGTTTTTCCTATCCGTCTTCTCCCATAAATAGCAATGAACTCAGCTTTATTTGAATCAAAAGCTGATTGAAGGATTTTTTGTTCTTTTTTGCGCCCAATAATACCATTTATCAAAAATAAAGTTTAGTTTATGATCTTTTGTCTTCAACAATAAGGAAGGCAAAATGAATACACCCGAAGACATTCAACTCCAAAATTCAGATGTAGATTTTTTTCAGCTTGCAAGA
>JBAPRV010000149.1:0-5788 GCA_049281295.1 Chlamydiales bacterium
TTCATATTCAATACTCGCAGAAAAGGGAGAAGGTGTACCTTCTCTGATCTTTTTTTTCAATCCTCTATTTTTTGTAAAGAATATTTTATAAGAAAGCGGTGCTTGCTTGGAAAAAGAGAGGCTCACAAGGTTTTTCAAAAAGAGTTTCATAGATTGGTATACAAACTGCTAGTCGGATAACAAACCAATATAGATAAAACCATTTTTATAAAAATATGTCTTCCTCTCGAGCTTTTACTTATATGCATTTGGCTAATATCGAATTGATCGAAAAACAATATACTCAATTTCTCAAGGATCCCAATTCTATTGAGCCGAGCTGGCGCTACTTTTTTGAAGGGATGGAATTTGGAGAGTATCGAGCCCCTCCTGTCGAAGTGGCCTCAGATTTAAGAATCTATAATTTGATCGACACTTACCGGAGGATGGGCCATCTTCAAGCTAAATTTAATCCCCTTTCTGAAAATGCCCCTTCACCAGCTCGAGAGCTTTCGCTCCAAATTCTCGGCTTTGAAGAGAAAGAATTAGAAAAACCGTTCCCTACCTGCGGTCTTCTTCAGGAAAAAACAGCCCCTCTTAGACAAATCATTGCCGTTTTAGAAGAGATTTATTGTGGATCCATCGGAATCGAATATATGGGATGCCATTCTCTTGATCTAGAAAAATGGGTGCAGGATAGGATTGAACCTACTCGATTTCGCCCTAATTTTTCCGTTGAGCGTAAATCAAGCATTCTCCATCAACTCAATAAATCTGAACTTTTTGAAATTTTTATTCACACTAAATATGTCGGACAGAAACGATTTTCCCTTGAAGGAGGGGAGACATTGATTCCGATTCTTTCGGAAATTATTGAGTTGGGCGCGAACTTGGGCATGGATGAATTTGTCATCGGGATGGCACATAGAGGGCGGCTCAATGTGCTGACCAATATCCTAAACAAGTCTTACTCCATGGTTTTCAGTGAGTTTGAGGATTATCTTGACCCAAATTTAATCGAACGAACCGGGGATGTGAAGTATCACAAAGGCTACTCTTCTAATGTGATTATAGGCAAAGATAAACAAGTGCATATCAGTTTGACAGCCAACCCCAGTCACCTAGAATCGGTCAATCCGGTGGTGGAAGGAAAAGTAAGAGCGAAACAGACTCAGCGAGAAGATGGTGAAAAAAAACAGGTGGTTCCTATTTTGATTCATGGAGATGCCTCTTTTGCAGGACAGGGGATCGTGTACGAAACGGTTCAGCTCAACGCCATACCAGGTTATGCAACAGGAGGAACGATTCATGTGGTGGTTAACAACCAAATCGGCTTTACCACCCTTCCTGGAGAATCGCGCTCCACTTCTTATTGCACCGCCATTGCCAAAAGCTTTGAATGCCCCGTCTTTCATGTGAATACTGAAGATCCTGAAGGGTGCGTTTTTGCCACACAGCTTGCCGTTGAAATTCGCCAACGGTTTCATTGTGATGTTTTCATTGAACTGACCTGCTATCGAAAATATGGTCATAATGAAAGTGATGAACCTTCATTTACACAGCCTCTTCAGTATCAAATTATCAGAAAGAAGAAGTCAGTTCGGGAGATCTATCGGGATGCTTTGATAAAAGAAGGGGTTGTTGAGCGGCAAAAAGCGCTTGATTTGGAAGAGGAGTTTAAAAAAGGGCTGCATTATGAATTAGAGGAGTTAAAAATCAAAAAAGAGAATCAGCTTGAAGAGGCCTTTCAAGGAGTTTGGAAAGAGTACCGGAAAGCGACCAAAGAAGAGCTTTTTGAACCTATTTCAACCCATGTAGACAGACAAACCCTTCAGCAAGTGGGTCGTATGTCTTGTCAAATCCCTGAAGGATTTACCTTTCACAACACATTGAAACGATTGATTGAGAGGCGTCTAAAAATGGTGGAGGGGGAAGCTCCGATTGATTGGGCTATGGGTGAGTATCTGGCTTTCGGCACTCTTTTGTGGGAGGAGACTCACATCCGTCTTTCCGGACAAGACAGCCAAAGGGGGACCTTTACCCAAAGACATGCTGTTTGGGTCGATCAAAAAACAGGGAAGCGCTATTTTCCACTTGCTCACCTGAAGGCAGAGCAAGGACTGTTTACCGTCTACAACTCCTCGCTTTCCGAATACGCCATCTTGGGATTTGAATTTGGGTATAGTTTGGCCTATCCCTCTGCTCTGGTCATTTGGGAGGCGCAATTTGGAGATTTTGCCAATGGAGGACAGATTATCTTCGACCAATACCTGTCGTGTTCAGAACAGAAGTGGCAACGTTTTTCAGGGCTGGTGGTATTGCTTCCTCATGGGTATGAAGGACAAGGACCGGAGCACTCTTCAGCTCGGATGGAAAGGTTTTTGCAAATATCGGGTGAGGACAATATTCAAGTGACCTATCCCACCACACCGGCTCAGTATTTTCATCTTTTAAGAAGACAGGTTAAAAGAGGGATCCGGGTTCCGCTAGTTATCTTCACTCCCAAAGGATTGCTTCGACACCCCGCTTGTGTGAGCAAGATAGAGGATTTGACCGAAGGAACATTTCAAGAGATTCTCGATGATCCGCAGAAAAACGGAAAAAGTACCCATTTGATGTTTTGTACAGGCAGGATATACTACGATTTGATAGAGGAAAGAGAGAAAAGAAATCTCCATAATGTGGCGATTATACGCTTAGAGCAACTCTACCCTTTACATCATGACAAACTTGTGCAACTTTTGAAGAAGTACAAGCAAGTGAAGAAATATTATTGGGTGCAAGAAGAGCCCAAAAATATGGGAGCTTATGCTTATATAGCTCCTCTTTTAGAGGAGATAGTGTCGGAGAAACTGACCTATGTCGGGCGGCGCCGTTCGGCATCTACAGCAGCGGGCTCCCATTCAAGACATGAAAAAGAACATGAACAACTCATGAATATGGCTTTTGAATGAGAGAAGAGATCAAGATTCCTCCTATGGGAGAGTCCATTACCGAGGCGATTATAGGATCGTTTTTAAAACCATCCGGATCAGCAGTCGAAGAGGGCGACGAGATCGTCGAGCTCGAAACCGAGAAAGTGACGCAGCTGCTCTATGCCCCCATTTCCGGAGTGATAAGCTGGAAGGTTAGCGAAGGAGACAACGTGACCATAGGGACGGTGATAGGAGAGGTGGACAGTGGAGCCGCCCCTACTGTTGAGAAAGAGAAAAAAGAGCCTGTCGAAGAGGCCCCGCCGCCCAAGGAAGGAATCATTGCACCACAAAAGGAACCGGCTGAAGGGGCGCGCGTGATGCAAAAAGAGTTTATAGCAGAGTTGAAAGCGCCGACTCCGCCGCCCAAACGGGAAGAGGTGAAAAAAGCAGCACCTGAAAAAGCAGAACCCGTCAGGAAGGGAAATGAGACTCGTCGCCGGATGACCAAGATTCGTCAAACCATTGCTTCCCACCTTGTCGATTCTTTGCACCAGTCTGCGATGCTCACCACTTTTAACGAAGTGGATATGACAGCTATCATGGACCTTCGAGCGAAATACAAAACGAGCTTCCAGGAAAAACATGGCGTCAAGCTCGGATTTATGTCTTTTTTTGTTAAAGCAAGTGTTGAAGGGCTAAAAACTTTTCCCGATTTCAATTCCTATATCGATGGCGATGAGATTGTTCATCGAGAGTACTTCAATATTGGGATTGCAGTCGCTACCCCTCGAGGGCTCGTGGTACCGGTGGTGCGCGATTGCGATCGGTTAACCTTCGCCGAAATTGAGCAAACGATCGGCACCTACGCTCAAAAGGCTAGAGAGGGGCATATCGCTTTGGATGATCTTCAGGGGGGAGGCTTTACCATTACGAACGGAGGAGTGTACGGCTCACTTCTTTCAACCCCTATTTTAAACCCCGGGCAGGTTGGGATTTTAGGGATGCATACCATCGCAAAGCGGCCTGTTGTGATCGAAGATCAAATCACCATACGACCTATGATGTACCTCGCTTTAAGCTACGATCACCGCCTTGTCGACGGGAAAGAGGCAGTCTCCTTTTTGGTGCACATTAAAGAAGTGTTGGAAGACCCCTCGAGGTTAATGTTCATAGATACCGAGAGTTAAAATGGAAAAATACGATCTTGCTGTTATCGGTTCCGGTCCCGGCGGGTATGTGGCAGCAATTCGAGCCGCGCAGCGTGGGATGCGCGTGGTTTGCATTGAAAAAGAAAAAACCTTTGGAGGAACCTGTCTTAACGTAGGCTGCATCCCCTCCAAGGCGCTTTTACACTCCACAGAATACTATCATAAAATACACACGGAGGGGAAAGAGCACGGCATCGAATACGACAATCTGCATATTAATCTCTCTCAAATGATGAAACGCAAAGATACCGTCGTGTCAAGTCTTGTCAAAGGGATTGATTACCTGTTTAAGAAAAACAAAATCACAGCGATCCAAGCCAAAGCTCGCCTGTTATCAAACACCACGATTGAAGCGGGCGACCAAACGGTAGAGGCTTCCCATATCATTTTAGCCACCGGCTCCGAGCCTATTTCTCTCCCGTTTCTTCCCTTTGATGAGAAGGTGATACTCTCTTCAACAGGCGCTCTTTCTCTTTCGGAAATTCCCAAGAAGATGTTGATTGTCGGCGCCGGGATCATAGGTCTTGAGCTCGGCTCGGTCTACCAAAGAATGGGTGCAGAGATAGAAGTGGTAGAGCTTCTAGATCGGGTTACTCCTACCCTTGATCAAGATGTCTCAAAAACCGTCTTCCAAATTTTGAAGCACCAAGGAATGACTTTCTACCTCAAGCATAAAGTGCAGGGAGGGGAGAAAAAGAACAAACAAGTGCACCTAACGATTGAAGATGCGCAAGGGAAAACCTCCGGTTTGGAAGGGGATGTCGTATTGATCTCGATAGGAAGGCGCCCTCATTCAGAAGGGCTGGGTCTTGAAGAACTGGGCATCAAAACCGATCCTCAAAAAAGAGTGATTGTGGATGGTTCTTTCTGCACTTCCATTCCCACTATTTATGCGATAGGGGATTTAATCAACGGCCCAATGCTGGCTCATAAAGCCTCTGAAGAGGGGATTGCCGTCGTCGATCTAATTGCCGGGGATCAAAATCGGATGAATTACCTCACTATCCCCAATGTCATGTATACCTGGCCGGAGGTCGCAGCGGTCGGAATGACCGAACAAGAAGCAAAAGAATCAGGACTCTCCCTGTCTGTGGGAAAAGTCTCTTTCAAAGCAGTTCCTCGCGCCAGATGCAGTGGAGATGATGAGGGAATGGTTAAAGTGATAGGGGAAAAAACGACCGATCGATTAATCGGAATGCATCTGGTCGGACCTAATGCTTCGGAAATGATTCATGAAGGGGTAGTGGCAATGGAAAAGAAAATGACCCTCAAAGAATTAGCTCATGCCTCTCATGCCCATCCTACCTGTTCTGAAGCCATTAAAGAGGCTGCACTAGCAGCGCACAATCAAGCGATTCACCTCTAAGTGCTCTCTGCTTATGTGATCGTGTTTTGCACATAATCCACGATGTTTGAAATTGGTGAGCTTTTATTCTTTAACAGCATGCAATACTTTCGCAACGGTCTTTAAAGTTGGATTTCCATGCGGGGATAGTGCGTGTTGAACCTCCCTCGCCTAAAAGGCGAGGGATTCCTGATTCCTCGCTCCCAGCAACCCAGGCAGCTCCACAGGCTTTAGACCGACATCCCGGCGGCCCTTAAGTTTAATGCTGCATTATGATCCCGATGCATCCGGTGCCCACAGCTGCAAATATATTCTCTTTGATCCAGGGATATTTCATTTCT
>JBAPRV010000150.1:0-3959 GCA_049281295.1 Chlamydiales bacterium
GTTTTACACCATCCACACCAATCTGAGCCGGTAAAGAAAAGAAAAAGAGGTTTATTCTGCTGCTGGGCAGTCTGAACGGCTTGATTGTAGTTAGTAAACCAACGGATCTGATCTGCTTGAACAAACCCATACGCTGTTAAAAGAAATAACATCAAGGTTAATATAAGATATTTACGCATAATTTAGCCTCCATGGCTTTTTTCTAATTTACGAAAATTAAAACAATAAGTCACTCTATTTATTATCATTCACAACATAGCAGAAATGAAGGATTTTCCTCCAACTATCGTTATAAGACATAGAAAAGAAAATTTGAAAAAATGCACGCTTCGAGGACTGGAGCAAAGGTCGGATTTTAATTTTTTCACCTATCCGACCAACCGCCCTTTTCCCATTGAAGATTATATTTTACTGACTCTGGATGCTCCTGAGTTGACGATATCCGATCAAACGAAAGGTCTTCTGGTTTTGGATGGGACATGGCGATATGTGCAGGCTATGGAGCAGAACCTCTGCTTACCTTCCTCTTTGATAGGCCGTTCGCTTCCCGCTTCCCTAAAAACCGCCTATCCTCGCCGACAAACAGATTGCTCTGATCCTAAAAGAGGGCTTGCTTCAATCGAAGCCATTGTTGCGGCCTACTCCCTGCTGGGGCGAAAAATTGACGGGCTTTTGGACAATTATTACTGGAAAGAGACCTTTCTAGAAAAAAACGCTTTTTTATGCAAAACTTAAATGATGGAGTTATCCGTAAAGTTTTTTTGTCATCTTTTAAAACCCGTATGCATTTCAATGGCAATCGATGTAAAAAACATTTTACCGGCAGGTTCATATGTCTAATTTGCATCAGCAATGGATTGCATTAATCAAAGAAACACGGAGCTGGATAGAGCAAAAATGGGAAGAGGGGTGTCGTTTTACTTATACCGATCAAAAGCCTTTGCCCAAAACGGATAAACCTAAGCTTGAGTTAGAAGCTATTGCTATCCAGAAAGATTTTTCCTTTGAAAAGCCACAGGTTCAAAATCAAACTGAGGTTGAGCAGGAGTTCAAAGAAGAAAAAAAACATAAAAACCAACCGGTTGAAAATCGGGTTGGGATTGAAGATAAACAGGAAGAGGAGAAAAGCAATTGGGCGCTCAATCCCATGCCTCTCCCGGAGTCTGACGAGGCGGTTCATCGCAGTTTTGGAGCCATTTTTAAGGGAGAAAAACTTGTTAAGCCTCATGTTCCCGTCATTCTTCTTCTGCCAACAGATCACCCGGCCCATCGTCTCTTTTTAGAAAACGTAGCACGAGCGATCACCTACACAAAAAGCCCTGCAAGGGTGATGATTGCCGAAACATTGCCTCTGAAAGAACCTTCTGTCAAACTAATCCTGGCTCCCTATACTCTTATGCAGAAACATTATGCCGATCTTGAAATCCATTGTTTTTACCCTGTCGATGGAGTGACTCTTTTGCCTCTTGCTAAGATCGAATCCTATTTAGAGGATATCAACTTAAAACATACTTTATGGAATACCCTCAAAAAGTGGCATTTCCCAAATACGCGTCAGTCGTCGTCGACCTAGCTATCAACAAACCCCTCGATTATGGCATTGCCATGGAGCAAATTCCTCTTGTCAAGGAAGGGGTTCGAGTAAATGTGCGGGTCAAAGGGCATATGAGAACGGGTTATGTCATCGCTATAAAAGAGAAGGTTTCTCTTGCAAAAGTGCTGCCTATCCATACCGTTCATCCCGAAGAGGAGAGATTGCAAAAAGATCTGCTAGAATTGGCGTTGTGGATGGCCCGTTACTATGGCGCCTCTCTTGGCCAGGTTCTCAAATCTATCGTCCCTTCCAAAGTGCGTCAACCTACCCAGCCCAAACAGCAGCAGTGGGTAGGCCGATCAAAAACTAAGCCTGAACTGCAGAAGATTGCAGCTAAGCTCCGCCTTTCCCATCCCTCACAGGCAAGGGTGCTCGACCTGTTGTTAAAAGCTCGAGAAGGCATGCTATTGACTGAGTTGCTAGACAAAGGAAAGATGTCTAAAAGCCCTGTCGAAACTCTTGTTAAAAAGGGATGCCTCTTTTTAAGTAAGGTGTCCCTTCATCGCTCTCCTCTTGTGGGAGAAGAGTATTTTAAAACAAAGCCCAAGGCTTTAAATCAAGAGCAACAAGCCGCCTATGATAAAATGGCCGCCTCTCTTTCTCTAAGACGGTTTGAAACCCATCTTCTTTTTGGCATAACAGGTAGCGGTAAGACAGAGGTTTACCTTCGTATTATTGAGCAAGCTCTTAACGAGGGGTTAAGTACCCTTATGCTTCTACCTGAAATTGCACTGACTCCTCAAATGGTGGAACGGTTTCGCGCGCGTTTTGACCACCGAGTTGGAGTGATCCATCACCGTCTGAGCCAATCAGAACGTTATGACGAGTGGAGCCGCATTCGACGCCAAGAGACAAAAATTGTAATTGGGGCGCGCTCTGCTCTTTTTTGTCCTATTCAAGATTTAGGCCTAATCATTGTGGATGAGGAGCATGATGGAGCCTATAAACAGGATGCGGAGCCTCCCTCTTATCAGGCTCGCGATGTGGCTGTGATGCGTGGAAAATTGAATCAATGCGTCGTTGTTTTGGGGACTGCCACTCCCAGTCTTGAGAGCTTTTACAATGCGCAAAAAGGTAAATACACACTCTCTAAACTCTCATGCCGGCCGACCCGATCAACGCTTCCAAAGGTCACGATTGTCGATATGAAAAAAGAGATAGAAAAAGCAGGGCAATTTACTAATTTTTCGGAGCCTCTAATTGAAGGGATCAAAACAAGACTGAAACAGGGCGAGCAGACTCTTCTTTTTTTAAATCGGCGAGGCTATCACACCAGCCGGCAATGCGGAGTATGCGGCCATATTTTTAAATGCCCTCATTGTGATTTAGCTCTCACTTTTCATCTGGGCGAGAATAGGCTTGCATGCCACCTTTGCGGCTATCAGCTTGCTGCTGCTTCTAAAATTTGCCCTCAATGCCATGGCCATGACACGTTGAAGTACCGGGGAGTTGGCACTCAACAGATAGAGCGGGCTCTTTATGCTCTATTCCCTGATGTGCGCGCTCTTAGAATAGATGGCGATACAACACGGCACAAAGGAAGTCATGAACGCCTATTCCGTCAGTTTAAAACAGGTAAAGCGGATGTACTCATCGGAACTCAGATGATTGCAAAAGGGCTTGATTTTCCCGCAGTGACCCTGGTTGCGGTCCTCAATACCGATGCCGGATTGCATATTCCGGATTTTCGAGCTTCAGAGCATGTTTTTCAACTTATGACTCAGGTAGCGGGAAGAGCAGGACGGGGACAACTTCCAGGGGAGGTGATTTTCCAAACCCAAATGCCTGATAATAGTACGATTAGGCTTGCGGCTCAGCAAGATTATGAAGCCTTTTTTCAAACCGAGATCAAAACCCGAGAGCTTTTTCATTTCCCTCCTTTTACCCATTTAGTCAAGCTGACCTTTATGGGGAAAGAGGCTCATTTAACACAGCAGATAGGGGAGCGAATTCGGCATTTTTTGGTTAAAAAACTAGAGAAAAGCTTTACCATACATCCACTTGTCGCTTCAGGATACGCCAAAATAAAAGGGTGGTTTCGGTTCCAATGCCTTATTCGAGGCCCGGTTATTTACCCTGTCCATAGTGCACTGAAGCAGTTGTTGGCTCACTACCCCTTGCCGAAAGAGGTGAAAATGCACATCGATGTAGATCCCCATTCAACTTTTTTCTAACAGGTCTGCTAAGTCAATATCGAAGCGCTCGACAAATAAGGCTCTACGAGTTAAAAAATTAAGCCAAATAAGTAACTCACCTTGCGCAAAAAATGCCGTGAAAGGGGTGAGCGAAGGGGGCAAAATACAAGTATCGAGAGGAAGCCCAACTACTTGTTAGTTGGGTGACGAGCGATGCGCATTAGATTGTC
>JBAPRV010000151.1:0-2486 GCA_049281295.1 Chlamydiales bacterium
AATGGTGAACGTGTCACAGCTTTTCACTATGAGGAGAGTTGGAAACAGGCTCTTTGTTCCACGGATATTCCTTCCGAGCCATTTTTTACCTTGAAGAACGCTCAAAAAATTCATGACAAGAAAAAACCTTTAGGAGATTTAGGAGTAGAAGCACTTGATGACAAAACATTAAAAATAATGCTAGAGCGGCCCGATCCCTTTTTTTTTGAAAAATTAGCCCATCCATTGTTTTTCCCATGTTTTTCACCAGCTCAGAAAGAACCGGAGCAATATAATGGGCCATTTGTTGTGAGAAAGTATAATAATGAAGAATTAATCCTAGAAAATAACCCCTATTTTTGGGAGCGAAACAACCTATATTTTGAGAAGGTTTGTGTTCGTTATTCACAAAAGGATTTTGATGTGCTTGAGTCTTTTAAAAAAGAGGAAATCGACTGGATTGGGGCTCCTTTACACCCCATTCTACCTAATTATGTTCCCTTTCTTACAGATCGAGGTCTTCTTAAGCAAAAAGAAAAGATACGTCCTTTTTGGGTCTATTTTAATACACGCTGTCATCTATTTTCTTCAACAGCAGTCCGACAAGCTCTTAGTGGGTCTTTAAATCGCTCCTACATAGTGAAATACATTTTTAAAGGGGATATTCCCCTTTACTCTGTTTTGCCTAACGGTATTTCTAATCCTTCTCCTGAAAAAGAACATTTGAGCGAAGAACAAGCAAGAAGAATATTTAATCGAGGGCTTCGAGATTTAGGATATTCACCGAAAACATCCCCTTCGATTCATATTATATTCTATCGCTATCCAGGTCACATAGAATTAGCAGCTTATCTAAAAAAAAGATGGGAGGACCTTTTTGGTATCAGAGTCATAACAACGGGGTTAAATTGGAATCAATTTTGCAATCGGCTTGACAGAAGAGAGTTTCAGCTTGCTGGGTTTAGCGACAGTGTGTTGTCTCAAGACCCTCTTGAAACCCTAACACGATTTGAGAGAGCAAATTCTCCATATAACTTTTCTCTTTGGGAAAGCACCGCTTATCAAAAAAAAATGACAGAAGCTAAGAGTGCATTCTCTCTGGATCAAAGAAATCAGCTATTACAAGAAGCAGAGTCCATTCTCATGAATGATTCTCCTTTGATTCCCATCGTAAATCATAGAACAATTTATGCGCACAATCCCAAATTAGAAGGATTTGTTTTCGATCATGGAGAATGTATCGATTTTAGATGGGCTTTTTTAAGAGAAACAATATGTTAAAACGAACAATTTGTTTTATATTAATATTCACACTTTGTTTAATGGGGTGTCAAATGAATTCATCAAAAAATACGGCCACAAATACTTTGCGTTTAAATTTTTTGGATGGGGATATTTTCGGTCTACATCCAAATCAGCTACAACGTCACATATGTGGTCGAGCTTTATCTAAACTTATATACGAGGGGTTGACTCGTATAAATCAACAAGGAGAACCTACTCTAGCTGGAGCAGATTCCGTTGAGATCAGTCAGGATGGATTACAATATACATTTACGTTACGATCTCACATGTGGTCAGATGGAACACGTGTGACAACTTATGATTATGAACAGGCATGGAAAGAAGCATTATCACCCAATTCAACGAGTGCTTGGGCTCATTTATTATACATCATAAACAATGCTCAAGAAGCTAAGCTTGGAGAAGCTCTTTTAGACCAAGTAGGCATCAAAGCTTTAGATGAACGCACCTTGGTTGTTCAATTATGCTCTCCTACTCCCTACTTTTTAGAGTTAATAGCTCAACCCGTTTTCTTGCCTGTGAAGTACGACAACCAAAACCGCCTCTGCTTTAATGGCCCCTTTTTGGTCAAAAGGTGGGAAAAAGAAGAGAGCTTATATTTGCGAGCCAATCCAGATTTTTGGAACAGAGAGGAAGTTCACCTAAATGGGATCGACATCAGTATGATTAGAGATCCGAATACAGCTTTTTCTATGTATCAAAAAGGAAGCATTGATTGGGTAGGAGGACCCTTCTGCGCATTGAGCGATGAAGATCTAGAACATTTAATGAGGGAAGAGAGAATAAATAAAAGAAAAGCGAATCGACCTTTTTGGATATACTTCAACACTGAAAGATCACCTTTTAATTCTACAGCGATTCGTCAAGCCTTTAATATTGCGATCGATCGTAAGTATATTCCACATATCCTAGTGGGAAATAACTCACTTTATACCCCACTTCCTTCGCAGCTTACCCTCTGTGAACCATCGATTATTTATGATGAGAAGTTGTCCCGACAGCTTTTCCAAAAAGGGGTAGAAGAGCTGCGGTTAAGCCGAGATGACTTTCCCAAAATAGAATTGACCTATTTCAACACACCTTCTCATAAACGATTAGCAGAGTATTTAAAAGAAACTTGGGAAAATACATTTGGCATCACAGTGAAATTAGAAGGTTTGGAATGGGGCGTATTTTGTGATCATCTGGAAGAAGGACTTTTC
>JBAPRV010000152.1:0-3186 GCA_049281295.1 Chlamydiales bacterium
TGTGTCAACGCTTTCAAAGCGAGCTTGTGAAAATGGAAATTGCCAAGTTTTTGCATGCAAAAAAAAGGCAATTTAGGCCTTATATCCCGCCCATGAATAGCCGGGTTTTACGGCCTAGATGGATAAAGTTCGAGAAATTTTTACCTGCATTCTTGAGACCATCTTCTTGCATCCTTGTATATTTTTCTTGACGCTCCTCTCCACGCAGAATATAGTCTCTTTATATTTTTTTAATGTTTAATCCCGAAAACAGGACATGGTATGCGCAGATATTTTATCGGTACTCTTTTATTTTTAACCATCTTTTTACTTTCATTAGAAGCTTCCAGTAAAACAGAAAACTTTTACTTTTTGGGGATTCCAAAAAGCGGCACACACTTACTCATTAAAATAATCTATCAATTAGATGGGGATAGTTTTGACCATGGTAATTTATATCCTCATCCCGATAATTTTAAAAGAGATTATAGTTTTATAAAACGCAATAAAGACAAAAAATTTGTCTTAATTGTAAGAGACCCCAGAGATACCATCTTGTCGGGTTATGAATTCGTAGCAAATGGGCCCATTGAGCATGATAAAAATCCAAATGAGTGGGATTATTGGCACCTTCCGCTAAGAAACAATCCTGATTACTTAACTATGACGGACTGTGAAAGAATGAGTGAAATGGTCAAGATGAGCCCTAGTAATTTACTCATAGGCTCCTCAAAAATATACACCGGATATTTGGTAGCAAATGCTGTAAAAAATTTTCACAACGTTATGATAGTTAGATTTGAAGATTTGGTTGGGAGCAAAGGCGGCGGTAATGATGAAGTAGCATTGCAGCAGATTGCTGAATTGGCTGAATTTCTAGATCTACCGCAAGAAAACGTTGAATATGCTTTTATAAACAGTTGGGGACCAAAGGACCAACATGGTTACAAAACTTTTCGGCATGGCGTTATTGGCCGATGGAAGACTAAATTTGATGAACAAGTGATACACGACTTCAAAACATACGGTCGTTGGAATGAGTTTATCCTAGAATTTGGCTATGAGGAAGATAAGAATTGGTGAAGCAAATTAATATGAGGGAAATAGAGAGCAAGCCAAATGCCCTAAGACCTTGATTGCTACCTAAACCTCGCTTAGAAGAAGTTTGAGTGCGACAGATACAAAGGAGCCTTTCCCGCTATAATATCGCGAAAGCTAGTATAGGGCCTGTTTTGGGGGTCTTGCCCATGCCCCCCATTGGGTCCATGTGCAGGGCGGCCAATATATCTGGGAGGACGGTAAATTTTAGAAACCTTGTTTATATTTCGAAAAGTAATCCCCTCCTTTTCTAAAGACTCAATAATATCATCCCTAATGAAAAAGAGATTTGCTCCGTGAGATTCCGCATAAACCAATGAATATCCCTTATATCTTCCTAAATGATATAGAGCTAAGATACTTGCCCCAAAATAATTTGTGCCATCCCATTTGTAATAAGGATCATAAATGACCACTTTATCCTGGTTGGGCAAATGGGTCGCATTATATTCAATCACAACCACACGGGGTTTATAGTTCAAAGCGTACCAAACATAAAAATCATTAAAATCAATATCAATAGACAGTAAATCTATTTCGTCCGGTACGTTGTATTTTTTAAAAAGACCGTTTATGTTTTCAGCCGTGATAAATTCTTGAAATAAATTGATCTCTGGAATCTCCCAACCTCCATCCATGAGCAGACCATCCCACTCATTTTCTCGTAACAAATGTGTATTGCATGCATACCCCGATTCAGTTCCAAACTCTACGTAGAATTTAGATTGGGTTCCTATAGTTTTAAAAATTTTCTCTAGAACGCCATCTTCATTAAATTGACTATAGACTCTAAATTCAAAGGAAGAGAGATCGATACAGTTTTCTTGAGAGTTTTTTCTTTTTAAAGCATGGCTATGTTCTTTTTTCTCGTGAAAACTTGGAAGAATATTTGAAAGCTCGGCGCCTAAAAAATAGAAGCTGCATGTAGTGGACAATTGACTCAGGTGTGAAAATAGGGCCGCATTAACAGAGCTGACGTTAAGCAAAAAAAAGAATAAATACTTTATCATGACATCACATGGATGGTAAGAAACAAAAAAAAATTTATCAAGAAAAAGTTAACATTCGAATAAAAAAAATATCTGCTCTGCGAGAAGGTAAAATGACTGTGACTTATAGGAATAAATTCAGTGCTTCAAGAGTCTTTTGAGCTGTTTTTAGCCATGAAAATTGTTTCGCTTGTTGCAAGCCTTTTTTTTTCAAATCCTCCGTAAAACTTGCATTGTCCATTACTCTTTTCAGAGCTTCAAAAATATCCTCGCATTGATGAGGATCTACGAGATGAGCTGCTCCTCCTGCTGTTTCAGGCATCGCCGAAATGTTAGAAGTAATGACCGGGCAACCTACAGCCATCGCTTCAATAATAGGTAACCCAAAACCTTCATGAAACGATGGGTAAACAAGCGCTTTTGCTCCGGCTAACAATAAAGCCAACTCTTCCACTTTAAGAGAAATTAAGCATTTAACCCTCAATTTATGCTTATGAATATATTCTTGCATTTGCTTATAGCTCGGGCCTGCTTTGCCGGCCATGATCAATTCACACTGATAACCAGATTCCGTTAGGATTTTGAAGGATCTTAAAACCCCCATTACGTTTTTAGGATCCCAAAAAAGACTGCTAATATTTATAAAGTATGGCAGTTGAATTTGATACTTTTTTAAAATAACCTCGGTTTGTTCTTTTGATTTTGGGAAAAAAACAGTAGAATCATAAGCAAGAGGCGTTACAACAATTTTTTCAGGGCTAACTCCACAAAATTCAATCAAATCCTGACGGCTGCTTTCAGAAATAGCGCATAATATGTCCGCTTTTTTAAAAGAAATCAGTTTTGCAAGTTCATAATGTAATTTTCCAGAAAATTTAATTTGTTTTTTAAACTTTTTATACATTTTTATAAAAAAAAGATCAAAAACTGTAATCACTACCGGTTTATCGACAAAAAAGGGAGTTGTCTCTTTAGGGATGAATGCCACATCGCATTTGGATTGATTGAACAGCCTGGAAAATCCAAAATACGAGAACATACCAAAAGATTTTCCGACTTTGTTTAGGAGATTCATCTTCTCTAAATGAATTTTATCGGAAGAAAAAAGAATGATATCATG
>JBAPRV010000153.1:0-15566 GCA_049281295.1 Chlamydiales bacterium
CAGTGAGGTATTCCCAATGTCTTGTAGCGCTTTTTAGCCTCATCAACAGAGCCGTGCTTTCCTGTAAAATGCAGTATCTGAACAGGGAATACTATTTTGTCCACGCTCTCTAAAAAAAGCGCATTTAACTGATAAGCTCCCTGAGAGCCGCCGAATATGAGCAATGTAGGCTTACCAGGAGTTAAAGCAAAATAATCCCATGCAGAAACCTCTTTTCGCTTTGAAAGAGGAAAAGTCACTTCCACTTTATTCCCTTTCAGATAATAGGCCGATTCCGGAAATGTAATAGCTGTCGTATGTGCAAACCTGGAAAAAAGGCGATTCACCTTTCCGGGGATAGCATTTTGTTCATGAAGAACAATTGGAACCTTTCTAATCAATGCAGCGAGCAAAACGGGAAGGGTGTAGAAGCTGCCAAAACCTACGATCACATCGGGAGAAAAACGGCGGAGAATAGAAAATCCCTGCCCCATTCCTTTGATAATCTTCCCCCCCTTTCGCATCACCTCGAGGGGGTTTGAAAAGGAAAATGTCCCACAAGCAATTTCCTCAAAGGGATAGTGAGCCGTGTTAAAATAGGGGGATGTGGCAAGCCCCCCTGCTACAAAGAGAATGTCGCACTCTTCAGAAAGAGTTTGAGCTAGGGCCTGTGCGGGAAAGAGGTGTCCCCCTGTCCCTCCAGCGCTGAGAATCACTCGTTTTCTTCGCATGCTTTGCCAAGTTTAGTAGAAGGGTTAATCCAATAATATTCGTAATAAGCGAGGTGCCTCCTTGGCTGAAGAACGGAAGATTCACTCCTTTGCTTGGCAGCAAACCGGAGACAATGCCTAGATTGAGGAACGCTTGGAAGGTAATCAAAAACGTGATGGACATTGCGAGATAGCTTCCTGAGATTGTATCGCTTCTCATAGCAACCGAGATGCCTCCATAAGCAACGAGCATATAAAGTAGTATCAAAAGCAGGATCCCTAAAAATCCAAATTCTTCAGCATAAATAGCGGCAATATAATCATTTTGCGCTTCAGGGAGATAGGTTAACTTTTGCAGGCTTGCTCCAGGCCCTCGCCCTAATAATTTTCCAGAACCGGCTGCGATTTTGGCTTGGTATGGCTGGTGTCCTTTCCCTTTAAGATCCAGTTCAGGATGCAGATAGACGTTAATACGGGCTCGTACATAGGGAAACTGATAGAGAGCAACGCTTCCGAAAGCGAGCAGAAGTACAAGAGGCAGCATCCAATATTTAAAGCGTATGCCACTCATAAAAAAGAGAGGGATCAAAGAGACTCCCATGACAGCAGCCGTGCCATTATCCGGTTCTATCATAACCAAGAAAATTGGAATGGTTAAAATTCCCATTATTTTGCAAAAAGAGAGCAAAGAGATCTCTTTGTGTTGCATGACCCACTCAATAAAGACCATGGGAAGCAGATACTTGACAAACTCGGAGGGCTGAAAAGTAAATGAATTGAACCCTATCCATCTATGAGCCCCATTGCGCACTTTCCCAATGCCCGGGATAAATACCAAGATCAAAAGAACCATGACAACGCTCAATAAAAAGGGGCTCAATTTTAGAAAGTGATGATAGCCCACTTTCCACACCAAAAGGGCTAATAAACAACCCACAAAAGCATAGGCTAGCTGACGGACGAGAGCATAATGGGTGTCTCGATTAAGGGAGCGATCTAAAATTTCAGCTGAAGAGGTATTAAAAACCATGATCAAACCCAAGCCAAAGATTAGAGCAATTGAAACTAAAATAAGAGGGCGCATGAGTTTATAGTGGATTAATTTTTAAATGATAAAATCGGCCGCAGGATTTTTGCCTGGAACAAAGCGTGGAGAACGAGGCGACTTCATAAAGTCGGTGAGTTCGAACGCAAAGTTCCATGCAAAAAGATGGGGATGGATTTTATCATTTAAAATTTAACCCACTATAACTAAGAGACCTTCATAACTTTTGAGGCCTTGCTAACGTATTCTGAGCCGGTCACCTGGCCGGATTCGTTTAGCTTTTTTTTCATCTAAATTATTAAGACGAAGCAATGTCTCTAGATTAATATGATTTCTCGAAGCGATTAACCAAGGATTATCCCCCTCTTTTACGACATAATAATCTTCATCTTGAGCTGGGGTGTGGGCTTTTTTTTCCTCCTTGCCAATGGGAACATTAAGGACCTGACCTACCTTGAGCTGGTTAGGATTGACCTGTGGGTTAGCTTTTAAAATAGCCGAAACGGTTGTTTTATTCGCATTAGCAATCTTTTCAAGGAAATCCCCTTTTTTAACCGTGACATTAACAAACTGTTCCGTGGCTTTTTCTTTTGCGGGGGCAGGAGCTTTTATGAGTTCTATTTCCTCTTCCGTTTCTGTAAAAATAAGCTCTTCCTCGAAATCAGAAAGAGAGGATAGATAAGGATCAAGAAGGGTTTCTTCCGCCACGAGAGTATCTCGATCATCGACACCGCATAGTTCGACTGTCTTTTCGAAGAAAGGGTCTTCCTCCTTTCCCGATTTCATAGCCGTGGTGAACAACACCATTAACAATCCAGCATTGACTAAAACAGCTATAATAATGGTATCTCTACGACTCATTTCTTTTCTCCTCAATCGCTAACACCCACTTTTTAAACTCTTCTCCCCGATGTTGATAATCTTTAAACTGATCAAAACTCGAACAACCGGGTGATAAAAGAACCGTCTGATCCGCTTTGGCTAATCTGTAGGCTTTTTGTACACAGTCTCTTAATGATCCTAGCACTTGCACTTTAATGGTTCCTCCAATCTCGTGATAAATCGCTTTAGCTGCTTGACCTGTTGCCAAAACACACACCACTTTCCCTGTAAAGAGGGGGATCCATTCTCTAAAAGAGCCTCCTTGCGCTATCCCCCCCGCAATGAGAACAATCTCTCCTGAAATAGAGCCGACCGCTTTTTTTACTGCCTCAAGGTTGGTTGCCTTACTATCGTCGATATACGTAACTCCATTTAGTTTCCTAACAAATTCAATGCGGTGAGGTGGCTTTTTAAAGGTCTCCAAACCTTCTCGCATAACAACTTCCGGCAGATTAAAATATTGTAACAACGCATAGGCTGCACTAAAATTTTCTAAATCATGGAAATGAAATTCAGATCTTTTATCCATATAGACGAGAGATAGAATCGTTTCAACCTTTTTTTTATAATTATCAAAAACAATCAATCGATTTTGAGACTCAAAAAAGTTTCCGTACTGATTTAAAACCATTTGTTGTACAAAGAACGGGCAATTTTTTTTAATGCAATATTGCAATTGTAGCTTTGTTTGAGCATAAGCTTCAAGCGTTCTATGACGTTCAAGGTGGTTGGGAGTGATGTTTAAAATTAAAGCGGCATCAAATACCGGGCGAAAAACAATCGTTTCCAACTGATAGGAGCTCAATTCAATGACAAAAAAATCACTATTATCCTCAATTTGGGAGATCAGAGGAGTTCCAATATTGCCCACTGCGCTAGCTCTTCTACCCGTTTTGTTCAATAGATGTGTGAGAAATAGAGTGGTGGTTGTCTTTCCATTCGTTCCGGTAATCGCCACGATGGTCTTCCCTTTTCCTTGCAGCTCTTTCAGAGCCAAATCGATTTCACCCATAATGGGGATATTTTTTTGAGAAGCTGCCGAAACCCAAGGGTGAGAAAGAGCGACGCCCGGGGATTTTACAACAAGCTCTACCCCTTCCAGATCTATCGGAGCATCTTGAGAAATGACATCAAAATCCTCTCTTTTTTCAGGGGAGCGATCCACCCCAATAAATTCGATTCCCTGTTTGAGCAAATAGTTAGCAACTGCTCTACCACTTATACCTAAGCCAAGAATAGCGACTTTCTTCATTGGAATTTTAGCGAGGCAATGCCAACAAGGGCAAAGAGAAGGCCCATTATCCAAAAACGAATTACTACCTTCGTTTCAGCCCACCCTTTGTATTCGAAATGATGGTGAAGCGGCGCACACAAAAAAATGCGTTTTTTATTGCGCAGTTTGTAGCTCCCTACCTGAAGCAAGACGGAAAGAGCTTCAATCACAAATACACCTCCGATAATACTCAAAAGCAGCTCTCTTTTAAGTAAAACAGCCGAGACTCCTAAAAGAGCTCCCAAGGTTAAAGAACCGGTATCCCCCATAAAGACCTGAGCAGGATAGCTGTTGTACCAAAGGAAGCCCAAACAGGCTCCTGCCATGGCTGCCAGATAAATAGCTATTTCTCCACTCCCTTCAATATAAAGGATATGAAGGTAATGAGACAGATCCAGGTTATTGGAAACAAAAGCAATTAAAGCAAAAGCACTGGCTGATAACATGACAGCTCCGGTAGCCAGTCCGTCAAGCCCGTCGGTTAAGTTAACCGCATTCGAAGAGCCGGTAATTACAAAAGCGATCAAGAGGATGATGCCGATTAATGAAAACCCTGTGAATTGAAATAAAGGCTCTTTAAGAAAAGGGACATAAAGGCGGGAGGCATATTCTTTGGTAGTAAGCCCCTCAACAGTCTCTTTTGCTTGAGGGGGATCAAACCACTTCCCAATGTGAATCGATTCTGTCACAGGAGACCAAAGGAGATAGCTTGAGATGAGAAAAGCGAAAATTCCCTGGAAGAGAAATTTTTTTTTCGCCGAAAGCCCTTTCGTATTTTTACGACACAATTTTAGGTAATCATCAATTCCTCCCAATGTTCCCATAGATAGGGTCGTGAGAAAAAGAAGGAACGTAAAAGAGTTTCTAAGATCCATCCATAAAAACAGAGAGACCAAAAGGGAGAATAGAATCAAAATCCCCCCCATTGTAGGGGTGTCATTCTTACTTCTATGCAGCTCATCTAGAAGAGGACAAGCGTCTCTTGTTACCCGATCTCCAATTTTCCATTCATAGAGTTTTTTAATGAAATATTTCCCGGCAAAAATGGTGATAAGAAGAGAGGTGATCGCAGCGAGAGTCATCCGGGTCGAACAGTACTCAAATACCGTAGGGACTTTAACGCCAAGTGTATGACGAAGAAAAAAAATCAGAAAAAGGAGCATAAACCTTATTGTGCTCCCCTAAGTTAAAATTTTTCAAGAAGTTCCTCCAGCGCATGTTGTCGAGCCCCTTTTAACAACACAATATCACCCGGCCTCGCTGTTTTTTTAAGCATGTTTTCCAACTCAGTGCGAGTTCCAAACAGCATCTTAGCTTGCGTGCCCTCCCAACGACTTCCCAAGCAAAAAAGAAGATCGACATAGGAAAGCGCCGCTTCAGCCACTGTTGCATGCCCCTCTTTACTATGCTCTCCAAGTGCATTCATATCGCCGAGCACCGCGATTGTTTTTCCACCCGGTTGAGGCTTTGGAAGACTTTCTAAAGCAGCCTTCATTGCATCTGGGTTTGCATTGTACGCGTCGTTGATGAAAATAATCCCTCCCCTCTCAACTCTTTCAAAACGTTGCGGTGGAAGCTTGAGATGAGCCGCTCTCTTTTGTATCACCTCCCAAGAAACCCCCATTGTTTTTGCAAGCACAGCAGCCGCCAAAAAATTTTGGTAGAACGCCTTCATAGGGAGTTGAAGGGAAAAATCTAGCGAAGCTCCCTCTTTGGTATGGATCGTCGCCCCATTTGTTTTTACTTCTAAAAAAAAATCAGCCTTGCTCGATGACAATGAATAGCACAATTTCCTATTATTTCCTGTAGACAGAATCTCTTCAAAATAGGGCATATCTCGATTCAGAATTCCCAAACCGGTTTTAGGGTGAGAAAAGATAGCAGCTTTTTCACGAGCAATATCGATCAGTCCTCCGGGAAAATGGCAAACATGTTGCAATGAAACGGTTGTCAGTATGGCGATATCGGGAGGAGCAATTGAAACCAGGCGGGCAATCTGACCCGGTTCACTCATTGCCATTTCTAACACAAGTATATCTTCTGTTTCATCGGCCATTAAAATACTTAAAGGGACCGTCACTTGAGAATTGTAGCTTTTTGGACTGGCAAAAAGATGAAAAGAGCCGCTTAATAAGGTTGTGGCAAAATCTTTTGTGGTTGTTTTGCCCAAAGAGCCTGTGATTGCGACCACCTTCGACGACCGCTTTGCTAAACTCTTTCTAGCCAGCATTTGCAGCGCTGGCAGCACATCTGAGACAAACAGCTTAGGCAAGCCGAAGCAGGCCCCTTTGTATCCCTCTTTTACAACAACACCCGCAGCTCCTTTTAAAGCAGCCTCCTCAATAAAACAATGCCCATCGACCCGCTCCCCCGGAAGGGCAAAAAAAAGATCTCCTTTTTTGACCTGACGACTATCAATAGCGACTCCTTGAACAAGAGTACGGGTTGTATCGGACTTACCTAAAAGATGAGCTATGGCTTTAAGTGGAAGAGGCTTCAATTTTTTCCCTTGGGAGAGTTTTTTATGACGAGAACCTCCAATCTTGCCAAAGATTTAGAGGCACCCCACCCTTTTAAAAGGCTTCCCTGTTCTCCTCGGTCTCTTCCGTACAGGGGCTTCATTAATTTTTTTTTTCATCTGGGTAGCATAGCCCTTTTGATTTATTAAGACGTAAAAAAGAATTTTTTCAACCACTCGGTTACCAAAGAGTTTCTCTAGCATTTTAACCAACTTTTTTGGTTATATTACCAAATTTTTTGGTGATTGTCACTCCCCCTATATCTGGCTCTTTGCCTCTTGATCCCTCATGTGATATAAGTTTTTTTAAAGGTCAAAATACAAAGGTTTCCATGCTTTCTAAAAAAAAGGATATAGAGATTCTAGAAGAATCTGAAGCTCATACTCAAACTTATAGCAGTCGTTATTTTAATGAGGGTGTCCCTAAGTATACGCTGCCTAAAGAGAGCATGCCGGCCAATGCGGCCTATCAATTGATACATGACGAGCTAAATCTCGATGCCAATCCCGCTCTTAATTTAGCCAGTTTCGTGACCACATGGATGGAGCCCGAAGCGATTCAATTAATCCATGAGAGCTTACATAAAAACTACATCGACCATGACGAGTACCCTCAAACAGAAGTGATTCAAACGCGATGTGTCAATATGTTGGCCAACCTCTATAATGCTCCCAAGGGGGGCCGATCCATGGGGACCGCCACTATCGGCTCCTCCGAAGCGATTATGTTGGGACTTCTCGGCCATAAGTGGGTTTGGAAAAAAAGAAGGGAGGCTGAAGGCAAACCGTATGACCGCCCAAATGTAATCTTCGGCGCACATGCGCATATATGCTGGGATAAATTTGCTAAATACTTTGATGTGGAAATGCGTGCCGTACCGGTTGAAAAGGATTGTTTCGTTCTCAATGTAGAAAAAGTAGAGCGCTTGATCGATGAGAACACCATAGCTGTAGGGGCTATCTTAGGCTCCACTTATACCGGAGAAATCGACCCTATCTCTGCCCTGAATACCCTTTTGCTCAAGATCAAAAAAACAAGGGGATGGGATATTCCCCTTCATGTGGACGGCGCAAGCGGAGGATTTGTCTTCCCTTTCACGCAGCCGAAAACCGTTTGGGATTTCCGCTTGGAACAAGTAAAGTCTATTAATGTTTCGGGCCATAAATTTGGACTTGTCTACCCTGGAGTGGGTTGGATTCTTTGGAGAGAAGAGGCCGATTTTCCGGAAGAGTTAATCTATAAAGTGGACTATCTGGGTGATTGGATGCCTACCTATACTCTTAATTTTTCTCGAGGGAGCTCAACTATGATCGGACAGTATTACAACTTCCTCCGGCTTGGGCATGAGGGTTACACCGCAATTATGAAAAACTGCCTCGCTAATGCCTCCTATCTGGCAGGCAAATTAGAAAAAACAGGGCTTTTTGAACTCGTGAACAGAGGTGATTCCCTTCCTATCGTTGTTGTGAAATTATCCCCAGAAGCCGATGGTTATACTGTTTTTGACCTCTCCGAAAAATTGCGCGAAAAAGGATGGATTGTTCCAGCCTATACCCTCCCTCCAAATGCCGAGGAGGTCTCTGTTCTGCGCGTTGTGGCAAGGGAAAATTTTAGCGAGGATATGGCAAATCTCTTAGCGCAGCATATCACCGAAGCTTGTCAATTTTTATCAAAAAAAACCTTTGCTGAGCCTAAGAAACACGCTTTGGCAATCTGTTAAGGAATTTGCCTTGCCTAGAGAAGGGGATACTTGGTAAAGTAAGGCTTTCGAAGGTGGCATAGCCAAGTGGTAAGGCAGGGGCCTGCAAAGCCTCCATCCCCAGTTCGAATCTGGGTGCCACCTTTTTCTTATTTTTTTCATGGATTGAGTTAGCACTTTTTTGGTATAATGATCTCTATTTCTTTTCAAATTCTATAAAAGAACGAGGTGTATTCTATGTCCAGTCCTAAGGAAATGATTTTTGAGCAAGAAGCCCGTGATAAACTAGCGAATGGGATTCAAAAGCTTGCTGATGCTGTCCGAGCCACTTTAGGCCCAAAAGGACGGAATGTAGGTCTTGAAAAAAGCTGGGGAGCTCCTACTATAACCAATGATGGTAACAGCATTGTCAAGGATATCGAGCTACCCGATCAATATGAAAATATGGGAGTCCAAATGGCCCAAGAGGTGGCGGCAAAGCTGAAAGATAAGTGCGGAGATGGGACAACCTCCGGGATTCTCCTCCTCGATGCACTAGTCCAGCAAGGACTCAAATATATTGCCGCAGGAGCCAGCCCAATCGGCCTTAAACGGGGTATCGATAAAGCCGTTGAAGCTATCATCAAAGAACTCCAAAATAAAGCGATTCCTATTAAAGGATCCGAAGATACTAAAAGCATTGCTACGGTTTCGGCTTCAGGTAATGAAGAAATCGGTAGTTATATCGCGCAAGCTATTGAAAAAGTGGGCAAAGAGGGTGTTGTCACCATTGAAGAGGCCAAGGGAACAGAAACAATCATTGAAATGGTTGAAGGGATGCAATTCGATAGGGGTTACATCAGTCCCTACTTTGTGACCAATCAGGAAAAAATGACTGTTGAGATGGAAAATCCCTATATCTTGATTGTTGATAAAAAAATCTCTTCTATCCAGGAAATGATTCCTGTTTTACAAGCTGCAGCAACGACCGGACGCTCTCTTGTGATTATCGCTGAAGATGTCGAAGCCGACCCATTAGCGACTCTTGTCGTTAATAAAATCCGAGGAACCTTGAAAGCAGTCGCTGTAAAAGCCCCTGGATTCGGAGATCGTCGAAAAGCTATGTTGGATGATATAGCTACCCTGACAGGGGGAACAGTTGTAACAGAAGAGGCAGGGGTCGCTCTTAAAGATGCGACTGCTGAAGTTTTTGGAACCTGTGACCGTATACTTATCACTAAGGATACGACAACTCTTGTGGGAGGGAAAGGAAGTTCTCAAGCCATCGAAGGACGCATCAAGCAAATTGATAAAGAGCATGAAAAAGCCACAAGTAAATATGACCAGGAAAAGCTTCTTGAACGAAAAGCTAAGCTTCAAGGAGGTGTAGCTGTCATTCGAGTCGGAGCAGCTACAGAGCCTGAACTCAAACAGAAAAAACAGATGTTTGAAGACAGTTTGAGCTCAACCAAAGCTGCTTTGGAAGAAGGGATTGTGCCCGGTGGAGGTACAGCTCTTTTACACGCTCGATCTGTGTTAGACGGCTTAAAGCTCGAAGGAGACGAAGCGATGGGAGCTCAGCTGGTTGCAAAGGCTTGCGAAACACCCATCCGTCAAATTGTGACCAATACAGGTCTGGATGCCTCTGTTACGCTTGTTCAATTGCAAAATCAGGGAGAAAAAATGGGTTTTAATGCCTTGACCGAACTGATTGAAGATCTCTTGGCAGCAGGTGTGCTTGATCCTGTCAAAGTGGTAATAAACTGCTTAGTGTATGCAGCCTCTGTAGCAGGCATAGTGATCATCTCAGAAGCACTCATCGGCGATGCTCCAGAAGAGGAGTCAAAAGGCGCCGCTTAAGCCTTGGAAATTAAGGGCATCAAGGGGATGTTGTAGTGTGCACTCGAGGTCTCTTAGATGCCCGGATCATCTCCAAGAACAGGAGAAGGAACGCTAGCGCATCCCCTCCCCTGACTAACCTAGAGCTTTATAAAAAGCCCAGGTATAAGTTTTCCCCTCTCACTAGTGAGATAGAGAAGTATTTTTTACTGTTTTTACCAGCGCTCCTCAGGATTTTGAGACTGATGTTGTCTTTGAGGACGGCCCTGTTGTTGTTGTTGTTGCTGAGGTGAGCGTGGGTTAGCTCGTCTTTGTTGTTGAGACTCTCTTTGAGGCTGGTTTTGTCTTTGTTGACGCTGAGTTCTTTTTCTCGGCATATTATTTCTCCTCTTTTCCTTATTTAAAGAGAATCAAAGGACACATAACTATTGTATCCTCTGCTATTTACATTTAATAATAAAACAAATAAATTTACAAACTATTTCTGGCCATTATTTTAATAATAATTCCATATATAATTGATTATCAACGATTTAAAAATTATAGAAATTTATCTCTTAAAGAGGTCTTTTTAGAATTGGCGAAGATGTGCTAACATCTTCCCCTATGAAAAACGTATCTTTAAGAGTCATCCATATTTCCGACCCTCATTTCAGCCATATCACCTATAATCCTAAACAATTCTTAACAAAAAGGTGGCTTGGAAATTGCAATCTCATTCTTTTTAGACAAAAAGCGTATCAAACCAGGCATTTGGTCCATATTCCTGAACTGGTTGAGCAGTTAGCAGTCGAAGCGGTCTTTATTACTGGCGACTTTTCTACAACCTCTATAGACGAGGAATTTGTTAAAGCAAAAGAGTTTGTTAAGGAATTTGAGAAGCGAAATCTTCCTGTCTACTGCTTGCCGGGAAATCACGATTGTTACACTAAAGAGGCGGAAAGAAGTAAGCGCTTCTATCACCACTTCCCATCAGAGGGTCTTAAAAATAATAGAATTGAGAAGGTTGAGCTCGGTAAAGGGTGGTGGTGGATAGGTCTTGATTGTGCTTTAGCCACTTCATTGATCCGTTCGAATGGATACTTTTTCCCGGAGATGGAGAAGAGCTTGGAAAAGGCTTTAAGCCAAATTCCCTCCGATGAAAATGTAATTATAGGGAATCACTTTCCCTTATATGGATCGGGCCGTCCCAGACACGATTTAGCAAGAGGTCAAGCGCTAAGGGAAATGATTAAGCGATATCCCCAAGTGAAACTCTATTTACATGGACATGATCATACCCCCTATATTATTGAAAAGAGAGAGGAGAACCTTCCTCTGGTACTCAATAGCGGCTCTTGCGCCCATCAACCTAAAGGGACTTTTTATCTGCTTGAATTGGATGACAAAGGTTGTCTCGTACAACGTTTTTTCTTTAGGAAGGAAGATGAGAGTTTCTCTTGGGTGGTAGATTGGCAAAAACAGTTTAAGTTTTATACCATTTCCGAGAAATAAACTCGGAAATGGTATTAATCTGAAAGAGTGGGGAAGTTGTCCTTAATGGCTTTTAGAATGAGAGGCTCCAACTCTTCGGGACTTTTCGGAGCAGAGAGCGGAACTCTCTTGCTAATTTTTTCCTTTTTCCCATGGGACTGAACCGCAAGCAATACCCCTTTTGTCCATTTAAACTGAATGAAATGGTTGCGGGTAGCAAATAATCGAATTCGGGCAATTTGGTAGAGCCACTCCACCTGTTCGGGTAGAGGGCCGAATCGATCTTTTAACTCCTCCATTAATCGATCTATTTCTTCATAGGTCGCAGCATCCCCTATTCGTTGATAGATTTCTATTCGGAGGGTGGTCTCTTCAATATAACTTTGAGGGAGGCGTGCGTCGAAAGGGAACTCAATCTTTACTTCATGAGAGAAGAGAGGGGCTTCGTTTTTTTGAAGAGCATCAATCCCTTTTTTCAGTAATTTGCAATAAAGGTGAAAGCCTATCGCTGCGACATGTCCTGATTGTTCAGTTCCCAAAATATTGCCTGCTCCCCGGATTTCTAAATCCTGCATCGCTATTTTCATCCCCCCTCCATGGCCTGTAATTTGGGTCAAAGCGGAGAGCCGCTTTCGGGAGATTTCGCTTAAGCTCGTTGTATTGGGGACAAGAAAATAGCAATAGGCTTTTCGGATCCAACGACCGACTCGACCCCGCATTTGATAGAGGTCAGCAAGGCCAAAACGATCGGCTCTGTCGATTAAAATGGTGTTGGCATTAGGAATGTCAATCCCGTTTTCTATGATGGAAGTGGCTACCAAAATATCCACTTTACCTGTTTTAAAGGCATGGAAAACAGCATCAAGCTCGTCTGCTGTCATCTGTCCGTGACCGACTACAAGCCTCGATTCTGGAACCAGTTTTCGAATTCGATCGGCTATTTTATAAATCGTTTCAACTCGATTATGAATCACATAAGCTTGCCCATCGCGAGCTAATTCGCGCAGGAGGGCGTTTTTAATCACCTCGTCGGAACTTTGACAGACGGTGGAGTGGATGGGAAGGCGGTCTTCAGGGGGAGTATTGATTATAGAAAGATCCCGAGCACCTACAAGAGATAAATAGAGCGTTCTGGGAATGGGAGTGGCTGAAAGGGTGAGGCAATCGACCGTTTTGCGAAGCTTTTTTAAACGCTCTTTAGTACGTACTCCAAAGCGCTGCTCCTCATCGATGATGAGAAGGCCTAAGTCTTTAAACTGAACATCTTGACTGGCTAACCGATGGGTCCCAATTAAAATATCGATCTTCCCCTCTGCTGTTTTTTCAAGGGTTTGTTTCACCTCTTTGGGCCTTTGAAACCGAGAGACCACAGCAATTGAAACGGGGAAGTTGGCCATCCGCTCTGAAAGAGTTTCGTAGTGCTGCAAGGCAAGCACTGTTGTGGGAACGAGAAATGCAACCTGCTTACCTCCATCAACCACCGTTTTAAAGGCGGCTCTCATCGCTACTTCTGTCTTCCCATAGCCCACGTCTCCGCATATGAGACGATCCACGGAAGCGTTAGAGAGCATATCTTTTTGAATCTCTTCAATCGCTGCCAACTGATCCGGAGTCTCTTCATAGGGAAATTCTTGAAAAAACTGAGAGACAAGCTCGCTATTAGGAGGGTAAGCAAACCCTCCGCTCACTACTCTTTCGGCTTGCAGCTTAAGCAGATCCTTAGCATAGCCTACAATCGCCTGCTCTGTTTTTTCCCGAGACCGTTTCCATCGACTGCTCCCTAAAGAGTGTCGTTGAGGGGGCTCATCTGTCACACCGATATATTTCGAGAGGAGATGAGATTGATCCATAGGCACATAGAGCTTAGCCCCTTCAGCATATTCGATCGCTAAATACTCTGTTTCAATCCCTAAATGATTCGGATGCTTTTCCATGCCCAGGTAGTGGCCAATTCCGTTGTCCATATGGACGACAGTCTCTCCGGGGGTAAGCGTTAAAAGCTCTGCGGGAAGGGTATGGTAGTGAGTGCGTTGTTTTTGTCGACGCACCTTATACCGATGGGTTAACTCTGTCATCGGGATAAGAGCTTGAGGAGGATCTTGAAGATAAAAACCGCAGGAGAGATACCCCTCTTCAAAAGTAGCAGAAAAAGAGGCGCCCAATTTCTCTTTTAAATGGCTCATCTCGGATTGGGTTTGACAGACAAAATGGATAGATATCTTCTCAGAAAAACGGGACAAGATCTGAAGAAATTCATCAGCCGAAAATTGATCCAAGGGAAGATCGGGCGGACAAAATGCAGGAAGAAGAGGTAAAAAAGGATGTCTCCAACGAAAAGCCTCCCACTTCCTATTTAAGATTTCAAATGCCACCGTTCGAGAGGACTCAACCCTTTTCACTTCAGTGAGCTGCTCTAAAGGAGTTTCGACGAGATAGAGCTTGTGTAAGCTTTCTATGGATTGAAAAAAAGCATCCAAGGTAGAAAAAGTTTTTAACCCTCCTCCCATTAAGCTTTTAAGGGTAACATATTTATCTTCCAGTTGAGCCATATCGTCAAACATGACCAGCGTGTTAGAACCGAGATAATCAAAAACGGTGGCGAGCTCGGTTTGCCCGGAAAGAAGCTGCATCTCTTCTCCGGGTGTGATGACAATCTCATCCACCTTTTTCACTGAAGTTTGGCCGACAGGGTCATAGCTCCGAATAGAAACAATTTCATCTTCCCAAAACTCAATTCGAAAAGGATCGGGGGAGGAGACGGGATAGATATCTATAATCCCTCCTCGAACAGCAAACTCCCCTTTGTCAGCTGCGACAGGTTGGCGATGATACCCCATTTCAGAAAGCCTATGAGGAAGGTTTTCAAAAGAATATTCTTTCCCCACTCTTAGGGCTAAATGAAGAGATTCAAGCTGTTTGGGAACCAGCACTTTTTGCAAAACAGCTTGAAGGGTCGTTAAAATGATTTGAGGCTCTTGAGCCTGTTGAATTTCCCGTAAAATACGGTATCTCTCCCCTACAACATCGGGACTTGGCGCGATTCCCTCAGAAGGAAGGGTTTCCCAGGCGGGAAACTCTAAAGGAGCCTTATCGGTGAAAAAGGGGAAATCGTCGAAAAGCTGCGTCTCTTTAAGTCCGCTTGTGATGAAAACAATATGTTTTCCGCTTGCTTTTTGAGCTTGTACAGCCAACAAAGCCTTAGGCGCACTCAATAACTCTTCAATAACAAGATCTTCATGATTTTGAATCTTGCTAGAGAATGTTTCGAGAGAAGGGATATTTAAATAATTTTTTGTTCGATCCATTGGTGCGCAAATTTCAAGGCAGCCGGAATATTTTCGGGCTCGATGCCGCTGCCCTGAGCTCCTTCTGCTCTTCCCCCTCCCTTGCCTCCGACAAGAGATGTCATCTCTTTCACTAGTTCATCTGCACGAATCTTTTTCCTAACGAGATCTGCTGAAACACGAACCAAAAAAGAGCATGGCTTTTGCCCTTTAGCAATTAGGAAAAGTATCAAAGTGGTCTGCTTATCCATGATAAGATCGGCGCACTCACGAAGCTCTTTAGGGTCTAAAGAGATCGCTTGAGCTAAAAAAGGAATAGAGTCTATTTTGATAATATGTTCGAGAAGATTTTCTACTTCTACAGTTAAGAGTTCTCGCTGAAGATGAGTAATTCGTTTGATCAGCTCTTTTTTCTCAACCTCTAATGTCTGTGCTCGAAGCTCGCCTTGAGCCTCTCTCTCTTGAGTAAAAGCTTCTGCCTCCTCCCCGGTGACCGCTTCTATACGGCGCATCCCGGCAGAAATGCTTCCCTCTTTCACAATGCGAAAATATCCTATAGTCCCTGTTGCAATCGTATGGGTTCCACCGCATAATTCTTTTGAGTACTCAATATCCACCACTCGAACAGAAGCGCCATATTTCTCCCCAAAAAATTGCTTGATCTCCTGTTGTTTTTGGACTTCAGTATAAGGGAGTTCATAGGTGTGTACCGGACAATTTTCACGAATTTTAGCATTGATAGCCCTTTCTATCTGCCGGATCTCTTCGAATGAGAGAGCTTTATGATGGCTGAAATCAAATCGGAGCCGAGTCGGTTCTACAATCGACCCTCCTTGCCGCACATGCTCTCCAAGCACTTGTTGCAAAGCCCAATGCAATAGATG
>JBAPRV010000154.1:0-4406 GCA_049281295.1 Chlamydiales bacterium
ATCATAGGGCATGTGACTAAATCGGGAGAGATAGCCGGACCTCGTGTTCTTGAGCATCTCGTCGATACGGTGCTCTATTTTGAAGCAGTTCAACACCAAGGTCTTCGAATGATGCGTGTGGTAAAAAACCGATTTGGATCGACTGAGGAGCTGGCAGTGTTTCAGATGGAAGGGTCGGGTTTGGCGGAGGTTGAGAATCCCTCCCAGATTTTTCTTGAAGAGAGAATGAGAGGGAATCCGGGATCGGTCATTTTACCCACGATCGAAGGATCACGCACTATTTTAGTAGAGGTGCAGGCACTTGTCACAGATACGCTTTATACAACCCCGTCAAGGAGATCTGCCGGGCTCGATCCCAACCGTTTAGCGCTACTCCTGGCCGTTTTGGAAAAACGGGTCGGCTACCAACTTCATAATCGAGATGTTTTCGTGTCAATAGTAGGGGGATTGAAGATCACCGAGCCTGCGATTGATTTAGGCATTATCTTAGCTGTTGCCTCTTCCTTGACAAATTGCAAACTGGATCCCGACACTGTGGTGATGGGCGAAGTTGGACTAGGAGGAGAGCTCAGAACAGTGCCTCGCATGAAAGAGCGTTTGAAAGAGGCGATTCGAATGGGTTTTCAAAGAGCCATTATCCCCAAGAAAAATTTAGATAGAGAGAAAGCTCAAGAAATCGAGTTGATCGGATTGCAGCAAGTGGAGGAAGTGATTCGTGTTACCTTCAATTAGTGTGGCAGCGCGCAACTCCGCTCTATCAAAAGCTCAAGTAAAAGAGGTTTTAAACGAACTCACCCTTTTTCATCCTTCCCTTACCTTTGAAACCATTTATGTTCGGACGATGGGGGATCAAGACAAAAAAAAATCACTTCGACTTCTCGACAAGACCGATTTCTTTACACGAGAAATTGACCAGATGCAGCAAAACGGTCTATGCCGTATTGCCATCCATTCGGCAAAAGATTTACCCGATCCTCTTCCAAGAGGGCTTGTCTTAGCTGCTTTAACCAAAGGAGTGGATCCTTCCGACTCGCTTGTTTTAGAAGAGAAAAAGACTTTAGCTACATTACCTTACGGCGCTAGAATAGCCACCTCTTCAGATAGGCGGGAGGCAAGTGTTAGAAAATTAAGAGATGATTTTCACTTTGTAGATATCAGAGGAACTATCGAAGAGCGTTTGGCAAAACTCGACAACAGAGAAATAGAAGGTTTAGTAGTTGCACAAGCTGCTTTGATTCGACTCAACCTGACCCATCTCAATTATATTACCCTTCCGGGTCAAACAGCCCCTTTGCAAGGACAGTTAGCAGTAATAGCTCGTGAAAATGACAAAGAAATGTTAGAACTCTTTAGATGTCTAAATCAAAAAAAGTGCTCTATTTAGGTTTAGATCCCAGCCGGTGGATAACTCAGGGAGAAATCACCCATATACCCCTTATTCATACAGCTCCTTACCCTTTTTCACACCGAGAAATTCAAATGGCTTTTGCCCAAATACCCTCCTATACCCATTTTCTTTTCACCAGCCGCACAACCCCTCCAATCTTTGTAGACTATGCCGCACGAGCAGGCTTTGGACTGGACTTGCTCGAAAAGAAAACATCTATCTGTTTAGGGAAGGCGACAGAAGAGGCCTTGTCTAAGACAGGGCTTTTTTCTCATTACATAGCCGAAACGCCGTCTGCCGAAGGAGTAGTCGCTCTTTTAGAACGGCTCTCATTGGAAGAGGCCTATCTTTTTTTCCCCCATTCAGCTTTAGCTCGAAGGGTGATTCCTCATTACCTCCAAGAAAAAGCAGTGAAGCACAAAGCACTTCCTCTTTATACCACTCGTCCTTCGAGAGTCTTACTGCCTGACCTTGCCTCTTTTGATGAAATCATATTTACAAGCCCCTCAACAGTTCTGGCTTTTCGATCATTATGCACCCATCTTCCCCCTTTTGAAAAATGCCGTTGGATAGGACTTTTGACTCAACAAACCTTAAAACAAATATGGCATCAACAATGAAAAAAATTTTGCTGTTATTTTGCTTTTTTACCTTTTCCCTATTTGGGGAAGTAAACGATTCGATCATTCCCTTGATGGATCAGATGTGTATCAAAGATTTAATAGGGAAAGTGAATGACCAACAGAGGCGGGCCATAGAGGACATTTTTAAATCGAATGACGAAACATTGCGCATCATGTCCTTTAACATGCTATTTAACTACCCGGCTATTGAGTCACGGCTTGACCCGGAGAATCGTTGGGAGCTAAGAAAATCTCGCCTTATTGAATACCTTCGATGGGCAGATGCTGATATCATTGGATCACAAGAGCTACTGAAAGGCCAAATCGACGAGGTGATGAGCGTTATTGGCAATACTTATTGTTATTATGGAAATATAGAGTCGGAAGAGGAAAAAGAAGAGAAGGAGATAACAGCCATATTTTATCGAAAAAATCGCCTTAAGCTCTTAGAGGGTAAAACCTATTACTACTCTAATATCCCTTGTGAAGTCAGCCAAAACCATTACAGCAGAAAAAATAGTGTTACTTTTTGCCGTTTTCAAGACCTTAGAAATGGCAAACAATTGGCTATCTGCAACACACATCTTACCTTTAGGTGTGCTGAAGAGCGCTATTATGAAGGATGTTCACTTCGTCAGTTAATAAATATTTTGAACAATAGCATCCCTCTTTTTGTTGTTGGAGATTTCAATACCTTTCCATTTCGGCAACAGCTGGACCTTCCTTTTTTTGATGGAGATGGCATCGAAAGTTTAATTAAAGGAAATTCTTTAGAAGATAGCAGGTATAGAGCTATTTTTGGCCATTTTGGGCCTATTGCCACTACAAATTATTGCTCGGAAAAACAAAAAACCTTTTGCGGAGAAGGGCAGCCCGGAGTGATCTTGGATCATATATTTGTGAATAGCAGGGTAAAAGTAGTCACCCATGGAATCGATCCTGCAAGAGTAAATGGGCTTTTCCCCTCCGATCATTTCCCTGTGATCGTTGACGTTTTACTTAATTGAATATCTGTTCAAGGTATTGATTCGATTGCCCCGTTCCGTAGACAGCCGTAAAAAACTTATACCATTTCCAAGAAATAACTTCCTAAATTGACACCGCCTAATACATCATTTTTGGACAGTCGTTTCTCGCACATGTTTAAAAACATGCGCTTCGAAGCGCTTGTCCAAATCTGTTGTGTTTTACAGCACCACACTAGGAAGATATTTCTCGGAAATAGTAGCACATAAAATTTAAATAAATATACAATCAATTTTTTCTAAATTAAAAATTGACTGAATGATTAAATTATCGTATTCTTAATGATTATAATTAATAAAACATGAGTTTAGAAAATGAGTGTTCATAATAATTATCAATTAATTAATTGTTCCCAACAAGAAACGGGAAGAGCATCGTTTTTAAAAAACAATATTGGTAATTTAGCTAAAGTTGCATTAACTACATTGATTGCACTGGAAGTTTTGGGTGCGGGTATAATCACAGGGCATTTTCTTTTAGTATCTGCGACTACAGCTCTAGCATTTGGCGGATATAAGCTATATTCCTCTAGAAAGAGTGGGGAGAAACCTGTTGCAACTGTTATTAAGCCCCCACTAGCACTAGCTCCTGAAATTACTCCCGATCAATCTGTTCCTTCTCAAGATGAGGCTGTTAAGTCAAATAAAGATACTACGACAAACACAAAAGGTAGCCTAGTTCAAAAATATGCGTTACCTGCTGCTATTTTCGCTGCTCCTATTACAGCTGTCGCAATAATTGCATATCTTATGTTGAAGGGTGATAGCGAAAGAACTAATTTTTCTACAGCGATTGCAACTATAGAGAGGCAGCCATTTTGTAGACCTGAAGAAGCTCCACAATATTGTTGGGTTGATACATGTCCAATCCTATACCCAGAGCAATATTGTTGGGCTGATACATGTCCAACCCTATACCCAGGGACAGACGAGGGGATTGCTATGGCTTTTGAACCAAAGGAACTTCCTACATGTTCAGATAGTTTGGAATCGAAGTTTTACGAAGGAGTTTCTTCCGCTGTCACTTACCTGAGTAATATGGCTTCCTCCGTATTGAGTTGGAGTATACCTGTGCCTGTTACATCTTCTAGAAACGAAGGACTCAGACCTCGGAAAGAGACAATTATAATTGCTACTTATAAAATCATTCCGAATTTACCATCACACCTCAATGATACTAGAATTAATGAGGGCTTTTGTAGACTTAAAGATGCGCCACCAGCTGCATCTATGAACGAAGGACTCAGGCGGTCATATTTTAATACGGAAATCAGAAATGTTTCTCAGCCTTTGGCTTCTAATAATCCTGGAGCTTCCCCTTTCATTTCTTCTAATGAAGAACTTGCATCCGGCATTAATACTATAATTCTG
>JBAPRV010000155.1:0-2576 GCA_049281295.1 Chlamydiales bacterium
GGAGAATATGATTGGGTTGGTGAACCATTCAGCCGTTTAACAAATGAGATGATCGATCAACTTAAACAGCTGAAACAGATTCAGAAAAGAGCTGTGGTACGCCCTTTTTGGCTTTATTTGAATACGAAAGACAAGGTACTTAAATCAAACTTGATCCGGCAAGCTATTGCACATTGCATAGACCGCGTATCTATTACACAAAATAGTTTGAGGGAAGACACACCCCTTTTTACCCCCACTCCTTCTCGAATTTCTTCTAATACCCATTTCTTTCCAGGAAAAGATCCCGAAAAAGCAAAAATCTTATTCAAAGAGGGATTGAGTAAGTTAGGTTATACGACTCCCCCCTCTTTTGTTATTCGATGTTGTGATCTTCCAGGATTTTCAGAGTTTGCACGAGAGCTTCAACAAACCCTGGAAAAATATTTACCAATTTCCTGCTATCTAGAAACAATGGATTGGAATCAATTGCGCTCTTATCTCGAGAGAGGAGAGTTTCAAATAGCCGCATGTACTCAGCTTGCTATCTTAAATGATCCCCTGGAATTTTTAGGGCGTTTCGCTGCCGATGGAATTCCAAACTTTAGTCAATGGTCTGACACTCACTATCAAAGAGTCTTAGATTGCGCTGCTGATTCGGAAGAAAAAAAAGGCTTTTTACAAAATGCAGAGAGAATATTAACAACTGAAATGCCTTTTATTCCCATTGCAAATGGAGTTCACCTTTTTGCTCAAAATCCAAAACTGAAAGGGACAGCTTTCGATGATTCGGGAAGTGTTGACCTTAGCTATAGCTATTTTGAGGATTAAATAATGAAAGTATATTCAATTATATCCATTACTATGTTATTAGTTTTGGTGTTTTTAATGAGTTGTCAAAACAAAGAAAATTTCAACATGTTAAATTTAAACTTTCAAGAAGGAGACCTTCCTTCTATTCACCCTCATCATTTAGAGGATCATTTAAGAGGAGGTGTTCTTGCTTTGCTCTTATATGAAGGATTAACATGTATTGATAAAAAGGGTAAAGTCGAACTAGCAGGAGCTAGAGAGCTCCATATTTCGGAAGATCAAACTCTTTATACTTTCACTTTGCATCCCCGAGAATGGTCTGATGGAACTCCTCTCACAGCCTATCATTATGAGAAAGCGTGGAAACAGGCTATAGCTCCGAATAGTGATTGTCCTCGTGCAGGTCTCTTTTACATAATCAAAAATGGAATAGAAGCTAAAAAAGCAGAGGTGTCGCTCGATCAGTTTGGTGTTCATGCCATTGATAATCATACTCTTCAAGTTGAACTAAACTTTCCAGCCCCTTACTTTTTACGGCTTCTTACCGAACCTATTTTCCTACCAGTTTTGAGAGATGAAAAAGATCCCAAATACTTCAATGGTCCTTTTCTTATTAAAGAGTGGATCAGAGGCGAACGCTTAACTTTGGAGCCCAATTCTCATTTTTGGGACGCTAAACAGATCAGCCTGTCAAAGATAAACATCTCTTTTGTGAGTGATCCTAATACAGTTTTATCCATGTATGAAAAAAAGGCGATAGATTTTATTGGAGAACCTCTCTGTCGACTATCTAACGAAGCAGTGATTCACCTCCAAGAGAAGGGGGTCTTAAAAACACAATACCCAGCTCGTTTTTTCTGGGTTTTCTTCAACACGGAAAAAACACCTTTTCATAACTCCAAAATCCGTCAAGCCTTTAGCACCGCTGTTAGCCGCCAACTTATTACAAATCATATTTTAGCAGGAGATATCCCGCTTTATACTCTATTCCCTGATGGCCTTTCTCGTGCTAAAGAAAAAATTGTGGATGCAGATCCAAAGAAAGCTAGAGCTCTTTTTGAAGAAGGCTTGCAGGAACTTGGTTTGACACGCACAACTTTTCCCGCTATTACTTTGAGTTATTTTCTTCATGTCCCAGGCTTCAAACCCCTTGCAGAGTATTTTCAAGAAGTGTGGGAACAAGCATTCCAGATTCCTGTTTCTCTTGAAGGCACTGAGTGGAATGTCTACTTTACTCTTCTTCAAAAAGGGCAATTCTCAGTTGGAGGGTATACGGATGAGGCACGCTATCAAGATCCTATAGAGTTTTTGCAGCGATTTGAGCATAAAGATGAAGTGAATATTAGCAATTGGACTTCTCCTAAGCTAAACGAAAAAATTTTAAAAATCAGACAATCTACTAACTTCGAAGAAAGAGAACATTTGCTAAAAGAAGCAGAAGAGATGGTGCTGCAAGCAATGCCTATAATACCCATATGTACTCATGTGCATTTCTATACTCATTCAGAGAATTTAAAAGGAATAAAACTCAATCCAACAGGAGCTATTGATTTTTCAAGAGCCTATTTTAGTTCTAAAGTTCCTGCGTGAGCTTTCAGCTTGTAATAGCTCTAATCGAGGGCCAAGGTCATTGACTTTGTTTCTTTAAATTGTTATTGCACAAAATTTTTTTTTCTTTAACTATTTTGACCTTGCCCCTCGATGAGAGCCATTGCAAGCTGGAAGCTCATGCAGTTAGTTTGTTTTCTTTTTGTTCGTTAATACTATCTAAAAATTGTTGAGGA
>JBAPRV010000156.1:0-13714 GCA_049281295.1 Chlamydiales bacterium
GAGAATTTCACAAATTGATCCGCATCTTTTCGCGAGTGGCTTTGCGCTCGAACTCACTGACTCACCTTACGCAAAAATATTGCGTCCAATTTGTGAAATTCTCAACTGAATCGACTATAAAATTGAAAAAGGGAACCCTTGTATCAAAAATACTGTACAAAATGCAAGTAGTATTGCGATTTCAACGGAGATCTAGGTTTTTAAATAAGTTTCGGCAAAATCCTTAAAACGAGGCTCTTCGCGAATAGCATCAAACTCTTCTCGTCGTAATGCCTCGTGAATTGAAGGGAGTCCTTCTCGCATAGCGCATTCGAGCCATCCTAAGGCAGGCTCTACTTTAGAAAGTCCTCCATAGGCAAGGGCATTGATTAACGCAGTGTCATAGGAAGGGTTGTCCTGAAAACATTTATTGCCTACCTCTGTGACGGATTGAAAATCGCCGTTCATATAGGCCAGGAAATGGAAAAGAGCTAGATTTTCTCCCGAAAGGGTTTTTCTAAGCGGAATAAGAAGCTCGTAAGCCTCTTGATAACGATTTTGTGCTCGATAGATGGCTGCAATCTCTTGGGTAGCCATCGTGTAGAGAATCCCCTTTTTGGTCTCTTGGCGCACCTCTTCTAGCTGTTGCAAAGCTTGGTCTGTCTTCCCTGCTTGAAAATTGGCATCTGCGGTTTTCATCATTTGCTGCAGGCGGCTGTCACGGTCTTGTTCAGAAAATATTTTGTAATAACGGAGGGAGCGAAAACTTTCAAAGGTTAATATCAAAAATAGGGCTCCAATTAAAAACATGCCGATAATAAAAAAGAAAACACTTATGACAATAGCAATCCCAAGGCCGATGAGGATGGCCATTTTGACTCCCCTAAAACCAAAAATGGATTCTAAGATGATGCTCAAAAGATGCCCCCCATCAAGAGGTAGAACAGGAACAAGATTGATCACCGTCCAAAATAGATTAGCTATAAAGGTAAACTGAACGGTAAAAGCTAAAGTCTGACTCTCAATAGTGACGTGGCGGTAAAAAAGATAGGCAATCAAGAAAAGTAGAAAGCCGGCGACAGGACCATTGAGAACGACGATAAACTCTTCCCATAGTTTGAGCTTTTTCCCTTCTCTATAGGTAAACCCTCCAAAGACTGCCAGCTCTATGCGAGTTCTTTGACCAAAAAGCACAGCGGTAAGGGCATGTCCTAACTCATGGAAAAGCACGGAAATTAAGATGACCGCTAAACAAAGAAGAGCCGCCGGCAGGCTGAAGGTCCACATCCAACCGATGAAAAAGGCAACAAGCCAAAAAAGTGGATGAATGGTGATAGGGATCTTTCCGGGAATGGTAATCATTTTAATAACTTTTTTAAAGTAGATCCAATAAGAGCAGGGGTCTCGGCTAGGGTAACTCCTGCTGATTCGAGTGCTTTGATTTTTGCCTCGGCAGTCCCTTTACCTCCAGAGATAATGGCTCCGGCATGCCCCATTCTTCTTCCTGGAGGGGCCATTTGTCCTGCTATAAAAGCAACAGTGGGTTTGGAGCCATGCGCTTTAATCCATTCCGCCGCCTCTTCTTCGGCGGTTCCTCCAATCTCTCCGATCATCAAAATGGCTTCTGTCTCAGGATCTTTTTCAAATAATTCAAGCATATCTATAAAATTGGTTCCGTTAAGCGGATCACCACCGATTCCTATACAACTGCTCTGTCCAAGCCCCTCTTGAGTCGTCTGCCAAACGGCTTCATAAGTCAAAGTACCCGATCGGGAAACAATCCCCACTTTTCCCCGTTTGTGAATGTAGCCCGGCATAATCCCTATTTTACACTCCTCCGGAGTGATCACGCCGGGACAATTGGGCCCAATCAGCCGACTTGTTTTACTTTTTCTCATGACATTAGCTACCGATAGCATATCACGAATCGGAATTCCTTCGGTAATACATACGATGAGAGGAATCTGGGCATCTTCAGCTTCTAAGATAGCTTCAGCCGCAAAAGGTGCAGGGACAAAAATCAGGCTTGCATCACAATCGGTGGCTTCTTTTGCCTCTTTGACAGTATCAAAAACGGGGAGGTCCATATGGGTTTTCCCCCCTTTTCCAGGTGTCACCCCTCCTACATATTTTGATCCATAAGCGATCCCCTCTTTGGTGTGAAAGGTTCCCGCTTTCCCTGTAAGTCCTTGGGTAATCACTTTCGTCTCTTTATCCACCAAAATTGCCATTCTATCTCCTTGCCGATTCAACTGCTTTAATCGCTCCATCAGCCATTGTATCTGCTATTATGATATTAAGGCCGGATCGATCCAAAACTTCTTTGCCCTCTTCCACATTTGTCCCTTCCATCCGCACAATGAGAGGAACAGCAACATGATCCTCCTTCGAGGCTTCAACAATCCCTTTTGCCAAAACTCCACAATCCATAATCCCTCCAAAAATATTGACAAAGATCGATTTCACATTGGGATCGAGAAGAATAATTTTAAACCCATGAGCGACCTCTTCTTTGGAAGCTCCTCCTCCTACGTCTAGAAAGTTGGCAGGCGCCCCTCCATAGTGGTGGATAATGTCCATCGTCGCCATAGCAAGACCTGCCCCGTTTACAAGACATCCAATCTGTCCTTCCAAACCGATATAGGCTAGATCGTACGCTTTTGCCATCACTTCGTTTGGTGTTTGTTGAGAGGGATCATACCATTGGGCAATGGCAGGCTGTCGGTAAAGGGCATTATCGTCTACAGACAACTTGGCATCAATCGCCCAAAGAGTCTCTCCGTCAAAAACTAATGGATTAATTTCCAAAAGAGAGGCATCTGTCTCAATAAAGGCCTTAGCTACACTTTTTATCAGTTCCATCCCCTGCTTGCGAACACTATCTTCCCATCCCATAAATTTGGCCGCTTCTATCAGCCGCCAGCTATGCATGGTCCCATCTAATTCGATGGGAAGTTTCAAGATTCGATCGGGCTTTTTTATAGCAATCTCTTCTATTTCCATTCCTCCTTCCGGAGAGAGCATAATCATTGGAATCGCTTTGGCATGGTCAATCGTTGCAGCTAAATAGTACTCTTTTTGTATCGTAACGGGAGAAGCAAGCAGTACTTTTTCCGCTATTTGCCCTCCCGGTCCAGTTTGATTGTTTACAATGCGCATCCCAATGAGCTGATTGGCCAATCTCACAATCTCTTCGGGATTTTTGGCAAACTTTACCCCTCCTGCTTTTCCCCGTCCTCCTGCATGAATCTGTACTTTAATCACCGCTTCGGTTAACCCAAGCTCTTTTATAGCTTGCAATACCTCTTTCTCATTCGAAGCTATGGCAAAAGGCGGAACTTTTACCTCATATCGTTGTATTAAATTTTTTGCTTGATATTCGTGAACATTCATTTTTACTCACTTCCCTTCAGACATCCTTATGTGTTATAATGGGTTTTCTATCAACCGGAGTTTTGATTTCAATGCTTAAGTTCTTGGGTAAAAAAATTAAAGGCCTTTTCAAGGAAAAGGTAAGCGAAGAGGCAATCGAAGAGCTTGAAGCCCTTTTTTTCGAAGCTGACTTAGGGGCAAATCTCAGCATTGAACTCACTGATAAAGTTCGTTCTCTTTATAAAAAAGACCCCTCTCTGAACTCCGAGAAGATTCTCAAAACGATCAAAGAGGATTTGCTTGCCCAACTTAACTCAATCACCGCTTCGAGCCCATCTTCAGTAAAGCCCCATATTATCCTTGTTGTGGGGGTCAATGGGAATGGAAAAACCACCTCTGTCGCAAAGCTCGCTCACCGCTACCAGCAGCAAGGGAAAAAGGTGCTTATTGCTGCCGCCGATACCTTTCGAGCTGCAGCGGTCGATCAACTGGAAAGGTGGGCCGAGAGAAGCAATAGCATGCTTGTCAAAGGAAACAGAGGAAGTGACGCAGCAGCTGTGGTGTTCGATGCTATTGAAGCGGCAAAAATGCGCGGCGTGGATGTAGTCCTTATTGATACGGCCGGTCGGCTGCACACTCGAACCGATTTGATGCAGGAGCTTGAAAAAATCCATCGGGTTTGCAACAAAGCCATGGCAGGGGCTCCTCATGAAATTTTGTTAGTGCTCGATGCTACTACGGGACAAAACGCTATTGAACAAACAACGCTATTTCACAAGTACACTCCCCTATCGGGTCTGATTCTTACCAAGCTCGATGGCTCGGCAAAAGGGGGAACAGTCCTTGCCCTACAAAAGAAGGTATCTCTTCCTATAAAATATGTAGGACTTGGAGAAACACTTGAGGCGCTTCAGCCCTTTGATCCCTCCAAGTTTCTCGATTCTCTTTTCTCATCGTCGGTTTGATGAAAAAATTTGTAGTAAATACCAGAATATCATGATGACATTGATGTACATTTTCAATGCCATAACCATCGATAGTTTATAGGAAGCCACTGAGTTGATGTCAGCTTGCATACTAAAGCTGCGAATGGTTTGAGCATCATAGGCTGTCAGTCCTACAAATATGGCAAGGCCCAAATAGCTAATAAAAAGATGAGCCCATCCCAGGGGAATGAAAAAAGAGAGAATAAGAAAGACGAAAGTAATCCCTATCAATCCGACCAAAGCAAGAGAGAGTATTTTTCCTAAGCTCGTTAAATCGTTTTTAGTAAAAACACCGTAGCCCACTGCTAACGCAAAAATAGAGGCCGCCGCCAAAAATGCCGACCAAATCACCTGCCCTCCGTAAGCTGAAGCAAAAAGAGGAAGCATGGTACCGAATAAAATCCCTTGCAAACCTGCATAGGTTAAAAATAGAGCGATCACACTCTTAATAGATAGTCTATTGAGAGCGCCGTTAATTCCCATGGCAACTCCAAATGTTCCAAACATCCAGACCCACCAAAAAGGCATCAAGCTGATATAGAGCCCTGTCTTAAACAGAAAATAGGCAACCGCTGCGGTGAAACCAAGGCCTATAGACATCCATCCATAGACTCGAGTTGAAAAAGCCCCGACAGCTCGACTATCCTGAATATAATCACGATCGTAGAATCCCATGGTATTCTCTCCTTAGATCTTATATTTTTTTACCCTAGCATGCCTAATTTTCTCATTTCTTGCAAATATAGCCGATTAAATCGGCTATAAATAAAATATTTGATTGACGTGAAAATAGATAAGCTGAAAACCTCTTAAAAAAGAGATCAAAACATCAATTAAAAATTGCAATGTATCAGATAGTTATTTGCCGGTTTCAAATTTAATCGACAATAAATTTAAAGCCGATAAGTAAAATTTCTAAAGTTACAAACAAGAGCAGAAGAGTCAATACCCATCTCCCTCCAAAAAGAGTGAATTCTCCTTTGTATTTTAGGGTATATCTGCCTCGCCACACCATCAATATGGGCAGCACTCCTAAAAGCAGCGCGCAGCCCAGCCCTCCTCCATATTGGAGGGCCTGAAGAAATAGGGAGGGATTAAACATCGCAAACACGAGAGGAGGGCCAAATACGAGCAGAGAAAGTAGAAAACGCCCTTTGACATCCTTTTTCACTTTCAACCCATCGGCAAGAAAATCGAAAAATCCCAAAGTCATCCCCAAAAAGGAGGTAACAACCGCGAAAAAAGCAAAAAACTCTCCAACCAAAAAGAACCACGGGTGATTTAGCTGATTTTTCAAGGGCGCGATGGAAGATTGGCCGGCCGAAATGGCTTGTTTGACCTCTTCTAGAGGGACAATCCCTAAGATAAGAGCTTGCCACAGAATATAAACGATCAATGGAATGGTGCTGCCAATCACAATAGCCTTGCTCGCTTTTTTGGAATCGCGATCGAGGTAGTTGGTCAAAGTCGGAACGGTTCCCTGAAATCCAAAAGCAGTAAAAACTACAGGGACAGCTAGAAGGGTAAAAGACCAATCGGCACGAAGTAATAGATTCACTTCAATTTTGTTAATCCCCAAAACCACAAAAACCAAAAATGAGAGCACAAGACCGCCCATAAAAACGAAATTGATTCTGTCTACCACCTTAGCGCCAATGGCTACAAGAGGGGCAAAAATCACGATAAAAACCAAAGGGCCCACCCATGTAAAACTCATTTGGCCTAATCCCTCGAAAAGATCCTGGACAAGGTTTCCCCCTAATGAGGTGTAGGCGACCGTCAATGAATAAAACAGGTATAAGTAAAGGAACCAGGCAATGATTTTTCCGGGGCTCCCCAGTGTCATTTTGGCCATGGAAACGATATTAACCTCTTCTTTGCTCCAGAGAAACATCTCCATAAACAGCAATCCTGTTGCGGTCATGAAAAGCCAGCAAGCGAGGTAAATGAGAATTGAAGGGAAAAAACCGGAGAAAGCTGTTAATAAAGGAAGAGCCAGCATCCCAGCTCCTATCGTTGTTCCAGCTATAATAAGAGCACCTCCCGTCACGGTGCCTCCTCGGGAAAGATCCATCATAATATTTACTCTACTGTAACCGATTTAGCTAGGTTTCTAGGCTGGTCGATTTCCGTCCCTCTCTCATGCGCAACATAATAGGCAAATAATTGACCTACTACTGTAGAAGGAAGAGGAGTCAGCTCATCGATGGTTTTCGGTACAAAAATAACATCATCTGCAATCTTTGCAATGTCGTACGACCCTTCCTGAGCGATGGCTAGAATCTGACCGTTGCGTGCTTTGATTTCCATTAAGTTGCTGAGCATTTTGGAAAAAGTGACAGAATCGGCGCAAAAAGCAACCGTGGGGCAGGTACGATCGATAAGGGCTATTGGCCCATGCTTCATCTCGCCTGCCGGATAACCGTTTGCATTGACGTAAGCAATCTCTTTGAGCTTTAAGGCGCACTCTAAAGCGGTCGGATACATAAAACGGCGCCCAAGAAAGAAAAAGTTAGGGTAAGAGGCATATTTTTTGGCTAAATTTTTAATCTTATCTGCCTGTTGTAAAATCGATTTGAGTTGAAAGGGCAATTGAGTTAAGGCTTGAATAAACTCTTTTCCCTCTTTTTGACTCATTTGCCTCATGCGAGCAAAGCGTAAGGTTAAAAGAGCTAAAATCACGACTTGACTCGTAAAGGCTTTGGTGGAGGCGACTCCAATTTCAGGGCCGGCTCTTAAAAAGAGACAGCCGTGTGCTTCGCGAGCTAAGGTAGACCCTTGGACGTTGCAAATCCCTAGAATCTTAGCTCCTTTCTCTTTCATCTCTCTCATAGCAGCGAGGGTGTCGGCTGTTTCCCCCGATTGGCTGATAGTGATAGCTAACGTATGATCTAAAACAATGGGATTTTTGTATCTAAGCTCGGATGCGATTTCTACCTCAACAGGGATATGGGCCCGCTCTTCAAACATGTAGGAGGCAAGCAACCCTGCATGTAAAGAGGTTCCACTCGCTATGATGACGATTCTCTGGATTTTTAACAGCTCCTCCTCACTTAATGGAATCTCATCGAGAATGGCTGTCCCATACTGTTCACAAAAGCGGGAAAGAAGAGCGTTTTGTATCGCTTGAGGCTGCTCGTAGATCTCTTTCAGCATATAATGCTGAAAATGCCCTTTGTGCACCTCCTCTGCATCATGGCCCAACTCTTCGTACTCCTTAGTAATGGGTGATAGACGGGCATCAAAGGCTTCGACACTGTTTTTTGTGACCAAAGCTACTTCTGAAGCGTGAAGAAAGATGACCCGGCGGGTGTATTTCAAAAAAGCCTGAGAATCAGAGGCAATAAACATTTCATTTTCACCTATGCCAATCGTAAGAGGGCTCTCCTTCGCTGCACAGATCATTTTATCCGGATGATCTTGGTGAATGATCGCAACTGAGAAGGCTCCCTGCAATAGAGATAGAGCCCGCTGCACCGCCCTTAGAAAATTCCCTTTGTAAAGATAACCGATAAGCTGTGAAATCACTTCCGTATCGGTATCGGAACGGAACTGAACCCCCCGCTTCTCTAATAAATGACGGAGCGCATCGTGATTTTCGATAATCCCGTTATGCACCACGCTGCACTGTTTTTTCGCATCAAAATGAGGGTGGGCATTTTCTTCCGACAGCACTCCATGCGTCGCCCAACGGGTATGGGCAATAGCAATATGGCTATTCCATTGCTTGTTGGCTAAAGATTTTTTTAGCTGGGCTACATTGCCAACCTCTTTTCTATAAAGAAGCTGCCCATCGCAAAGGGTAGCCAGTCCTGCAGAATCATATCCGCGATATTCCAGTTTTTTGATTCCCTCCAGCACGACCGAGACTGCCTCTCTAGGTCCTAAATAGCCAAATATTCCGCACATTCTCTATTCACAACAAATTTAATAGTATGAAATGATAACAAAATGCTCTTTAAGTCTGAACTAGATCATCAACAAGCCGTTAAAAAAATTCAAAAAAACATCTCGAATCAAAAATCAAAGATCGCTTTAAAGAGCTCTTCCCCCTCCAATACATTGCGAAATGGAAGCTATAAAGCCCAGACCTTTTTGGCTGATATAAGCGTTTTAAATGGCATACTGGCTTTAGATCCCCAGGAAAAATGGGTCATCGTCGAGCCAAAAGTCACCATGCGTACTCTTTGCCAGTGCACATTGCGATATGGCATGATTCCCCCTGTTGTTCCCGAATTTACTTCCATCACGGTAGGAGGAGCTATAATGGGAGCCGCTTTAGAGAGCAGCTCTCATCGATTCGGTCAATTCAATGATGTTTGTCTCGAGTATGAATTGATTCTTGGAAATGGAGAGCTTGTCAAGGCATCTCCCGATGTTTGTCCCGATCTTTTTTATGGCATCTCCAGCTCTTACGGAACTCTGGGCATCCTCACAAAGATAAAAATGCGCTTGATTCGAGCCAAAAAATATGTTCATGTCTCTTATCATCGTTTTTCGCACCTAAAAGATGCGATAGAAATACTCGCCTCAGCTCACAACAGTGATTTTGTAGAGGGGATCGTCTTTAACCGCAGTTGGAGTGTGGTTGCTTTGGGAGAAATGAGCAATGCTTCCTCCGGCTCTCTCTATCGGCAAAACCACTATTGGTCTTCTTGGTATTACCCTCATATTTACCAAAAAACAGCAAAAGAGAGTTTTGAAGAGAATATGCTTTTAGACGAGTATTTGTTCAGGTTCGATCGAGGAGCCTTTTGGATAGGGCGCTATCTGCTCTCTTATCCTTTAATGACTCAAATTCTTCTAGGCAGGCGCCCTATTGATCGGATCCAATCGATGGCCCAATGCTTTCCAACCCCCTCCATTTTATTCCGTTTCCTGTTTGGAGCGGCTATGAGCAGCAAAGGGCTTTATAAGATCTGGCATAAAGTGCCTAAATCGATTAAAGAGCGCCTTTTTTTTATTCACGATTTTTACGCCCCTAGTCTAAAAGCGAATGAGGTGCTTGAACTTTTTTTGAGCAAAACAGAGATTTTTCCCATTTGGCTCTGCCCTATTCGAGGGACATTAACCCCGCAACTGCTAGCCCCTCATTACGGCAAAGAGTCTTTTATTAATATTGGCATGTATGGGATTCCCCACTCTTCTCATTCCGTCGTTGCTCTTTCAAAAGAATTAGAACACGATATTGTCCATTTTGGAGGGCGAAAAATGCTTTATAGCTACACTTACTATGACCCGGATCATCTTTCAAAAATTTATCACCTCACACATTACGATACACTTCGAAAAAAATATTTTGCCGATGGAGCCTTTCCCTCTCTTTATGACAAGATTACAAATGAAAAATAGTTCATTTCTATGATACGATTCTTTCTGTGAAGCCCAAAATTTATACAGCCGATGATCATCATATCCGTAATAACTTGATCGATCACAATGCATTATATGTTTTAAGTAAGCTAAGAGAAGAGGGTTATACAGCTTATCTGGTAGGAGGAGGAGTCCGCGATCTTCTGATGCGGCACAAACCTAAAGATTTCGATATATCTACCTCCGCCCTTCCCGAGGAGATCAAGTCTCTTTTTCGGCGGTGCATTTTGGTGGGCCGCCGCTTTCGCTTGGCGCATGTTCGCTTTGGAAAACAGGTGATCGAAGTCTCCACTTTCCGAGCAGCAGGAGAAGCACAAGAAGAAGAGCTCATCATACGCGATAACATTTGGGGAACTCCTGAAGAGGATGTACTCCGCCGCGATTTCACGATCAATGGTCTTTTTTACGACCCGCTCGATCATAAAATTATCGACTACGTAGGGGGGTTTGAAGATTTAAAAAAACATTATTTAAAAGTGATCGGCAATCCGATGGTTCGCTTTAAGCAAGATCCTGTCAGAATGATCCGTATGCAAAAATTTCGGGCCCGGTTTGGTTTTAATGTACAACCTGAAGCTTTAGAGGCCCTTGAGAATTGTTGGCCGGAGATTGAAAAAAGCTCTCCCGCACGTGTTTTTGAAGAGATTTTTCGCATGCTGGAGTCGGGCGCCTCAGCCTCTTTTTTTGAGCTTCTTGTAGAATCAAAATTGTTAGACAAGCTCTTTCCCAAGCTGGTCCACTTTTTTCACCAAGAGGTCGGAACCCATATGTATGCTTACCTGAAAGGAGCTGATTCGATGAATACACGAGGACGGTATCAAAAACTCGACCGCTCCGTTCTAACCGCAGCTCTTCTCTTCCCAATTCTTGAGGAAAAAGTGAACCAGCGGTGGAAAGAGGAAAATAAGCCCCCTCTTATGGGCGATATCATGGAAATATCCAGCGAGCTGATCCATGAGCTGCTTTTCGAAGCCTATTCCCATTTTCCTCGAAAAATTCGCCAAGGGTGCCACTTTATTCTAAACATGCAGTTCCGTCTCACCCCACTTGAAAAAAAACGGCATCCTCGAAAACGTATTGCCAACCAAAAAAATTTTACCTTGGCTCTTATTTTCCTGAAATTACGGGCTCTTATCCATCCGGAGTTATTTAAAACCTACGAACATTGGAAACAAATTTATCGTGATCAAACATCTAAAGGATCCCCATGACACTCTAGTTGCCTACAGCGGTATTGGCAAGGAGGGAGGAACTCTTCCGGCTTTTATCTATTTTGCTCTATCGGCTGAGGAGAGTTTGGATCTAGAACCTTATAACCGCCCTGTTACGCTTTTAGAAAGTCAACCGTTGCGTGTTTTTTCTTTCGATCTTCCCGGCCATGGACCGGGGTTTGATAAATTCAAGGCAATGGATTACTGGGCCGCGCACCCCGAACGGCTTGAGCCTTTTTTTGAAAAGGTGGTCTTCTCTATCCAATGGCTTATAGACGAAGGGTTGATCGACCCCGACTATCTGGCAGCAGGAGGGCTTTCAAGAGGAGGGTTTGTTGCGACCCACATTGCAGCCAGAGAAAAACGGATTAAAACCGTTTTAGGATTTGCTCCCTTGACAAAGCTAAGTCGCATCACCGAGTTCTCCCATCACAAATACCAATCCGAACAACTTGATCTTGAGCATCTTGTCGAAAGACTTACCCATATTCGCCACTTTCGCTTCTATATTGGCAATCGAGACACACGAGTGAGCACGGATGCCTGCTACCATTTTATTCGGCAGTTGGTTGAAAAGAACCATGAGAAAAGAATTCGCGACCCTCAGATTGAATTAAGAATCACTCCCTCCATAGGCCATAGAGGACATGGAACGGCGCCCTCTATTTTTGAGGAAGGCACTAATTGGGTGAAAGAGAGGCTTGGATGCGCTACTCAGTCATAGTTCCCTTCAAAGATGAAGAAGAAAACATCAAAACATTGGTGAATGAGCTCGAATCGGTCATGGAAGGGATGGGTCAAAAATGGGAGTTTATCGCCATCAATGATGGCTCAACCGATCGCAGCCTATCGATTTTGCAAAATTTATGCCTCAAGAAATCTTACTTGCGCCTTCTCTCTTCTCCTCGCAATTTGGGACAATCGGCCGCCTTGAATGCAGGCTTTAAAGCGGCTCGCGGCGAGTGGATCATCACCTTGGATGGAGACTGCCAAAATGACCCTACGGATATAGTGAAGCTCATCGGGGCTACCCCTGATTGCGATCTGGTGGTAGGGTGGCGAATCAATCGGCAAGATCCATGGAAAAAAAAGATCATTTCTCAAATTTCAAACTGGATACGGAGCCGTTTATGCCGAGATGGGATGCATGACAGCGGATGTTCTTTAAAAATCTATCGTAGTGAAGCGTTGAAAAAGATCAAAATGTATCATGGCATGCACCGCTTTTTACCGGCTCTATTCAAAATCGAAGGATTTAGCGTAAAAGAGATCACTGTGAATCACCGAAAACGTCTCAAGGGAAAAACGAAATACCATTTTTTCAATCGATCGATAGGTCCTATCCTGGATATGTTTGTCGTCTACTGGATGCATCGTCGTGCACTCAACTCTAAAGACCATAAAGAATTTAGCCCCGATGACAACTAAAAAACTATTTCTATTTGCAGGAGAACAAAGTGGCGATCTGCTTGGAGCCCAGTTGATTCAAGCTATCAAATCCTATGCCCCTTCTCTTCAACTTGAAGGTGTGGGAGGAAGTCAGATGCAAACCTGTGGGATGGAAGACAGAATCGATCGGTTTCAGGTCATGGGTTTTTCGGATGTTCTTAAAGCGCTGCCCCGCCTTTATCAGGAACTCAATCGACTCAAAAAAGATATCCTTAAACGATCTCCCGATGCAGTGGTATTTATCGACTATCCCGATTTTTCGATGCGGCTTGCTAGAGCCCTTCGAAAGCAAGGATACAGAGGAAAACTTATCCACTATGTCTGCCCCTCCGTCTGGGCCTGGCGAAAAAATCGGATTGAGACCCTTGCGAAAACATTGGATTTACTCCTGACTATCCTCCCCTTTGAGCCGGCTCTATTTTCCCACACTTCACTGACCGCAACCTACGTAGGCCATCCTCTCATTGCCGCTATCGATCATTATTCCTACCGCCCAAATTGGAAAAAAAATTCCGATGAGCGGCCTATTCTTGCCCTTTTTCCGGGAAGCCGCCCCCATGAAATCGCACTGAATCTTCCCTTACAACTCAAAGCAGCGCTCGATGACCATCAGATAGCCATTTCAGTGGCTCGTCCAGATCTGGAAAAAATGATTAAAAAGATCGCTCCTTCCAACGCTCTTCTAGTTCCTGCAGCTGACCGCTATGAACTTATGCATGAAGCTTCAATGGCCTTAGCCACCTCCGGAACGGTGGTTTTAGAGCTAGGATTGCACCAAGTCCCAACGGTCGTCACCTATAAGATGGCTCCGCTCAATTACCTGCTTGGCCGATATATCTTTCGCATTCACCTCCCCTATTATACCCTTGTAAACTTGATCTGCCAAAAAGAGGTCTATCCCGAATTTATTCATAGAAAGATCTGCAGCGATAAAATCTCACAAGCACTCAAAAAGTTGAAAAAAAATGAGAATTCTTGCCGCTTGGCATGTCAAGAGCTCAAGAAGGTTTTGCTGGCACAAGATGCTAGTTTAGAAGCTGCTCGAGCGATAGAAAGGACTCTTGGAATATGAAATGTCCCTGTCATAGCGGCAAATCCTATGAGAGCTGTTGCGCCCCTTATCATGAAGGAGAGATCTGCCCCAACGCACTGCTGCTCATGCGTTCCCGCTACAGCGCCTACGCATTGGGCAACGCGGACTATATTTTAAAGACTACCCATCCCCAGCACACAGACAATCAAATCCCAACCAAGCAGCGCATCCAACAGATTGAAGCTTTCAGCCAACAAACCCGATTTGAAGGTTTGGCTATTTTAAACTTCGAAGCGGGCGAGCCCTTCTCT
>JBAPRV010000157.1:0-15432 GCA_049281295.1 Chlamydiales bacterium
ATAGTTTTGCGGCAGGATTCACGTTATATACCGTGGGTGTTTATGCTTTGGGAGTAATTGGTAACGCTTTCTATACTGCGAAAAAAGTTTGTCAAGGAGAATATACCGGAAGAGAGGCTGTACGCCAAATCGGAAACACTGTTCTTCTCCCTGTTCTTCCACGGTTTTTTTGGGGAGCTATAAAATCGGCCCTTATATTTACTTGTTGCATGCCTAGACAGCGTTCTATAGCTCCAACCGACAGATTTGATCAACTGCCTCCCTTTGTTTATCAACCACCTATCTCTTTTCATCGACCGCCACCCTCTTTTCATCGACCACTTCAGAGATCTTATCAAGAGGCCCCCAGCTTTCATCATCAACCATCTTCCTCTTTTGATCAACCGTCCCCATCCTTTCATCATCAACAGCCTCTGGGATCTTCTCAAGTGGCTCCCTCTTTTCATCATCAACCGTTTCAAAGATTTGATCAATCGCCTCCCTTTTTTCGTCATCAACAGCCTCTGGGATCTTCTCGAGAGGCTCCCGGTTTTCATAATCGGTGATGATTGAATTGACGCGGATAGGCATTTTATGACTAGCTGTGCCTTCGAACTCACTGACTTACAAGAAGCCGCTTCGTTCTCCACATTTTGTTGCTCACAAAAATCTTGTGCCTAATCTGTCCCATTATGACTTTGTAAGCACCCTCTAACTCGAGTGCTATATGGGGTCGAATCCTTATGGCTCTTTTTCTCTCGACTTATTCTATATAAAAATATACATTTCTTTATTTCTTTTATTAGCCAAATCCGGAGAATGCTATGAAAGCAATGCTAGAAAAAACGGAAATGCGCGAATCGATTACCATGGAAAATAATGGGCAACGCATTTTTGGAATCCTTCATCGTCCTCTTCAAGAGACTCCCTCTCCTATTGTTGTTTTTTGTCATGGTTTTGCCAGCAGCAAACATGGCACACAAAGAGCTTTTGTCTATCTCGCCGAAGCTTTAGCTAGAGAAAATATCGCATCGCTCAGGTTTGATTTTCGAGGAGCCGGGGATAGTGAAGGAAATTTATCGGAATTGAGTTTCAATGATCTCGTAGCAGATGCTGTAACTGCTTTAAACTATCTTCCAAATTTAGAAAAGATTGACATGGAAAGAGTGGGCCTTTTTGGCAGCTCGCTAGGAGGGGCTATCGCGGTTTTTTCTGCTGCAAACAACCCGGATCGAGGGATTAAGGCGCTAGCTTTATGGGCTCCTGTGGCCAGCGGAGAGCTGTGGTATCGAGATGTAATCAGACAAAATCCGGAGTTTGCTAATGCCAATGTGTCCAAGGCATTCTCAAGCTTTCGTGGAGAGACAATCAATCCCCATTTTAGAGAGCAATTTGGTCAGATGCATGCAGCCAGAATGATGGGGGATTTATACGATCTCCCTATTCTTCATATGCATGGAGAAAATGATACCACCTTATCGTTAAACCATCAGAGCGAGTTTCGAAAGTATGCCAATCCTAAATGTCGTTTTATTAGCTACCCTCAGACTGAGCACGCTTTTGGTTGTGCACAAGTTTTTTCCGAAGTAGTCACAGAGTGCGTGGGCTGGTTTAAAAAAAACTTGTGAGAGCGGATGAATAAGCTATCAACAAGTACTTTTGAGCAGCATCGATTGAAATTTAGTCCAAAACTCCCCTCTATTTTGCAAGCTCTCAAAACCATCGAGATAGTAGAGGGCAAAAGTTTTGCACCTCATCGAAATGAAAAAGCGCTACAATCTCTTTTTCCGCACACATGGCAACAGCCTATCCTACATTTTTCGAGGGGACAAGAAAAGACTTGCTCTCCTTTGCGTCTTGGGACTTTCTTTTCTGGGGGACAAGCTCCCGGGGGTCATAATGTGCTTCTGGGACTTTTTGATGCGCTTAAACAGTGGCATCCGGGCTCGCAACTATTCGGATTCTTGGGAGGGCCAAGCGGCCTGATTGAAGGACATTATCAAGAGCTTACCGAATCGGGTTTAGCCGAATTTCGAAATAGCGGCGGTTTCGATAGATTGGGATCGGGTCGCACCAAAATTGAAACGCCTGATCAACTGTTAGCCTCTCTAAACCATGTGGAAAGCCTTAATCTTGATGGTTTGGTGGTCATAGGGGGAGATGACTCCAACACTAATGCGGCCGTTTTGGCAGAGTATTACCTTTCAAAAGAGTGCGGAGTTAAAGTGATTGGTGTGCCTAAAACCATAGACGGGGATTTGAAAAATAAATGGGTTGAAACGTCATTTGGTTTTGATACGGCATGTAAAATCTATTCGGAATTGATTGGGAATATTGCTCGTGATGCTCTATCGGCTAAAAAATACTATCATTTTATAAAGTTGATGGGGCGCTCGGCCTCTCACATTACCCTTGAATGTGCGCTGCAAACCCATCCAAATATAGCTCTGATTGGTGAAGAGATTGCTCATAATAGCTTTACCCTAAAACAAATCATTCAATTGATAGCCGATGTGATTTGCCTGCGAAATGAAAAGGGAAAAAATTTTGGAGTTATCCTTATTCCCGAAGGATTGATTGAGTTTGTTCCTGAAATAAAAGCATTGATAAAAGAACTCAATGAAGGAGTATCTAACCTCTCTTCTGAAGCAAAGGCTACCTTCTCTTTTTTACCTAAAGAATTTTCTGAAAAATTGCTTTTAGATCGGGACCCTCATGGCAATATTTTAGTATCGCATATTCCTACGGAGCAGTTGCTAGTGAAGTTAGTTGAAGAAGAACTGAAAAGACGGAAGGTCAAATTCAATCCATTGACCCATTTTTTTGGATATGAGGGCCGGGCCGGTTTTCCCTCCAACTTCGATGCTAATTATTGCTATGCGCTCGGTGTTGCTTCAGTAGCTCTTATTGGATCAGGGTATACAGGCTATATGAGTTTAGTGAACAAGTTAACGCGAGCTGTTGAGAGTTGGGAGGCGGGAGGCATGCCTTTGACCATGATGATGCATATGGAGGAGCGGAAAGGCAAACAAAAACCGGTGATAGAAAAAACGCTGGTGGACCTGAATGGGGAACCGTTCAAATTGTTTGCACAACATCGTCAAAAATGGGCTCTTGAGGATCAGTACCGCTATCCAGGTCCTATTCAATATTTTGGACCGGGATCTCTCTGTGATGAAATTTCCTACACCCTGCAGCTGGAACAACAAGAAAGAGTGAGCGTCTAGTGAACCTGGCAGATTTCGAGATTATGCATCCCCCCTACCATCGAGAGCAAGAGGAAGGGATGAAATGGTTGGCGGCTCTACATACCGAAGCCGAAAAAACCAGAAAACCTTCAATCGATCCCTCTGAATTTCGAAAAATAATAGATCAAAAAATAGCTAAAGTAGGCTGCAAAAAAGATAAAATCTCTCGTCGTTTTACCGTTCTGAAAGATATGATGCATGAAGAATGGGATCAGATGGAGCTTTACAACATCCATGCACGCGGGGGAGAGGGAAGCGGTTTTGGAGAAAAAGGACGTTTTTATGAAACCGCCGTGGATAAAATCTTTGATCAATTTTATCCTGAAAAAAGTCTTCCTCCGGATGAATTAATCCATGTGACATGTACTGGCTATAACGCTCCGAGCAGCCCCCAAAAACTCGTTGTAAGAAGAGGATGGGAAAAAACGACCCAAGTAACCCATGCCTACCATATGGGGTGCATGGCAGCTATGCCCGCTGTTCGTATCGCTCTGGGTTTTGCGGCTAGAGGGATAAGAAAAATCGATGTTGTTCATACAGAGCTTTGCACACTTCATATCAATCCTGTTCTTCATACAGATGAGCAACTCGTAGCTCAAAGCCTTTTTTCGGATGGGATGATTAAATACACCCTCACATCGGAAAATGAAAATAAGCCTCAACTTCGCGTATTGACCGTTTATGAAGAGCTGATTCCTAATTCAGAAAAGTTGATGAAATGGGTTTGCAAAGATTGGGGGATGCAGATAGCTCTTGATAGAGAGATTCCTCTATACATTTCTCAGTCGATCGGGGACTTTGTTAAAAGATTAGAGCAAAAAAGCGGCCATCCTCTTCAAAATGCCATTTTTGCAATACATCCGGGAGGACCCAAAATTGTCGATCTGATCAGAAGAAAGCTCTCTTTGTCTCAACAGCAAGTCGCTACCACCCAAAAGATTCTCTATCATTACGGAAATATGTCATCAGCTACCATCCCCCACATTTGGGAGGCTATTTTAGATGATGCAGCCTATTGCAGCGGGACCTTGATCGTGAGCTTAGCTTTTGGCCCCGGTCTTTGTGTTTGCGGCTGCGTAATGGAGAAGATATGAAGGGTTGGATTTTTTATGTTCCTTTTCTCACCCAAGCGGCTGTTATCTTCTTTGATGAATTTTACTTTCATATCCGACGAGGCCTCCCTCGGTGGGAACGGATTGGACACCCTTTAGATACCTTGAGTCTTATTATTTGCATCGTGGCGGTGTTGGTTTTTCCTTTTTCGCGCATTACTCTAATTCTTTTTTTGATTTTAGCCGTGATTTCTTGTCTTTTTGTGACAAAGGACGAATTTGTTCATAAAGAGCATTGCCCGGCCAGTGAGCAATGGCTGCACGCTCTTTTATTTTTAAACCACCCTGTTGTTCTTTTCAGCATGGGATGGATGTGGTTTCAAGGTGAAAGATACAGACCGTTTCTTATAATGCAGCTGGCTGTGATTTCCCTGTTTTGTGTGTATCAGATAATCTATTGGAATGTGGTATGGAAGGAGAAATAGTAAACAATAATTTTTACGATGAGCTGGATGAACAATGGTATCTGGCCGACAAGCACCCGATAGCTCTTTTAAGGGCAGAAAATGCGAGACGAGCGCCGTGGGTGAATGAACATATCCGCCAATATTTTTCATCACAACCGTGTGCAGTTTTGGATGTGGGGTGTGGAGGGGGTTTTTTATCTAATTTTCTCGCTAAAGAGAAGTATCAGGTCACGGGGATTGATCTCTCGGAAAAGAGCCTGGAAATAGCAGCTCAAAAAGATACGACCCAATCGGTCGTTTATAAGAAAGGAAATGCCTACTCTCTCCCTTTTCAGGAAAACAGCTTTGATGTCGTCTGTGCCATGGACTTTCTAGAGCATGTAGAAAAACCTAAGCAGGCCATTGACGAAATGGCCCGGGTCTTGAAGCCAAACGGGCTCTTTTTTTTCCACACGTTTAATCGAAATTTCGTCAGCTGGCTTTTTATTTTAAAAGGGGTGGAGTGGTTTGTCCCCAATACCCCGGAAAATCTGCATGTCTATCGTTGTTTTATTAAGCCAAAAGAATTAAAGAGTTATTGCAGTCAAAATGAGCTGAAAGTGCAGCAGCTTGTCGGTTTGAATCCTGTCATCAAGAGCAAAGCCTTTTGGAAGCTCGTTTTCACTCGGCGCATTTCGAAAGATTTCGCTTTCAAGACCACCTCCCATCTTACTTTTGGATATATGGGATATGCTCTTAAAAACCAAATGGAATGATAAGACTGACACCGCCGCCAAAATAGTTTTCTATTGAATTATGGGCATAGATGTTATACCAGCCTTCAACTACCAATGAGCCGAAGCAGCCGAGTTGATAGGTTAAAAACGCTCCCAAGTCTATATTACGATGGCCGATCAAAGCATATCCTTTGAAGGGTCTATCCGGAATAATGTCATTTCTCCCTAAACCGAAGAGCATGTCAGTATAAAGGCTCAGCTGACAATCATTCAAATTAAACTCCCAAACAGCATATATAGGGATCCATGGCATCCCTCTATTGGCAGTGCCTATGCCTCCCAATGCCCAAACACGGGTGAACCATTCCTCTCCATGTGCCCACTCTTTGCCAATGATGATTTCAAATTCGACATTCGCATTGCCATGGTAAAAAGAGCTAAGATCCGATAAGTATCGGTTGCCCGGAAAAAAAGCAACAACTCCGGTGGCTAGGGTGAATAGATCTCCATTCAAACCATCCAACCAGAGGCGGCGAACCGTCCAAAAAGAGGACTCATAAGAAAAGGGAATACCCGTGGTTTTTGTGATTAGAACATCTGCTTGAACATACCAATCCGGCCAGGGGGTGACTGCCAAGGAGAGTTGTGTGACATAATCATTAGCAGGTTCATTAAAGCTCCCTTTAGGGGTTTGAACCCGATTTTCATGCTCATAAAAGAAGCCGACAAGGGATTGAAACTCCCACAAGGGAGGGAGCCAAGGTTCATTATAAAAAGAAGAGGCATATCCCAATGTAGTGAGTAACCAAAAGGTTATCCCCAGCCTTTTTTTCACTGAATAAGCCCTTTTTCGGAGAGCCACCGCTCCGCATCAATCGCAGCCATACAGCCGCTGCCTGCTGCTGTGACAGCTTGGCGATAGTAAGGGTCTTGCACGTCTCCCGCTGCAAACACTCCCTCTTTACCGGTACGGGTCGTGCCGGGTGTCACGACAAGATAGCCTTGTGCATTGGTTTCGAGTTGCCCCTTTAAAAATTCTGTGTTGGGCTTATGTCCAATGGCGAAAAATACTCCTGCTGCCTCTCTTTTTTCCTGTTTTTTGGTCTTCACATTCTCAATCGTAACTGAATTCACGACTTTATCACCCTCTATTTTAGTCACTACAGAATCCCATAAGACTTCAACTTTAGCATGGTTCAGAGCTCGTTGAGCCATAATTTTCGAGGCGCGCAGTTGGTCGCGGCGGTGGACAATATAGACTTTGCTTCCGTATTTAGTCAGAAATGTGGCCTCTTCTACAGCAGAGTCTCCCCCTCCAATCACATAGAGCTCCTTTCCTCGAAAAATGGGCATTGCTCCATCACAGATAGCACAGGCCGTCACCCCTTTTTGCCAAAAACCGTCCTCTCCTGCTCCGGCAATATCTAGTCTTTTAGCTGTAGCCCCGGTGGAAATGATCAGCGCATCGCATGTGCACTCAGTTTTTTTTCCCATGATTTTAAAAGGTGAAGAGGAGAGATCAACCCCTTCCACATCCTCCAAAAGCAAATCGGTCCCAAATCGGGCAGCCTGTTTTCGAAACGCATCCATCATTTCAGGGCCGGTAATCCCATTTGGAAAACCGGGGTAGTTTTCTACTTCGGTTGTAGTCATCAACTGCCCTCCTGCAGGTCCGGAGAAAAATCCCTCAAACATCAACGGATGAAGATTTGCCCGGGAGGCATAGAGTGCGGCTGTATAACCGGCTGGCCCCGATCCAACAATAACAACTTTTCGGTGTTCCATAATCCTACCTATTTAATTGGGTTTTTAACTCATCTTACGCAAAAAATGCCAGATTACTTAAGCATCGCCTGTCATCCAACTAACAAGTCGTTGCTTGTGTTTTGCCCCCTTCGCTCACCCCTTTCACGGCATTTTTTGCGTAAGGTGAGTTTTTAAGAAAATCCTGGTAGCTTAATCTAAGCCCTTCTTTTAGGCTGGTTTTAGCAGACCATCCCATACGGCTTATACGTGTTAAGTCTGTTTTTTTTCGAGCAATCCCATCGGGCTTAGAAAGGTCAGTCACTATATCTCCCTTATACTCAACTACTTCAGAGATCATTTGAGCTAATTCAAAAATAGTCACTTCCTCATGAGAACCTATATTGATAGGGGTTGGCTCATCATATTTTTGTAAAAGGAGAAAACATCCCTCTGCGAGGTCCTCAACATATAAAAATTCCCGCTGGACCTTTCCTGTTCCCCACATTTTCACATGAGGTTGGTTAGCCTGTTTTGCCTGGTGGAAACGAAGGATTAACGAAGGGATCACATGCCCATTTTCAAGGTGGTAGGAATCTCCGGGTCCATAGAGGTTCGTGGGCATAGCTGAAATGTAATGACGTCCATATTGCTGCCGGTAAAACTGACACAGCTTAATCCCCCCAATTTTTGCAATGGCATAGGCTTCATTCGTTTTCTCCAACGGGCTTGTCAGCAGAGCTTCTTCCACGATGGGTTGGGGGGCATTTTTTGGATAAATACAAGTGCTGCCCAAGAAAAGAAGGCGATCGATATTCGCTTGATGGCATTCGTGGATCAAATTACAGGCAATCATAAGATTCGTGTATATAAATTCAGCGGGATAGGTCATATTAGCCCAAATCCCTCCTACTTTGGCTGCTGCGATGACAACAACATCGGGAGAGTATTTTTTCAAAAACTGTCTTACTTTCTGTTGATCAGTATAGTCGAGCTCTTGACGGGAGGGGATAAGCAATTGACGGTAGCCCTTCTGATAGAAATGACGGGTTAACGCTTTGCCCACCATTCCCCCGGCTCCTGCGATTAAAACGGTTTGGTTTGGATCTAGCATACGCGTCTAAATGTTAAGAAATAACCCACAAGCACACTGATGCCGAATAAGATAAATGGAATACTGAGCCACTGGCCCATTGTCAGGATAGAATCGGAAGAGATGAACTCACTTTGGGGAACTTTCAAAAATTCAATAAGAAAACGGAAGCCGAATACGGCCAAGAAGAAAGTGCCGGTCAAGAGCCCTTTGCCTAAAATTTTCCCCTTTCCCCTCCAGAGAGCCACGAGAGCTAAAAAAACGAGGAAGTAAAAAAGAGACTCATAGATTTGTACGGGGTGGACAGGAATGCCCGCTCTTCCTCCATGAGGATGGAGAAAAATCACTCCCCAGGGGAGATGGGTAGGCGTCCCTATGATTTCTTGATTCATAAAATTACCGATTCGAATGCAACCTCCTATAAAAGCAGCGGGAATCACAATACTGTCCAGGATTGTCAAAAAGGTGAGTCGAGGGTAGTCGTTTTGATGCCATAGCCAAAAGATAGCAAGCGCTAAAAAAATGCCGACAGCTCCTCCATGGCTGGCCAGCCCTCCTTCCCAAACTTTAAAAATATCAAAGAGATTATGTTTGTAGTGGGACCAGCTATAGAAAAAAACATGCCCAAGGCGAGATCCCACGATTGTCAGAATGACAACTAAAAAAGCGAGTCTGTCTGTTAGATTAACGGCGGAGAGTTTAATTTCAGCCGTCGATTTAGCTCCATCGGCAAGCAGCTTTGCAAAGATGGATCTCATTAAAAAATAGCCTACTATAAAGCCGAATGCAAAGAGAAGCCCATACCAGGTCACGGGATGTTTGATATAGGGAATAACGAAAAAATTTCTATCGGGATCCCAAATTATAGCACTCAATTCGACACCTTGAATCGGCTGTACTAGAGACCCCTGCATAACAAATAACTCTTTCTGGCTATCTTTGACTCATTGATAATGCGAAAAATGGAAATTTTCAAATCTAGCCGGAAAAAGCTCATTTTTCGACACTTCCTAAATTATGCAGAGGTCTCTACTAGTTAAAAAACAAATAACGTTATATACTCCGGGGAGGAAATTTTCAATGAGTTAAAAAATGCTTAAGTATAAACATCGAACCCTCGTTATTTTGGCCGGCATGGTATGGCTGTTAGTCGGCATTTTTTTACTAACGTTAGGCATCCGTTTAATCTTGTATACGATCAGCCACCCTCCTCTTATTTTTTATCCTCGGCGCTTTTCCCTTCTGACCTCTTTGAGCGGCTATTTTTCCAGCCAATACAATGGGATTGTCGTGGTTTTATCCTGTTGTTTATTTATCGGCTATCTCAAGGGTCGATTTGTGCTGAGCAAGTCTGTTCAAAGGCAGGTGGATCGCATTTTTTCCCTTCCTAACCCGGCCCATCTTAAATATCTCTATAGCAAGGGATACTACATTCTCATGGGGTCGATGGTCTGTTTAGGGTTTTTGATTCGATTTTTCCCGATTGCCCCCGATACAAGAGGAGCGGTTGATGTGATAATCGGCTCAGCGCTTATCAACGGGTCGATCCTCTATTTTCGCCACAGTCTACCCTTTACTGAGAGATGATTTTTCGGGGAATTGGAACAGATATCATTGAGATCGGTCGAATTCAAAAAGCTCTTGATCGTCATGGAGACCGTTTTTTAGAGCATCTCTTTACACCTAAAGAACAGGCTTACTGCCGCCGTTTTTCAAACCCTGTGCCGCATCTTGCCGGTCGATTTGCTGGCAAAGAGGCTATTTTAAAAGCTATAGGAACAGGTCTACAAAGGCATATCGGATGGAAAGAGATCGAGATTATCAATGATGCTAACGGAAAACCCGAAGTGTATCTTTCAGGATCGCTCCAACCCCGATTTCCTGATGCGAGCTTCTTCTTATCCATTAGCCACTGCAAGGAATATGCAACGGCGACGGCTATCTTTATAGAGACCCCTGCATAACTTAGGAAATGCCGCTAAATAACTCTTTCCGGCTATCTTTGAAAGTTTCCATTTTCCTCTTATCTCATTGATAATGCGAAAAATGGAAATTTTCAAATCTAGACGGAAAAAGCTCATTTTTCGACACTCCCTAAGTTATGCAGAGGTCTCTTGTAACGGGCCTTGCGGAAGGAAAATAGGTTTTAAGTTTGAAGCGTTTTCAAAATCCCTTTTAAAGAGCCGGCAATTTCATGGTTTTTGGTCTCGAGCCCTTTTTGAATCTGCTTGACTGAGGCCATCACGGTTGAATGGTCTCTAGAGAAAAGATCTCCGATTTTCATATAGGGGAGATTGAGCTCCTGGCGGCAAAGGTGCATCGCGATTTGGCGGGGAAGGACGCACTCGCGAGCTTGTGATTTACTGAGTATATCATCCATCTGGATTCCGTAGTATTGAGCGACGCTTCGGATAATTTTGCCTGGTGTGAGGACAGATTTTTTTTCCTCCTGGATTAAATCGGAAAGATAATTTTGAACGGTTTTGAGTTTAAGAGGGAGCGCAGCAGGTGTCCCTACTCCTTGATTGAGATGAGTTCGTAAAGCCAGCGCTTCAAGGGCACGGATGAGTGTTTTAGTGCTGCTGTCGAAAGTTTCAAGGAGAAAATCCACAACCTTTTCATCGAGAGGATAGTTCATTTTTTCAGCCTTTTGAACCAATACAGTATGAAGCTTCTCTTTTGCTAATACAGGCATAGGAATCACAATGCCCCATTCAAAACGGCTCACCAGTCTAGGTTCGATGAATTTGAGCTCCTGCGGAGGACAAGTGGCGCTTAAAATAATCTGTTTCCCTTCGAGATGGAGGGTGTTAAACGTATGGAAAAGCTCTTCTTGTGTTGCGCTTTTCCGCGAGAAAATTTCAATGTCGTCGATTAGCAAAACATCTGCATTACGATAAACCTTTCGAAATGTTTGCATCTCGCCTGTCCGAATCGCGTTGACCACATGCTCGGTAAACGTATCGGCACGCACATAAATAACTTTAAATCCCTGTTTTTTAAAAGAATTGGCCGCTGCCATCATAAGGTGGGTTTTTCCGCTTCCCGATCGCCCAAAAAGAAAGATCGGATTAAAAGAGAGAGACGAATTTTTCTGCTCCTGACAACAAGCCTCAGTTAGCAATTTATGAGCCAGTAGATTGTTTTGGGAGATAATAAAGCTGTCAAAACCGGCTTCCGGGTCAACCTCATCGAAATGAAGAGTGAAAATGGGGGAGGTGAGCGTATTTTTGCTCCCTTTTTTCTGATGGTTTAGGGGTTTTTTTTCTCCCTCTTGAGAGACGATGGAGGTATGGACTTTGATCTTTTTATTATTATTATTAAAAAGAGTGGTTTCTACTTTATGCCGTATATGCTCTTCAAACCATAGAGCTTTAAAAGAGTCTTGAGCCTCAAGATAGAGATTACAGGCATCAAAACGGATCACCTTGAGGGGTCTCAGCCATTTACTAACAGTCTCTTGACCCAGCTCCTTTTCTTGTAGAGTTAAAAATTCTTCCCAGGCACGCATAGTTAGGTGGATAGGCCCTATTTTAAAAGTAGCCAAAGACCCTTAATAACGGGAACAATCTAATTTTTCTACAATTATTTTGCTTCTAGTTTTCTTTTTTGAGGAGCAATGAGATCGGGTTGCTTTTGTTTTTTATCAAGGATCTTGCCGGTGACCCATTGCTGTAGAATCCCCAGTACCATAGATGAGAACCAGTAGAGGTTTAATCCGGAGGGGAAATGGTAGAACATGATCGTGAAAAACAGAGTCATAATCGTTCCCATAGTTCGCTGCTGCCTTTGCTGATCGGTCATTTTGCTCGGATCTTTTATGGCAGAGGAGGAGAAACGTTGCTGTATAAACATCACGACTCCCAGCAGAATCGGGAGAAGATGGAATTCATTGCCAATGAAAAAGATTGGTGTTTTCCACTGAAAGAGAACATCGGGCGCCGTGAGATTGTCAATCCATCCGGGAATAAAACTCGCTCCTCTAAGCTGGAAAGAAGACTTCAGCAAGTTGAACATAGCCATCAAAAAAGGGATTTGAATCACAATAGGGATACATCCCATAAAAGGATTCACTTTCTTTTCTCTATAGAGGCTCATGATTTCAATTTGAGCTTTCTTAGGCTCCTTCTTATATCGCTGCTGGATAGCTTGAATTTGAGGAGAGAGCTGCTGCATGCGGCGCATCGATTTAATAGACCAGGCATTAAGAGGATAGAGCAGAGCCCGCAAAAAGAGAGTAAGAAGGATAATAGAAAAAGCCCAAGAATTGGTCATTGCATGAAAAAACTTCATAACGATGAAGAGAAGCTTTGCAAAAGGCTCCGTGATAAAAGAGAACCACCCGTGAAAAGTGCGCGAAGCGCTGTAATCGGGGTTGTACCCTGTGGCAGGATCGGAGTAGAGGGCATCCACTGTTTTCAGCACCTTTTCTTCGAAAGGACCTGCATAGATGCGAAAATCGGAGACGGCTTCTCGGGCAGGCAGAGGCATAAGAATTTGGTAGCCCGCGTACTTGGAAGCAGGGTAGGGCTTGTGCTCAGGATCGATTACAGAAAGGCGAGAGGGGACCTCAGTACCCAAAATAGCTGTAGCGCGGCAGCCCGCTCCCATTTCAGTCAGCGGGTCCATAATAATACCCAAATAACCATTAGAATTGACCACCCAGTCGGGATAGACCGAGCTTATGGCAACCATTTCCTTTGGTTTTGGCAAAGAGAGTTTTTCAACTTCAGGCTTCCCTTTGCGCGAAAGGCGATATTGAATGAGAGGCGAAGAGTTGTTAGACATGATTTCGACCTCAGGCACACCTGAGGTAAGCCACAGCCCGCGGCTGTCTCCTTTAATATCTACTGTCAACTCAAAAGCGTAAGGCGCCCCTTTGTGCCCCTCCTTGAGGGTAAATGTTTTGGTAATCTTCCGATGGGGTTGGCGTGCCTCGAAGACGATTTGATTTGCGGTGAACGTTTTTACCTCATAGGTTAGCTCAGCCATTTCGGGATAGTCGGAGACAATGTTAAACGCATAATTTTGAGGCGAAATATTTTTTTGAATTCCACGTCGAATAAGAGGGTAATACTCCCCGGTAGGGCCTGGCTGATGCACTTCATCGGAATCATAGGTATAGTAAGGCTGGGCGGGGAAGTGGGCATAAGACGAATAATTTTTTGCAATTTCGCGGTCAAAACCTATCTCTTTAACGACACTATTGCTGTTGGAGCCGTTTTTAAACGGGAGGTTAATCTCTACTAGGGCCCCTCCCATGCTGGAGAAGACGAGCTGCTGATAATCGTTTTCCAAGACATAGAATTTCTCTTCTTCACCAGATTGGGAAATGGGCTGGATGAGGTTTGATAAAGAGGGTAAATTATGCAGTTGTACAAAAGCATTTGCTTGCGACTCATAAAATCCGACAGGGAGCCATCCGGCTGCCGTTTTATAGAAAGCAATAGCATTATTTTTAATCGGGCCTAAAGGAAGAGATAGTCTGCCCTCCTTAAATTGGCCAAAAAAGACCTGAGGGGAGCTATCAAGAGGGAAAGTGACCAGCTGCAGCTCATACGCATTGCTTTCAGAGGGAGCGGCAACGGGGAGATCCCTAAAAGGTTTTTCAGCATAGACGACAGGGCCTCCTTTGACAGGATCTTTTGACATGAGCCACTGCTCTTTGCCGCTTACATAAATTTTTTCAGGAAGCGATTCGTCCCATGCCAGCGTAAACGTCGTTCCGTCTATATCGAACCCATGTGCAACAGTCTCTTGCTCTGATTCGGAGATCTGTATGCCGACCATAGGCAGATCACTTGGATTAACGGTTTTTTTAGCAACTTCAGACTGAAGGAGAGTCATCTCATTTGTTTGTTGTTTCATGAGCTCCCGATTTTTTTGATCTCGCTGATGGCTAAAGAAAGTATTGAGGCCCAAAAAGGAGAGACTGACAATAAACACGAAGAGGAGCACTTGCTTGTTCATAAACATCCAAATTTAATGACTGTAAGAAAAAAGTATAACAGGTCTTTGAATATAACCCAAGCAAGCTCTTGCGTGTACAGATACACAATAAAATAAAAATTTTAAACTAGAGATGGTTTTATATTCAAAAAAAGGTAAATTTATTTTTTAATTTATATCTATTAATAATTTTTCTTGACGTTTGAGACTCTTAAAATCTACTATTAAAATCTTTATTATTTCTAAAAAATTGAGAAAGGAGGAAAGAGAAATGAGCGTTCAACCAGTACCATTAACACCAGTTAGCGGAGCAGCTCCTCAGCCAGATTCTGTTAACAGCGGGACAAGTAGATTTTCAAGAATACTTAATAGGGAGTGCTTAATAGAAAGTGCAAAGGCAGCAAGAATCGCATTATTTGTGCTATCTGTTACGGCGGCCACAGCATTTGGAATAGCTACAATAGCTTATCATACAGGTGCTTTGGGGGGAGTATTATCTAATGCAGGATGGCTGACTAAAGCAGTGACAGCGGTCGGATTAAATGGTGGGATAGCCATCACTGCAATTGGAGGGAGCCTTGGAGCTGCCACTTTGATTGACAGGATCAGATCATATTTTTCAGGGAGGTCTCAGGCAGCCCCAAGAGAAGGCATATCTGAAGAAGAGTTAAGAGCTCTAGAAAACGCGTTAATAGAAAGGGAGAATAGAGCGCAAGCCCTGGAGGGAAGAAGAGCTGAGGTGGAAGCGAGATTAAACGCGCCCCAGTTATCTGAAAACACATTGGCAAATAGGGAGCATCAATTGCAGCAATTAGAAGCAAGAAGAGATGCATTAGCGGCAAGAGAAAGATCGCCAGAGCTAAATGAAGATGCATTGGATGCAAGAGAGAATGAGGTGCAGCAACTAGAAGCAACAAGAGACAGATTAAATGTAGAGATAGCAAGGTTAAGGGAAGAAAGAAATGTAGCGCAAGACAGGAGACAAGACGCACAGGAAAAATTTGAGGAGGCAGTAAGAAGAGGGCAAGACTTAGAATATAGGTTCAATCGGTTACAAGGCGAGCTAAGTAAGAAAGATGAAGAAATTCAGAACATAGGAAACGAGTTGGAAAAGACAACAGAAAGAACAGAAGGGATCCAAAATGAGTTAAGAAAAGCAAGGGAAAGAGAATCTGATGCGAAAGC
>JBAPRV010000158.1:0-13591 GCA_049281295.1 Chlamydiales bacterium
GGCTTTGGTAGAGCAGGCAGAAGTGAATTTGATAGATAAAGTGACCCAGTTTGAACTGTTAGAGCATTTGAAAGATCCTAAAGCCATCAGCCGGGATGAATATAACCAACGTAAATATGCGGCCCAGTTAGCGAAATATCAAATGGAGGAGGCGCAAGATAATTTGAATCTTTTACTCGCAGGAGCTTGGATACGTGATATTCAAATTTACAGAGCTCAGGTGAAAGCAGCTAAAGAGAAAGTGGAAACGATTCAAGTTCAAATTGATCGCTCCACAGTTAGAGCCCCTTTTTATGGCACGGTCATGCAAGTGAATGTTCGGAAAGGAGAAATAGCACAAGCTATTGAACGCGAGACTCCTTTGATTTTGTTTGGAACGATAGATCCTCTTAACATACGGGTGGATATCGATGAAGAAGATGCTTGGAGGGTGATAAGTGGAGCAGATGGGATGGCCTATGTGCGTGGAAATCGGTCTATGAAGGTTCCTTTGAAATTTCTCTATATCGAACCCTATCTGATTCCAAAGCTATCGTTAACTGGAGACAATACTGAAAGGGTAGATACTCGTGTGCTGCAGATTGTCTATGAGATAGAATCGAATGAGCTGCCCATTTATCCGGGTATGATCATGGATGTATTTTTAGAGGCTAAATCTTATGGAGGGAGTGTATCAGGTCTTTAATCTTTGTTTGTTTACTACTTTTTATCGCAGCATGCAGGCCGTGCAGTCAACCAAACCTCTGTTTACCTACTCACTACCTTGAAGAGGGATCGGTTATTCGTTGCATGGGACAGGAGGAGGAGGTGGACCTTGCTGTTTGGTGGCAGCAATTTAATGACCCTCTTCTCTCTCAATTAATAGAAAGGGCTTTAAGTTGTAACTATGACCTTCGCCTAGCCCGAGAGAAAATCTGCGAAGCGAGAGCAGTCAGAGGGATCGTGTTTTCAGATCTTCTTCCTCATATTGATGCTTTTACGGTTTTTCAAAGGGTGCGAAACAGCGAAACCTTGGTAGACTCGCCTTTTTTGGGAGGGACGTTTTTTAATTTTTACAGTGCCGGCTTTGACTCCATTTGGGAGATCGATCTTTTTGGAAAACACATAGATCGAACGCTAGCAGCTTCCTTTGAAATTGCTGCGGCTCAATCAAATGTACGAGATGTTCATGTGACAGTGGCCGCAGAAGTGGCGGTTAACTTTTTTGTGATCCGTACGCTTCAAGAACGTATCAAAATAGCGAAAAATCATATCAATACAGAGACTCAAATTTTAGAATTGGTGGAGGACCGTTTTCAGGCGGGATTGATATCCGGATTAGATGTCTCTTTAGCTAAAGCGCTTTTACAAGAAAGATTATCCGAACTTCCCACGCTCGAAATAAGACTCTATCAAACTATCTTTAGTTTAGCTGTTTTACTTGGAGAAATTCCTGAAGCGCTCGTCTCCTCTTTTTGCGAAGAGAAATCGCTTCCCTGCTCCGAGGGAAAAATCCCTTTAGGGCTCCCCTCAGATCTGTTGTGTAGAAGGGGGGATGTCAGGGCAGCCGAGTTTGCTATGTTAGCCTCTGGAGCTCGTGTGTTGGCCGCTAAAAAAGAGCTGTTTCCCACTCTTTCGTTATCAGGAATTTTTAGTTATGCCACGGGCTTTTTTACGAAATGGGCCAATGCAGCGAGTCAATCATGGCTTATCTCTCCTCTTCTGACCTTGCCTATTTTTCATGGGGGAGAAATTTTGTCGAATATTCAAGCTGCAACCTCTGTACAAAGGCAGGCTGTTTTAGATTATGAGAAAAGCGTGGTCAAAGCTCTTGAGGAAGTGGAAGGGGCTTTGGTGGGCTATTTCCGAGAGGGGGGGCGGATCAAATCTCTAAAAGAGGAGGTTTCCGCCTACCGTGAGGCTCGAGAGCTCTCAAACACCCTTTATATAGCTGGGGTAGTTGATTTTCTCTATTTACTCGATAGCGAAAGAGACCTTTTTTTCACTGAGATTCTTTTAGCGGAGAGCAAAGAGCGGCTGATGACCTATTTAGTCGCCGTCTATAAATCGTTAGGAGGAGGGTGGGAATGCTTCGACTAGCTGTAAAAATGTTAGTAGGAGACCGAACAAAGTTCATTGGCATATTGATCGGTTTAACCTTTGCCACTTTTATTATCACCCAGCAAATGGGCATTTTTATCGGACTGATGCAGCGAACCTATGGATTTATTACTGATACTTCGCAGCCCAACATTTGGGTGATGGATTCACAAGTGCAGCAGGTAGATGACATTAAGACAATCAAGTTTACGAAATTATTTCAAGTTCGTGGAATAGAGGAGGTTGAGTGGGCAGTCCCTCTCTTTAAAGGACTATTGAGAGCGCGTCTTCAAAATGGAGTCTTTCAAACGTGCAATGTCATTGGGATTGATGACGCTACCTTAATCGGAGGACCGCCTGTTGTTACGAGAGGAAGCATTTTGGATTTAAGAGAACCAAACGCTGTAATTGTGAACGAAGTGGGCGCAAGAGAGAAATTGGCTACACCTTCTAAAGGATGGGTGGAGACTCGCATTCCCCTCCAGCTTGGTACAGCTTTCGAAATCAATAATATACGAGCCGAAGTGGTGGGATTTTGTAAAACAACGCGCTCTTTTATGTCTCAACCGGTTATCTATACGACATTTAATCGCGCGATTAACTACGCCCCAAAAGAGCGCAATTTACTCACCTTTATCCTGGTTAAATCAAAAAAGGGAGTGGACCCGGAAGTTTTATGCAAGCAAATCAGCGAAAGAACAGGACTGGCTGCCTATACGTCCCGAGGATTTAAGCGGCTTACCATCTTATACTATCTTTTTCAAACAGGTATTCCTATTAACTTTGGCGTATCTGTAGGATTGGGGTTCATTATCGGCATGGCAATCGCAGGGCAGATCTTTTATAATTTTGCTCATGATAATCGCCACTATTTTGCCACTTTTAAAGCTATGGGGGCGACCCAGAATTTATTGACTAATATGATACTTCTACAAGCTTTGGTAGTGGCTAGTTTAAGTTGGGGACTCGGGGTCGGTGCCACAGCCCTTTTTGGCTTTTTAACGTCTAAAACCGAAATCTCTTTTACACTTCCTTGGTGGCTATTAGTAGGAAGCGCTCTTTCTATTTTAGCGATCACTCTGCTTGCAGCCCTTATTGGGATTAGACAAATCACACGTTTAGAACCGGGCATCGTATTCCAAACGTAAACAACTCTCGACTGAAGTCGAAAGCTTTTTGACACCCAACTCAAAGGAGCGGTGATTTATGGTAACACAAATGGTCCCACATTCGGACGGCTTACATCGATCTTGTAGATCTCACGCCCGTTATATAGCTGAAAAGCTATATAATCCGTCAGTTACGCCGTACGGAAACGCAAATATTTTTAGTTCGCATTGTCAACGCCAAGAAGCCGTTTACCCACTGGGTGCCTTTAGGCTCAAATGCACACAAATTTTAACACAGGAGCGAGACTTCCTCCCGCGATTAAAATCGAGGGTTTCTATCTCGTCAATTTTATGAAAGAAGCGGTTATTTGCCACGATCTGAAAAAAAACTATGGGGAGGAAGAGTCTCTCATGAAGGTGCTTAGAGGGATCGAATTGGTGATAAAAGAGGGGGAACTCACCATGATTGTAGGCCCTTCAGGCTGCGGAAAAACAACTCTTCTTTCGGTCATCACGGCAATTCTCTCTCAAGACTCGGGAGAGTGTTTGATCTATGGCGAAAATGTCCAGAAGATGAACGAAATGGATAAAACAGCATTTCGTAAACGAAATATTGGATTCATTTTTCAGGCGTATCACCTTATCCCTTCTTTTTCAGCCCTGGAAAACACCTCGATTCCTCTTTTGCTCAATAATGTAGAAGAAGAAGAGGCCTATGAAAGGGCAAGAAACATGTTAATTCAGGTGGGCTTAGAACATCGGATGGATGCGATTCCCTCTCACATGTCGGGAGGAGAGCAGCAAAGGGTTGCCATCTGTCGAGGTTGTATCCATAACCCAAAGTTGATTGTTTGCGATGAGCCGACCAGTACCCTGGACCATCAAACCGGTGTGAAAGTGCTCGAACTGTTTCGAAGTATTGCTGTGAATGAAAAAAAAGCCATTATTGTAGTCACGCACGACACACGCATCTATGAATTTGCAGATCGGATCTTGCAAATGGAGGATGGTAAAATCATTGGCGAGATATAGTCGATTCAGTTGAAAATTTCACAAATTGGACGCAAAATTTTTGCGAGAGGCAAAGTACGGGGAACGAAACTGACTTGAATAAGTCAGTGAGTTCGAGCGCAAAGCCACTCGCGAAAAGAGGTGGATCAATTTGTGAAATTTTCAATTGAATCGACTATGACCAATTGATAATCCCTTTTTTGCTCTTATACCACGCTATGGCCTCTCCTAAACTAAAAGCAAGAAAGGAGAGAAGTAAGCTAGCCAATTCTTTGGGAAATGGTAGGGGATAGACCAGAAAAAGCGCGAACCCGAATGTCCCAAAAATCATAGCCAATAGAGCGGAGAGAAAATTCCCTTTCCGTTTGAAGAGGGCGACAAAAATAGGAACAAACAGGGCACTGACCGAAAGCGCATAACTTTGAATCATGACATCCACTACATTATTGAAAGCAAATGAGAAAAATAGAGCTCCAACCGCAATGAGAGCTGAGGTCATTCGAGCCGAACGCAGGCCCCTTCTTCCTTGAAAAAGGGGCAATTTAAAGTCATTGGACAGGTTTGAGCCGATCGCGTTAATGAGGGAATCGGCTGTTGAGAGGACCGCCGTCAAAACGGCGCATCCGACAAGGGTAGCTATCCAAGGGGGGGAGATGGCTGAAACAGCTGTCATAAAGACACTGGCTCCATCGGGTATATTCAACCCAAGTATTTGAGCACCCATTCCAAAGAGAACAGGAATGAGGCAGATCGAAAATGTGGCTAGCCCTGCCACTAAAGAGGCCCTTCCTACCGTTTTTGGAGAAGATCCTGCAAAGCACCTCTGCCCCATATCTTGTTCGATCAACATGAAAAGCAAAGGCATGAAGAGCCATCCATAGAGCTTGGACGAAGGGAATTGGAAAGGTTCCACTTCAGTAAATTGAAAAAAACTGAAGTGAGGAGTGAAAAGGGCAAAAGCTAGGCAGGCGAGAAAAACACCTATAAAGAAGAGGGTTTGAAATATGTCTGTTGCAATAACTGCTTTTAACCCCCCTTGAACCGTATAAAAAATGACAAACCCCCAAAAAACAAGAAAGAGAGGGGTGCTTGTGAGACCCAAACTAATTAAAAATTTTTGTGAAGCGATGATCTGAGCCGTCAGTATCATAAAGAGGGAAATCATCGATAAAATAGAAGCTATCTTTTTGAGAGATGAAGAGCGGTAGACCACCTCAAGAATTTCGGCTACCGTGGAGACTTTGAAGCCCGCCAGCCTTTGGCCTATGCCTAGCCCTAATAATATCATTCCAATAGATGCTCCAAGGGGATAGAGAAGGACAGCCCATCCAAATTGAAAGGCTTCTTGAGCAGAGCCAAGAATTGTCCCCCCTCCCACCTGAGTAGCCAGGAAGGTCATCATTAAAGGAAAAAATTTAACCCCTTTCCCTGAGAGAAAATAGTCTTCTTTACCCTTTAGATTTCTCGAAGCTCTTCTACCGATTATCAAACAAAGAATTTGGATAGAACAAAAAACGGATATAAAAGCGAATAGGTTCATAATAAAAGTTATTTTTCTAAAATGTTATAAAATATAATCCATTCGTTTTTGATTATCAAGAATTATTTTTTAATTTATAAATACATTGAAAAATAACATTATAGTTATTAAAATATTACCTTATCGAAGGTAATAATATGAAGTATTTATATCAAATAGAAAATTTAGTTTTTTCTTATTTATTAGGTAATCAAACTGTAGAAGCTATTCGATCCTTATCGATAAATATTCCTAGTAAATCTTTGATAACGATTTCAGGCCCATCAGGTTCCGGAAAATCCACCTTGCTTAATATTTTAGGTCTTATTGAACCGGTTCAGAGCGGCAAGGTGCTTTTCAAAGATGAAGAGATGCAGTTGATGACAGAGAGTCGGAAAAATCAAATTAGAAAATACCAGATTGGATTTATTTTTCAGCATTTTCACCTCATCCCCGTGCTTACAGCTGAGGAGAATATTCAATATTTTTTATCCATGCAAAAACTGAGCAAAAAAGAAATTGCAGAAAGAACTCAAGAGTCACTCGAGTCTGTAGGTCTTTGGGAACATAGAGCAAAAAAACCTTCCCAGCTTAGCGGAGGGCAGAAACAGAGAGTGGCGATTGCTAGAGCAATTGCCAAAAGACCGGATGTGATTATCGGAGATGAGCCCACTGCCAGTTTAGATCAAAAAACGGGAGAGGAGATCATGGAAATTCTCTCTAATTTGGTCGAAAAACAAGAGACCTCCATCATATTGACTACACATGACCAAATGGTTCGTTCATTTGCGGATCAAAATTTTCATCTTCAAGATGGGCAGCTTAAGGATATTTGGGTGAGAGGAGAAAAATAAGATGCGCTTGTTTCTTGCATTTAGAAATCTATTCCGCAATTTTCGAAGGACGCTTGCCATTTTATTGACGCTTGCTATGGGAGCAGGGGCCCTGTTTTCTTTTGACGGTTTTATCAGTGGAGTTCTCAACGAATATAGAGATAATACCATCCATGCCCAGTATGGATATGGACAGATCAATACAAAAGGGTATCGAAAAACTGTGTTTGAACAACCTATCGATCATTGGATTGAAAATGGAATGGCTCTTAAAAGGTTTTTATTGGACTTAGAAGAGGTCGAAAATGTTTTCCCAAGGGTTAGCTTCCCCGCCCTTCTAAAAAAAGGGGAAAACACAGTGAGTGGATTTGGTCAGGGGATAGAAGCTGAGAGAGAGGCTGACTTTTTCCACAGTCTCAATGTGGAAGAGGGGGAAACACTTTTAGATCAATCCAACGGGATTTTACTAGGCCAAGGAGTAGCCAATGCCCTCCATGCTAAACCTGGAGATAGAGTGACTGTTATGGTTACCTCTCGGCATGGGGCGGTCAGCCAGGCTGAATTTATCCTCACAGGTATTTTCCATACAGGTTCTTTAGATTTTGACAGCCGGATGTTTCGTGTACAGTTAAATCAAGCACAGAGTTTATTAGATACTTACAAAGTAGAGCTAGTCTCTCTTTCTCTAAGAGATTTATCTGAATGGGATCGGGTTGCAGAGAAAATTGAGACGTCATTTCCTGATTTGGAGGCTACCTCTTTCGATGTATTGGATGAGATATATTACGGCCATTCCGTAGCTTGGTTAAAGGCCCAGTTTAGAGTGGTGCAGATCATTATCCTTGCCATTGTATTACTCGGTATCTTTAATACTGTATCTACCTCTATTTTAGAAAGAAAGCAAGAGATTGGAAATATTCGTGCGAACGGTGAGTCTGTCTATCAGGTTATGAAGTTGATCATGATAGAGGGAGCTTTGCTTGCAGCAATAGGAGCTCTTACAGGTATTTTTGGATCATTCTCCCTTCTCAAGCTATTTATAGATAAGGGACTGCTTATGCCGCCAGGTCCCGGGATGACACGGCAATTTGTTGTTACATTCAATTTTGAGTGGTCCATGGTTCTTTTTACCTTGATGCTCAGTGGAATAGCTGCAATTTTTGCCACATTCCTGGCAGGTATTAAGGTAGCCAGAATGCCAATTGCAAAATCGCTAAGCGCCCATTAAAGTTTTTCCTGAAACGAACACGAGCAGTACGGACATTTTATGGCTTTTCCCGGGATTTGCATGGCACAATCCGGGCAAGGTTTGGTTTGATTCAGTTTTCTTACTCCACTTAGCTTCACACGCAAAACAAGACGCGCCATCCAATAAACTAAAAAGACTACTATGAGAAACTCTATCAGGGCATCCAAAAAGATTCCGTAGCGGAATAAGACAGGATCTCTTCCTGGTATCAAAGTTAGAGAGAATTCGAAGTTTGCTAAGCTTTTCCCTTTAATGATACTCCCAAGAGGCGGTGTTAGAATATTGGTTACAAAAGAGTTAACGAGCTTTACAAAGACACCTGCTATAGCAAGACCAAGGGCTATGTCAAACAGAGCCGTTTGAGCCACCACTTGTTGAAAGATATTTTTTTTAAACAATTTTTTCATGTCCTCTTTCTAACTCTTTCTTGTTTTTTACGCATCCCGATATCAGATTCTTTTTATTCCAATCGCCCAAGTCCTTTGTGTCGGCTTTTTTCAAACATAAACCTGAAAAGAGAGATGGCCGCCGTTAAAAAAAGGGCATTGATAGCTAAGCTAAGGAAGAAGTAGTTTTTCAAAAATACTCCGGAGGAAAGAATCTCTCTCATTCCCTCAAAAACGTAGGTAGTAGGAAGGCACCACGAAATAGCCTGTGCCCAATCGGGCAAAATAGAGACGGGGTAGAAAACGGCGCTGAACGGGGCAAAGAGATAGCCGATCATCCAGGCAAACATTTCCACACTATGCCCCCAGTAGACAATCAAGCTTGAAGCTAGAAATCCAATCGTCCAGCCAAAGATCAAAAGAGAGGCTGCAAATGGGAGAAAAGCCCAGCCAATGGTGAACACATTTAAAGCATAAAGAAGATAAACGACCAAAACGCCAAACCCAAGTGATAAAGTAAGCTTACAAAGGGAAATAAGAATGATACCCGAAATCCATTCTGAAAATTTTAAAGGAGTTGAAAAAAGGTTTACTAAATTACGCTGCCAAAGCTCTTGCAAGAGGCTAATAGAAATATCTACAGACCCACGCCAGCTGACTTGCCAAAAGATCAATGCTGTCATCAAGACTAGGGGCAAATTTTGCATAGGAAGTTCTTGCGACTGAATCCAAATCGAAGTAAGGCCCCAGAGCAGAATATCGACAAGAGGCCAGTAAAACAAGTCAGAAAGGTGCATAAGCCCTTTTCTGATCACATATAAATAGCGGAAAAAAACACCCAAAATTCTGTTAATATTCATTGTGATATCTTTAAAAAATAATTTTCTAGAGTAGGTTCTTCAATTTGAATACTTGCGTAAGAAACATCGGCTCTCATGAGTTGATTTAAAAAACCGGGGATTTTTTTTTCATCAAGAGAGAAGGTAATCAGACGATGGTTCACTTCAAAAGAAATTCCCTCCTGCTCAGCGAGGGAAATCGTCCTTTTCATCCCATCAGTGATAGTGAGGTGCAAACGGTAAAAGGAAACACTGCTTGCCAAGTTTTTTGGAAGGTCATCAGCGATTAACTTTCCCTTCTTAAGAACGACAACACGGTCGCACAGCTCGGCGACCTCTTCCATTTTATGAGAAGTAAAAAGAATAGAGAGAGCTGTTTTTTCTCTCTGTTCTAAAAGGAAGGAGCAGACATCGTGAGCTACATCGGGATCGAGAGAGGCGGTAGGTTCGTCTAAAAGAGCGATTTTTGGACTGGTAAGAAAGGCTTTTACCAACATAAGCCGAGTGATCTGCCCTGCAGACAAGGAAGAGACTTTGGCTTTTCTCTTTTCCATTAATCCAAAGCGATCGAGAAGAGGATCCATTTTGGAATAGATATCGGTCACATTGTATAAACGGCCAAAGCATTTTAAATTTTCCTCAACGGTTAAAACAAAAGGGAGGCTAGTATAGGTACTTGCAAACGCCACATGTTGCAAAATCTCGGAGCGATGTTTCAGGAAATTTTTTCCGAAATAGAGGATGGAGCCGGAAGTAATAGCTAATGTCCCTAAAAGCATTTGAATGGTGGTTGTCTTACCAGACCCATTGGGTCCCAGTAATCCGAGGATTTCTCCTTGCTTTAGCTCAAAAGAAATACCATCTACGGCAAATTGAGCGGTCTTTCGGCCATATCGTTTTTTTAAATCTTTAACAGAAAGAACGGGAGACATATTTAGGAAAAAATTATACGAAACATTCTAAATAAAGCGGTCTCAAAAAGCAAAGGATAAAAATCAAAAGGCAAATATTAATTTTTTAACTCGTATTGGAACTACACCAAACCGCTAGGATAAGAGCGGCTGTCAATCAAACGGCAAAACAATTCTTTTTGTATGGAACATTGCGTTCGAACTCCCCGACTTTTTGAGGTCGCCTCGTTCTCCATGTCTTGTTCCATGCAAAAACCTTGCGGCCAATTTTATCATTTAAAAATCAAGCCACTATAAAATGGACTTGCTAAAATGTAATGAAACATTTAGGATAAAATTTTTACTATACAAACCCGAAAGGAAAGTCTAGATGAAAACAAAAATCAAACGATTGGCGTTATTTTTTATAACCTCCTGGATATTGTGTTCGAGCCATTCTATGAGTGCCTACCCGGGATCCTGTTGCGGAAGCAATGGATGCAATATGTGTGAACCTTCATGCTTCGATGGTATCTATGCAATATATGAAAATGTCATTTTAAAGCCTTACTTTTCCCGAAACTTTGCTTATTATCTTGAAGAGCCATCAGGAGTGGGGGGGCAAAAAGCTGTGATGTTTGACTGGTGTTATCAATATAGCCCTCGTATTGAAATCGGTTGGATCGTTGACTGTGGAATGGGGGGACGAGTGCGTTACTGGCGTTTCCACAACGATAACAGCCTTACAGCCTCTAACGATGATGGGGAAATTGCTGTCTTCTATGGAGAGGATTCAATAACTCCCGACATTGGATTTTCTGGCGCAGAAAGGGCTAAATTTTGCCATCGTTTAGAGTTAGATGTTGTCGATTTTGAGCTTATATTTGAAAGGTGCTATTGGACGTACTCTACTGGAGGGCGCTATGTTGATTTGGAGCAACACTATAAAGCACAAGAGTTAGAGCCAAACGATGACAGCTTTACAGCAAAACACAGATTTGAAGGTGGGGGAATTACAACTGCTGTTGAGTATTTCCGACCTATTTGGTGTGGATTTTCATTTTTCACTAAAGCACGAGGTTCGTTGCTTTATGGTGATTCAAACTTTCGTGCAACTGTCCCTAGTGGAGAGTCTGCTATTACTAGCTCAAACGACACTGATGTCATTGCAGTGGGAGAATTACAACTGGGATTAGACTGGCGCACATCTATTTGCAATGTTTGCACTTTCTTGCGATTTGCAATTGAAACTCAATATTGGATTGGGGGAGGTTCAGCCGGAGGACCTGGTGACAACGCTGTCTATGATGAAGGGAACTACCAAAATTCTCTTGCACAAGATGCGAATCTTGGATTCTTCGGGTTTAATATAGCTATAGGGTTTGCATTCTAGCTCTATTTGCTGCATTTGATGGATTGTTTTTGGTAGAAGTCAAATATCTGGTTTCCGCCTGACAAAAGGTTTAAGTCGTAAACCGTTTGAATGGGAACCCATCGGTAGGACTGGTGCTCTTCTGAAAGAAGAACTTTAGGGATCGATTTTAATTTAACCTCGAACAAATAAAAAATAAAATCCAAAGACAAGCTTTGAACGTATAAACAGCCTAAAGGCTGGAGCCGCATTGGTTTTTCGAGCCGGATAGCCGTCTCTTCAAAAAGCTCTCGAAGAGCGGCCTCTTCGGGAGTTTCGTCTTTTTCAAGTTTGCCGCCCGGCACTCCCCATGCACCTGCCCCTACTTTTTCCGTTCCCTGCTTGAGAAAAAGGACCTTTCCATCTATTTCAAGATAGCAGCCTGCAACCTCTACAGATGCCTTAAATCCTTTTGGCTTTTTCTCATAGACTCCAATTTTTTTCTCTTTTCTCATGGTTGCATTTTGGAAAGAAAGCGCTCAAATTTTAACACGGTATACCCAATAAGCAAAAACTCTTTTTGCCTTCCCGTTTCGCCCTTTATTAAAACAATTTTATATTGGGGCAGGGTGTATGTTTTTGAAAGAAGACGGATAACTGCTCGATTGGCCTCTCCCTTATCAGGAGGAGCACACACTTTGATTTTCAGTCGCCCTTCTTGCCAGCCAACAATTTCCTCTTTTCTGGCTCGTGGAATAACTTTAACAGGCAGGATCATTCCTTCCTTTGTATCCCTCAAGCTAGACATGGCAGCCATTTTAAAGCAGCTCCGAGGCTTTATGGAGGGGTTGGAGCTTGTGGATTTCGTGTTGCTGGCGGCAGAATGATTCTTTGATAAACAGCAGCGCCACAAGCGCTGCTGTTCCATAGAGAATAGGGATGAGGGAAAGGCCGCTTACATACACCAAAGGGGTGGGTGTAATCCGTCCGGACTCGTGAAGAGTGGCTTGAATAATGGATCCCGCGATGGGGGGGAAAATGGCAGCAAACAACATTCCACCCGCATTGTTGAATCCAAGGGCAGCTGAATTGAGCTTCTGGGGGGTGTGCTCAACAATGAGAGCAAAAGCCAGCCCTTGAGCTGAGGAGGCAAACCCCAGAGCCAAAAAAGTGCAGATTAAAAGGATATAATTGTGTGTTGGCACATAGAGGAGGTAAGCTGACACCAGACATCCTAAAATGCCTGCGGAGAAGAGGAAAGGGGTGCGCCGTTTAAGTAGATCGGAGAGCTTGCCGATAATCGGATTTCCAACCGCATATCCCACCCAGACCATGGATATGAGGAAAGCGGCATGCGTTTTATCAAACCCTCGAGCTTGCATGTAGGCTGTGCCAAAGTAAGCTGCAAGAATAGGAAGGGAGCAGTATAAGCAGCTGGAAACAAGAACGACAAACCACGCTTGCGGATTTTTTATCAGCTGTAAGAGTTTTTTTCGTATTGGTTCATATGGAGTGATAAAAATAATCTGCTGCTCCTCTTGGGCAGGTTTATTACGCATAAAGATAAGGAGTAAAACAGTTAGAATAGCTCCAAAAATTCCTGCCCAAAAGAGGATCAATCTCCAATTTCCATCTAACATTTGGTTCACATAAGCAAGGGGGGCTCCTGCTAAAAGGGGGCCGACAGCGCCTAAAAACAGAGAAATACCGCACAAAAACCCAAAATACTTTTTAGGGAACCAGTTTAATGCAAGGATCAGAAGGGCTACAAAAGCAAAAGAGGATCCAAATCCGATCAACCAACGGCTGATCAAAGCGAGATAAAAGCCTTGCGCCATCTCCAATAAAAACACTCCGATCGTACAGATAAAACAGGCAGAGGAGAGGATGATGCGTGTTCCGATTTTTTCTGTAAGAAATCCGACAGGGATCTGCATCAGCCCGTAGGTCATATAGTAAGCGGCTGCAACGATGGAAAATTGCTCAATAGTGAGATGGAGATCCTCTCGTACTTCAATGGAAATTGTGCCCAATACAATTCTGAGAAAAAACTCATAAAAGAAAAAGAGGACAGCGAGCGACCAAACAAAGATCGCAAAAAACGAGATTTTTTTTCTCTCTTCTATCATCCTATTAACGGCATGGAAACCCATCCCTTCAGGGGTGAGAGGAAATACCGCTCCTTTTTTTGTTTTTTAAAAATAAATTCTAAAATACACTTCTCTTTGTGAAAAGGACTATTGCTCTTAAATTGAATGTTTCTGCTGTAGAAGGAAATGCTTTTTGCCAGCTTCAAGAGCTGTTTGCAAAGGCATGTAATCAAGT
>JBAPRV010000159.1:0-3915 GCA_049281295.1 Chlamydiales bacterium
GCCACTAACTTACAAAAGTTAGTTTTGTTCTCCGCACTTTGTTGCTAATGAAAATTTACTATCCAATCTATGAAATTTTAAATTTCATCTGCTATAAAAATGGCCGTTATTGAATTTTGTTTTTCAAAACTTGGAGCTGAAGGAAAAAAGCTTCTCACACTCTATCATGAGCCCCTGAAAACAATAAAGGACACTTCCCGATTAGGAAAGTGTCCTAGGATGTGCCGATGATTGGACTCGAACCAACACCCTATTGCTAGGAGTAGATTTTGAGTCTACCGCGTCTACCATTCCGCCACATCGGCGATGACTCGAAAAAGCATAATCCATAAATCCTTAATGACGCAAATAGTTTTGTGCCACTTCTTGATCAAATACCACTCGTTTTTTTAGCTCTGAGTCATAGCGGACCTGGACTCCAAGGTAGGGGAAGGGATGCTGATTGTCAAAATCCCGTCCTTCCTCAGGAAGATAGATTTTAATAAAAATTTCTTTGTTGTACCAAGGAAGAGTGGAGACATTTAGCTTTCCTTTTTCATAGCGTAAAAATGTCCGATAGGCACTATCCTCAAGATAGCGCTCCTGATAATAGGCTTTGATCAATTCGACGATGGTTTCCGGCTCTTCTTCCATCTCTTTGACATAAAAATCAACCTCAGCTCCTAACATGTGCTTAGAGCCCCAATTATAGGGGGAGGGATCTGCATAGGCATTGTGCTGGGGACAACGGTGGCCCGTGGTAATCATGGCCTGCTTTTCGGTTTTCTCCTGAATGTAGTTCAATAGGTCGATTAAACAGGGGTAAATAAACTCTTTTCCATCCTTCAAAGGAAGCCCATGTCCTCCTCCTCCCTGGCAGTCCCGATAATAAAGAGACCTTTTTCCCTCTCTTGTACGTTCAACGATGGGATTATGAGGGCTTCCTTTGCATCGAAAAAATTCTTTAGTGATGCGAGGCAGTCCGGCAATGTACTTATCTTCCCAAGGATATTTTTCTCGAAACTTTCGATCCGCAGAAGGGATAGCAAAAAGATGCTCGTTGTGGTTTCGAAAAATATACTCCCCTCTTATCTTTTTAGAATTATTTTTGCAGCCGCTCGTTATCGCCAAGAGCAATATTAAGATCCATTGAATTTTTTTCATTTTTTTGCTATCATATTGCAATGCACTGGATACACCATTATCAACTTTTTCTATTTGATTTCGATGGTATCCTTGCCGATACCGAACCGCTGCATTTCAATGCTTACAAACAGATGTGTCAAGCTCATGGGTTCTCTCTTGAATGGGATCTTAAAACTTATGCTCTATACGCCTCTATGTATGGAAGGAGTGGCCTTAAAAAGGCCATTTATCACGAATTTCCCACTCTCATGAAGCACCAACCTAGCTGGGATGTTCTCTATCGAGAAAAAACTCTTGCCTATCTTGAGCTTTTAGAAACGCAAACAGTCTCATTAATGCCCGGAATTGAGTTCCTTCTTCAAGCCTTGAACGAAGCTAATATCAAAAGAGCAGTGGTCACTAATTCTCCTAAAGAGCAAATTGCTTTAATTCGTCAAAAACAGCCGCTGCTTAACACCATCCCTCTCTGGATTACTCGCGAACAGTACTCGGAGCCAAAGCCCGCCTCAGAATGTTATGAAAAAGCTATTGGAGAGCTGGGAGAAAAAGGAGACCGAATCATCGGCTTCGAAGACTCTCCGCGCGGCCTAAGATCTCTTCTAGGAACTCGGGCAGAGGGAGTTTTCGTCACTCCACTTATGGATTCCGAACAAGCTAAGCAACTCTCTTTAGATATAGGGAGAGATTTTCCTCATTTCAGTTCGTTTGTCGACCTTCTCAAGGTCTGGCAATAAAATTGCTTCCTTTCCTGACTTTAAAAATTTATTTCTCTTCATTAATTTGATTGAAAACCGATAGAAGATTCGTTAGAAATATGATTAAATGAGTGAAGAAAAACTTTTACATCTTTTAAGAAAAAAAAAAGGCTTCTTTGAAGCGATTCTCGAATTAACTGAGTCAGAAGAGAAACTTCCTTTAAATGATTGGGTTACCGTTTTAGAGCAAAAAAAAATTCTCCTTTCGTGTGTGGAAGAGATCGACAAAGAGCTTCTCCCTTTTAAAGAAATGATGCATGAGCTCTCTCAAGAGATCGTGGAAGAGCTCGAAACCATCCGAAAAATAGTTCAACAAATTCTCGATATTAGTGATTTTAACCACGATCAAAGAAAAAATATGTTTAAAATGACTTGAATTCAAGTCTGAGCCTATAGTTCAGCCTAAAATATGTAGACGCTATGTCTAAAAACCAAATTAGCCGAACTCTTTCCCTCTTTACAGAAGCGACAGATCGACTCAAGCTCGCACATAACCGCTTGCAAAAGCAGTTCGATAAACTTCAACACAAACTGGATCTTTTCGAGCAGATCTCCCAACATATGTCCGATGGCCTTCTCTTTGTTTCAACCCAAGGGGTGATCACTCTTTTTAATTCCACTGCAGCCCTCTTTACCGGTCTTCCTCAAAAAAATGTAATAGGCTCTTCTTTTTGGGATTGTTTTCCTGACCTCTTTTTTGGATTTTCTCTCTCCCAAGCTCTGAGTCATCCCTCAAAAAATCAACGTGTTATCCTAACGCTAGACGATGCCGATACTTCACGAGAAATTGAAGTCTGCACCTCTTCCATCCCCAAGAGAGGGATTTTGCTCCTCCTTCGTGATCGAGTGGAGTTGAAACAATTGGAACAGGCCCTTCAACAAAGCGATCGTCTTAAAGAACTTGGGGAAATGGCAGCTACCCTTGCTCATGAAATTCGAAATCCCCTGGGTGGGATTGAAGGGTATGCTTCCTTGCTGAAACAAGATCTGACAGAACCGGACCACCAACATAAGATACAGGCCATAATCAAAGGGACACGCACTTTGAACCAGTTGGTCACTGATGTTTTAGATTATGCCCGCCCTTTAAAACTTCATTTTGCTCCTGTCAATCTGGCCGACTTAATTCGGGACACAATTGATTTTGTTTCGACGAATGCCAAAGCCTGCCCTATCAAATTCAATTCGGAGATGAACCAGTTTTGTGTCGCAGGCGACAGGGAACGGCTTAAGCTAGTACTGCTTAATGTCTTTCAAAATGCTTTCGAAACATCGACCCAAAAAGTGGAGGTGGCATTAAAAGAGGAGGGGTGCATTTCTATTGCTGATCAGGGTGAAGGGATCGAAAGCCATAACCTAGATAAAATCTTCTCTCCTTTCTTTACAACTAAAGTGTATGGAACAGGGCTTGGCCTTGCTGAAGCGGATAAAGTAATTCGAGCACATGGTGGATCGATTTCAGTTGAATCGAAAAAGGGAAAAGGAACCACCATAACTATTAACTTTCAAAACTGTCGAGGATAAATCTATGACCATCGAAACTATTCTTATCGTTGATGACGAACCCCTTATTCTTGGATTTTTAGAAGAAACATTAAAACGGCAACGGTTTTTGGTGGATGTGGCTGCAAATGGCAAGCAGGCCCTCTCTCTATTGAAAAAAAACACCTATGACCTTGTCCTCACTGATTTGAAAATGCCCGATATGAGTGGGATGGAGATCTTGCGCTTCACTCAGGAGGTCTCTAAGCAAACCGTTGTCATTGTCATGACTGCTTACGGCACAATCGAAAATGCAGTCGAAGCCATGCGCTCAGGGGCTTTTCATTATCTGCTTAAACCCTTCACTCCAGATACAATCGAGACGTTGATTAAAAAAGCAGATGAACATCTTGCTCTCATTCATGAAAATCAATACTGGCGCTCAGAAATTCAAAAAGAGGTCTCTTCCCCTATCATCGTAGAAAGTCCCATCATGAAAAAGATCCTTGATGAGACCTCTAAGATAGCTAAAAGTCAAGCCAGTGTCCTTATC
>JBAPRV010000160.1:0-2009 GCA_049281295.1 Chlamydiales bacterium
ACTCCATTCAACGGTTTGAGGAGTTATTCGAGATTCAATATTTTCCCCATCTTGAATTTGCAGATTGGAAAGTGGAACAATGGATTCGGAAGCGATGTGCACGAGCTTACAAAAAAGGAAAAATGGGGCAACTCAATCTTTGGCTCGGACAATTGCACGCAAAAGAAATTGAAGCGGCCAATATTCCTGATATAACGATTCGATGGATTGGAGAGAAAATTGGCTACGGGCTTTTCACAAACTGCCCTATAAAAAAATGGGACTATATCGGAGAATATACAGGTCTACTACGGCGCCGCAACCTTTTTTCCCCCAATGTGAATGACTACTGCTTTATGTATCCCCGTGAATGGATAGCTTTCAAGGCATATACGATCGATAGTGAACGGCAAGGGAATTATACACGATTTATCAACCATAGCGACGATCCTAATGTAGAATCGGTTTCAGTTTTTTACGCTGGCTATTTCAGGATTATTCTTCGCGCTATCAGGCCAATAGCCGCCCATGAAGAGCTTACCTATGACTATGGGGATATTTATTGGCGCCGTAGAAAAAAAATTTCAGAAGAGAGCCTATCCGAGCTGCTTCCTAGCAAGGAAAAAATTTAATTGATTTAACGCAGGAAAGCCGCCTTGTTCTCCATGCTTTGTTCCAAACAAAAATCTTGCTGCCGATTTTATCATTTAAAAGTTAAATTGCTATGACGGCAATAAATTTTTTACAAATTACTTGGAACTTTTTTACTTTATTTTAAATTAATATAACGTTAAAATTTTTTTAGTTTATAAAAAATAGGTTTTTAAACATGTCTTTTGAAAAAACAACTTTCAATCATGCCAGTACTCAACAATCCTTGGAAGGGATTGATCCCTCAAAGCAGTCTTCCTCTTACTTGAGGAGTCGTGTGGAGGCGATAGCTCTCCGTCTAATAAAATTCATTGGAGATGCTGTTCAGATGCTCATGGCCATCCCGAAAAAATTCTATAATGCAATTTTTGCTTTTTCTAGGAAAAATGTTATTGATATGGGTCCTAAAAATATGATTCCACAAGAAAATAAAACAACGAGTAATTTGCAACCCCCAGCTACCGAAGAAAAAGTTAATGCTCCATCCCATAAAGATAATGAGATCCAACCACCCCTTTTTGAGGACTTACTTCAAGAGACCAGAGAAAAGCAAAACCTTGATACAAACTCAAAATCGGTTGATGAAGTCAATGAGAAGAACCAAATCCAGCAGAATTCAAGAAAAGTAAATACTATTGCTTTCTATGCATTAGGTGCAATTGCTCTATCAGCCTTAGTTGTAGGAGGTTATTACTTAATTGGTTACCTTGGATTTAATAGTGCTGGTAGTGAATTGCCTCCTAATCCAACAATTCAGGAAGGCGTGGCAAATATGAATAACGCCAGTAAAGAACTAGCTTTACCATCTAATCTTTCTCCTGAAGAGATATTTTATGAAAATAGGCTTTTTGCAGACTCCTTACTTCAAGCTCAGGATGAATATAAGAGTATATTTATAGCAGAACAATTTTCAAAAATTCAGACAATAGAAAAAAAACTAGATGAAGCAGAGAATAAGCTTAATCTATTTCTTAATACTGAGAGCGACCACTCACCCAAATATGTTTTGCAACTATATAAGATTCAGCACACGTTAAACCAAGGTCGACTTTTATGCAGCGGATTAAAAACACTGATCCCTGGTATTACTGAGCGTGAAATGCAGTTGTTATCAACAGATGTTGAGAGATTGGTTTCTCAAATCTACGGGAAGGGATACACTCGTAAAATTGGGGGTCCAAACCCTGAAAAAATACATGCAGAAAATATGAATATCTTTGTTTTCATTACTGGTAATACTTTACTCCTGAATCAAATGGTAGGTTCGCTACCCCAACTTTTTGCAGAACTAAATGACTTATAAGAGTCGTTTAAAAACACCGCAATAATCAAGATCTAAGCCGATGGGATTCATTCCCATCGGTTCTATATTGAAATTA
>JBAPRV010000161.1:0-2711 GCA_049281295.1 Chlamydiales bacterium
CGATGCGCACGACTAGTTCGAAAGACACTTTCATTCTCAAAAAAACTTGATAATCATATCGGACTTATCAAGATGTTCATTTGTGAGTACAATGATAATTTGAAATCACTACATGTTTAGGACTACCAATGGCCTGGATATTTTGCAATACTCATCACTCTCCCCTTAGCAATAAGCAACTTCGAAAAGCGCTTGCTTCAGCGATTGATCGTAAACAGTTAACAGAAATATGCAATCAACAAATACCTTGCTATTCACTTCTTCCTCCTTCTTTAAGTTTACAGACCGAAAAAAAACCATTGCATGTTGATATAAAAAAAGCAAAAACAGCCTATAAACAAGCCTTACAAGAATTAGGGTGTTCTTCTTTAACCTTAAGATTGCATTTTAGTCACTTATTTGGAGAGGTCAGCTCTTATTTAAAGCAACAATGGAAAAGTATTTTAGGCCTTGAGATTATTCTTCTAAAAGCAGAATGGAATGAATTTTTACGCCTCTGTACTCAGGATGATTACCATCTTGCTTGCTATTGGGTCACGCCTTCATATCCCAGTCCATATGCTTTCCTTGAAATTTTTAAGAAAGCTACACACATTCGAAATCATTCTCGATGGGAAAACGCTGAATATCAGCATCTCTTAACCATGGCAGAAACTCAAGTTGACGCAGCAAAAACCAATCATTTTTTGCAACAAGCAGAAATGTTATTAAATGAACACTTACCTGTGATACCTCTTTATGCACAAAAGCTAAATTTTATGCTTTCTCCAACAATTGAGGGGATACAGGATGTTGCAGACGCCTCTTTTTTGGATCTCAGATGGATATCACGAAATTTATAAGTCAAAAAATATTAATCATATTTTTGCTAATATTAGCTTTTTTTAATATTACAGGGTGCAATTCAAAAAAAAGCAAGAAGAAACAAGTGATTTCCTTTAAGACCAATTTACAATTAAGTGATCCAAATACACTACATCCTCATTACTGTTCGGGTTTAAGAGACAAGTATTTATGCCTACCTCTTTTTGAAGGACTCACACGAGCTAGTCCTGGAGGAGTGATACAAAATGCAGCAGCTGAAAGCATTCATATCGACACGACTCAGACTATTTATACGTTTACCATTAGATCTCATCAATGGTCTAATGGTGAGCCGGTAACTGCTTATCATTTTGAGAAGTCATGGAAACACGCTTTACTTCCCTCCTCAATTTGTGAGGAAAGCGAGTTATTTTATGTAATTAAACATGCCGAAGAGGCTAAAAAAGGGAAAACAGACATAGACAGTGTAGGCATTCAAGCTGTAAATGATCGTACGTTAGTCGTCGAGCTTAAAAAACCTACTCCTTATTTTTTAGCACTTCTTGCTGATCCTTCCTTTTCTCCGCTGTATCAAATTGATGAAGAACCCACAGTTTTTAACGGCCCTTTTATATTAGCAGAATGGTCTCATAACAAACACATGCTTTACAAACGAAACCCTTATTATTGGGATCATGCCTCTGTAAGCCTGGACGAGATATCTGTTGCTATGATTACTAATCTAGACACTGCATTTTCACTTTACGAAAAAGGAGAATTAGATCTGATAGGAGATCCTTTTTCGCCTATACCTTTAGAATATCTGGAAAAATTGGAGCAATCAGATTTGCTTCATATCAAAGAAATAGCACGTATATATTGGCTATATTGCAATACCGAAACCTTTCCGCTCAATCAAGCTGCTTTTCGCAGAGCATTAGCTTTAGCTATCGATAGAAAGAAGTTAGCAGAAGATCTCTTATTACAAATGCCTATTGCCACCCTTCAGCCCTCTTTTTTTTCTCTACTACCTGATGAAGAAAAAGAGTACGTCAATATCACAGAGGCCCACGATATTTTTGAACAATATGGTCAAGAACAGTTTCCATTAACATTACATTACCCAAATTGCGGAGCAAACAAAAAGACAGCTGAGTACCTTCAACAGCAATGGACAAAGGTATTAGGCCTTAAAGTACAACTTCAATGTTCCGATTGGAATACATTTTATAGTGATCTTACAAAGGGAGCAATACAAATGGGAATATGCTTTAGAAGTTGCTGGTATAACGATCCATACTTTTATCTCAGCGTCTTTAAAGATCGAAATCATCCTTTAAACAATTCTCAATGGGAAAACGATGCATACAAACAGCTTTTAGAAGAAGCAGACCAGCATATAGAAAGCAGAGAGTATTATCTTCAGCGAGCAGAAAGGATGATTATGCAGGAGATGCCTGTTATTCCTCTTTGTAGCCAAAAATATCATTATCTTTTAAACGATCGATTTGAAGGATTATATATTAATGACTTAGGTCTTGTTGATTTTAAATGGGTTAGAATAAAAAAATAGGCCGATAATGCATGCTCAATTTTGTTTTGGAGAAAAAACTGAGAAAGTAAAATTTTTTTGAGGTGATTTACAGAGCGAGCTTCTCAATTTGAGGGCTCCCACAAGTGCAAATGAACGTGATTTTAAAAAATTCCAAAATGGCATAAAGACGCTACAAAAATCCAGGTATTTATCCATCTAGGCCGTAAAACCCGGCCATTCATGGGTGGGATATAAGGCCTAAATTGCCTTTTTTTTGCATGCAAAAATTTGGCAATTTCCATTTTCACAAGCTCGCTTTGAAAGCGTTGACACACATGGGAAAAAATCGATTCCAAATCAGTAATGATCTCTT
>JBAPRV010000162.1:0-2476 GCA_049281295.1 Chlamydiales bacterium
AATCCTGCCGCAAAACTATGAGAGGCTTTATACCCAAAATCAACAAAGTAAAAACCTGTGCCCAATAAATAGGAAGAAGCCGTAAATGCAATCGCTATCATCGCAATTCCGGTGACTAAAGCGGCCATTCTCTGCATATTAGGAGTGGAAACATGAAGATAGGAAGATGTAGCATCAAAAGAGGAATGATTGAAATCAGTAATATCCCAAGTACTTGGATCTAGATGAGGTACGGTTGCAATCGCCATTTCACTATTTCTCCTTAATCAAAAAAGTTATGTCTGATGCAATCAGGCATCTATGTTTCTAAGTAAAGGAAATGTTAAGCTAGATCATTATTTATGTCTATTTAGTTTTTTCGATCGTGGCGTTTTTCAAGATTTCTACCCACTTTATCAAGTTAAAATCCTCATTTTCGCTGTTCTCTTTCCAACAACTAAATGCTACATTGTGAATAGCAGATGGGGTGAATATTGTTCTTAATATGACCACTCTTCTTAGCGTGATTGATCGGTCATCTTCGTTCTTAAACTCATATTCTTTCAGGGGCCGTTCATACTCTCCTAATAGCATTATTTCTGTTCCCGATCGATATAAGATTGCCACTTCCGGGTTAGTCTCAAAGCAAGGATCATGGGAGAATTCCATTATCCCTAATTTCATATCTAGCTTAGTGGCGGTATCCAGCACTTTTGTATAGTCTTTGTCTAGTTCGGCCCAATCCACATAACGAGAATCTATCTCGATATGCTTACCTGCCAGAAAACTCGATTCATGATAGTCCAAATGTTCCCATCTCGAATCCTGATTAGTTTTTTGTGTCCTTTTTGTCCAGAAAACCTCCTCCTCTTCCGGAAGAGCAAGCTCAATATGCTCTTCTAAGAAGGGCTTGCCAGCATACAAACTAGAAAAAATTAGTAGAGGGAACAAAAAAGCTGATAGGGTAATTTTTTTTATCATAATAACTATCAATAAGCGAGTTTTAGGTAGCGATCAGCGTTAAAGCAGCGACTCTCTTCGCCGAATTTTTCGTTATGTCTGTTAGACTTCTCGATCGTGGCGTTTTTCAAAATCTCTATCCATTTATCTTGATCACACTCCTTTCCCCAGCTATTGAATACTAGCATATGTGTAGCACATTGAGTGGACACCATTCTGACCATTGTGACCCCTTGTTGGTGTTCTCCAACTACAAGTACTTCCGTTGCTGCTATTCGGAAAATGCTCAGTTTCATGTCGTCGACAGGAAATCCATCATAGGGAGCTATATTAAACCATACCAGGAGTTTGAAAGCTGCATCATCTGTTGGATTAATAATTTCGTCATAACCTTCATCTTCATCTTTCAAAGTAACGAGAAGAATTGTGCTCCCCTCTTCTTCATTCGATTCAAGATGCACCCATAACACTTCAGAGGCCTCGCCTGTTTCTAGTACTTCTCTTGCCCAGAGATCTCGCTCTTCTTCCGGTAGGGTAAGTTTAATATACTCCTCTGGATAAGAAGCAGCGGCATATAGAGCAGAAAATGTAACTAGAGGAAATAGAAAAACTGATAAAATTATTTTTTTTAACATATTTATATAATTAATTATCAATAGGATAAATAGAATATATGCCAAAAAAGCTTAAGTCACAAGAATAAAGAAACAGTCTCCAAATACTGTAAAATCAGACTCTTTTACCACCTCTCTTGAAAAAGGATCAATAAGACGACAAATATTTCCTTGCACATCAAGCACAGGAGCAAAAGTTTGATTATTTAGCTCTAAGGCCACTGTTCAAGGTGGTTATGAATTAAGGCATCAGCCTTTTTTATGGCAAAGAGTCCCAATAATCATCAAAGAGAGCTGGGATGTTTTTCCAGCGGACGCTATCAGCTTCAATTTCATATTTAGACCAAGAAGTTTTTTTTTGAAGTTTAGAAGGGTGCTTTACCCACCATAAAAGCAAATATATAGTATTTGATTTAATTTCAAAATCTGATCAGCAATCAAGGTATAGGTAAGACTTGTTTAAAATCGAGTTTATGTTTCTGCATAGTTCTCTTAGTCATTTTGATTCGAAGTTTTTCAGACTTTTTTCCCAAAAAATATATCCTTCTCTATCATACGCCCCAACCATAATCTTAGTGGTATGATTGCAAATTGTATTAATTAACTCCGAACTTAATTCTTTACTATTTTGTGATAATATTTTTTTTGTAAATACACACAATGAATGCCAAAAAGCATTTGAATATGACAAACATTTTGTAATCAGCTCTTGCGAAACTGTATCTTTATTAAGAAAATAATATACTTCTGTCTCGTATGAGAGTCCGTGATTCCTAAAAAGTTCGGTATTATTTTTAGCAGGAGGATACCTTGTCACATCATCAAAAATATAGTATTTTGAATTTAATTTTTTAACGATATGGTGTACGCTCGTTGCATGACATATTCTTACGATTTAAGATCCAAAGCCCTAGAGTACATAG
>JBAPRV010000163.1:0-3079 GCA_049281295.1 Chlamydiales bacterium
CTCTTCTACAGTGTTTGCTGTATCATCTCCAGTATTTTTACCTTCCGCAATATCTAGAATACTTTCGAGTCTTTCTCGGAGTTCAGGGTGGTTTTTCAATCTTTCTTCAAGTGTAAAACTGCTCATTTTCATACCTCAGCTCTATTCTGTTACAAACAAGAAGAAGTATACACATCAAGGATTAAAAAATCTTATTGCCACCACTTTTAGTTACACCCTAGGGAAAAGTGAGCCTTGAATTCTATTCCAAAATTGTGATAACTTATCGAACATAAAACCTCCTGAGTATGTTTAAAGTTGTGTTAACTGCCTTCAAATATACCTCAGGAAGGTTTTTTTTCTCAATTTTGGAAAAAAGACGGATTTTTTCGTCAGAAATTTTGAGGAATTCTATGCGCTTGAAAATGTATCCGATTAGAAAAAAAATCGGCTAGATTCCGAGTTTTGCAAGAGGCTCCATAATACGTTGAGGTAACAAAAGCCCCTTTTCCGTTACATCTTGTTCTGTCGTTTGCACAAAAGTTTTGTCTCGTTCTTTAGTAGATTCCCAACGAACCTTATCTGGAGCTGTTATATGCAGCAACCTAATCTTGTATCCTTGCTTTTTCAGAAAATCAAAAAATTTATAAGTAAAAGGACTTGTAGATGTTGACCCAAAATAGAACGCGTAATTCTCACGAATAAGATTACCTAAAATTAAATGAGTTGCAGCATTTGAACCAGGTCTCCATTTGCTATATGCGGCCTGATATGCTTCTTTAGAACCATCCCCGCATTCAATATCTACTCCATATGTCCTGGTCTGATTCTTTAAGCAAACATCATCAGGACAGATATAAGCAAATTGTCTATCATTCGCTTCCAAATCCTGCCGTAATTTAATAGTTTTCCCAGCTCCAGGGGCACCTGCTGTAATGACAGCTACTTTTTCCTTTATGGGACTCTTATCAAGAATTTTCTGAAAAATATCATTAATGTCCTCATGTAGATAGGTAGATTCCTGTTTCGAATACACTTCTGGGTTGTCAAAAGCTTTGCCTGATAAATAACTCGCTAATACGTCTTTAGGTAAGGAATAGTTGTATCCTCCTGCGCCTTCATAGATAAGATTGATATTGCATACATCATAAGTAGCTACATTATTTGCCATAACACTACCTCCTTTAAATGCCCACTCACTTGCTTCCAAGACAGCTTGAGTGCTTGTCCAGATTGAGAGAACCAACGCAAATATCCTTAATGACCTCTTCATAGCCTGCCATGCTAAAATAAAATTGCGAAGCACACAAGAAAAAAATCCGTAATTGATTCCTAAAAACCAATCGTGGATCACTTGACCACAAACATGGACCATATCTAACAAAAGAAGAGTTGATCCCCCTCGTGAATTCGCCAAGAACTGGGGTGTGCGGTTATTGTGGGGACTGAATTTGACCTTGCAGCCACTTGAAAGAAGCTTCAATTACATCCTGTCTTTTTCGGATATAGTGATCCATATCTGGTATACGCAAATATGTGATATTGGATCGTGCGTGACTAGCTTTCTCCACAAACGCGTCACTGGATGCTATGGTCGTATCCAAACAACCTGCGACGACCAAAAATGGTTTAATTAATTTGTGGTATTCAGGAGAAGGAAAATTCAGAGCATCAGCATGATATAAGTAAGTCATATTTAGAAAATATTCTTCGGGAGTTGGATTGGATAAAATGGAATTCAGCAGAACATCGTAGCTCGCCCTTGAAGAAATGACTTCTGAACATGACCGGCAGTCTCTTAGATTGATGGAATGCGGGCATTCTGGGTTGTCTTCTAATAGTTGTTGGAGAAATACCCATAGTTCCTCACGCCATGACCAATCTCCTGCGCCAGACCAATTGATAGTTGCAATGGTATCATCATTGTATTCCGCAGTTAAAGATGTAGCCAGAGGTCCTCCTTCAGAAACACCTAGAAAAATAAATTTTCCATTCCACCCCTGAATCGGATACTTCTTCAGATATTCAATCACGCTTCTGTGATCTTCGAGACGTTGAGTCCGCGTGTAATGTTTGATAAATTCATCTTCATTGATTTGATTGCCATCTACACCGCATTGCTCAATGGTTATAACGGCAGCTCCTAAATCCATAAATTCTTGAAGAAAATAGCGATGAAAATGGATGACACTAACGATATTATTTTTGTCTGAAGATCCCTCGCAGAGAATAGCTATAGGAAATGTAACTTCTTTAGGACAAGTTAAGTAGTACACAATCTCTGGCGCCCCTGTTTCACTGCGCTTGGTCACAAATCGAGATGAGGCCGGAATTTCATATGCTGGCAGAGAATCGGTAAACTTATAAGGAGTGATTTCATCTTTTGAAGCCCAGAGGGGAGAAATTACAAGTAAAACAATTATATAAAAATATTTAACCATTACAATCTTCCTTTGCCATTCTTCAAATTGTTACAATTTTCCTAGTATTTTCATTGTTAACTTATTAGGAAGCAATCTTAAAATACGCGATAAAAACGCATAGAAAACAGAATTCTCACTGTGTGTTTTTCTATTTAATGCTTTGTTAATCATGTATTTAGCCATTTTTTCAGGCTTCCATGTAAAGGGAAGGTTCCCCTTAAGACCAGCGGTTGCCACTGGTCCAGCATAAACAACAGAGAACACCACTTTGCTGTTATAGTAGGTGAGAGAAAATCCCTCGAATGCTTTTGCAATCGCCGCCTTGGATGCGGCATATGCACTACCAGTTGGAGGTGCAAAAATTGCATTTATCGAACTTGTCACAACAAATATAGTACCTTCACTCTGCAAACCAATGGATAGCCATTCCTCAACCCATGACAGCACTCCAAAATAGTTGGTCGCAAAAATTTCTTCGTGCTTATTCAGCTTAAAATCTGAAGGAAGCTCACATGCTGCTTCTCCTGCAATACCCGCATTCAAGAAAAATAAGGAGGGAATAATATTTTTATCTTGAAGTTGCTTTGATACCGTATGGACTTGGTCTTTCTGCGATACATCACAAATATAGGGGATAAAAGTTTGATCTCCCAATGTCCCTTGCATAAGTGCTAGAG
>JBAPRV010000164.1:0-5607 GCA_049281295.1 Chlamydiales bacterium
GGAAAGCGGATAAAATCGATCAAATTGGAGGTGTTTTTGATCAAAAAAAGCTCTACCACTTTTGCAAACAAAAGAGATAAAAGCAGGATAGTGACTAGAAGAGAGAATTTGCGATTTGAATAGAAAATATCTTTGTGGTTTTCCCTTAAATAGATAATGGCCACTCCAAGCAGCAGCAGGGTCATTAACAAAGTTCCGCTAATCTTGAAAGGATCGAAAAGATTGCGTTCCCGTCCTAACTGCTCTTTCATAGCTTGAAGCATGGCTATGTGACGAGTTGTGACTTTTTCTCCCTGATCGATCAATCGCTCTCCTGCCCGTATTTGCACATATTTTTCGGGAATTTGCTGCTGGGCAACCTTCTGAAGGGAGTGTTCTATTCCCTGGTCTCTCTCAAAGTCCCATTCAAGGGGCTCAAAATAATCGAGTATCGTGCGTGAAAGAACCTTTTCTTCTTCCGTAAAGATATCTTTTGCCATTCGAGACCAAAATGAAATCGGCAAAGGCTCTTTCGCTTTTGAAGGAGTAAAAGGGACAAAAAAGATAAGTGGAAGAGGAAGCTCTTTAGGGGAGAAATGCGTTATATGTTCGATCGTTTGAGGGGTGGTAAATCGACTGTTTTGCAGCCAGTCCATCAAAGCATTGAGAGAAACGGCTATCTGCTCATAGCTAATCACTTCCCCTTCAGCGATAGATTTTTGAAAATCTGTTATTTTTTTTTTGATTTCCTCTTCTTTTATCCGATATACCGCTCCAATTGAATGCGCTGCCTCTTGTTTTAAAATAATTGTAGCCTCTTCATCGGGAAAGGTAAAATCGCTTTGAGCAACGATATACTGCTTAGCCTGAGTCCCAAGCTCAAGAGTCGTGACATAGGTTTCATGAAAATGAAGGAAAAGAAAAAGCAATGCGCCAAAAACGGCCGCAATCAGGATACGGATAGTAAAACTTTTATCGAAATAGCTTTGCGTCCGGGCAAAACGGAGCGTCTCATTTTCATTTTTAAAAAAATTTCCATTCTCCCGATCATCCATTAAGGCGCCGCGATTGAGCATTTAAGATTTTTTAGCCTACAGCATAGGCAATCAATCTCATTTTTATCAATTCTCTCGATTTGAACAATTGAGGAAAAAAAAGGATAAAAGAGTTACAATGGATTGAATATGATGCCAAGCTATAAAATTCTTGCTAGAAAATATCGGCCTCAACTTTTCTGCGATGTTGTAGAACAAGAGAGTATTGTAACAACTCTAAAACATGCTATCTTGCTCAATCGCAGCGCCCATGCTTACCTCTTTTGCGGCTGCCACGGCACCGGAAAGACGACTCTTGCTCGCCTGTTTGCTAAAGCCCTGAACTGCCCTAAGCGCTCTAAAGAGTGCGAGCCGTGCAATCAGTGCTCCTCCTGTAAAGAGATCTCAAATGGCCAGGCGATCGATGTATTGGAAATAGATGGAGCCTCCCATCGAGGCATTGAAGATATAAGGCAAATCAATGAAACCCTTGGATTTGCCCCAATAGGAGGCCGTTATAAAATTTATTTAATCGACGAAGTGCATATGTTGACTAAAGAGGCTTTCAATGCTCTTTTGAAAACATTGGAAGAGCCTCCCAAGCATGTAAAATTTTTCTTTGCAACTACCGAGCCTCATAAGATTCCTACGACGGTATTAAGCCGTTGTCAACGTTTTAATCTAAATCGTATTCCCCCGGAGAAAATCAAAGAGAAACTTCGCTCGATTGCAGCCGACATGGACCTTTCGGTTGAAGAGGATGCTCTTTCGATTCTTTCAGAGCTCGCTGAGGGAAGTTTACGTGATGCCGAATCTCTTTTCGACCAAGTCATTACCTTTCAAGAAGGACCTATTTCGGCTGAAAGTGTGACAGAGGTGTTCGGCCTTCCCACTCAGCAAATGTTTTTTGCTCTGGATGAAGCAGGAGCTCAAGGCAAGTGGGTTGCTGCTTTTGAAATGGCTGAGCAAATTTTTTCATCAGGAAAAAATATCACCTACTTTGTCAAAGAGTTGACGACTCACTTTCGCACGTTGTTTTTGATGAAAAACAAGCTTTCGACGCACGGTCGGAATCAGCAACAATATCAACAATCGGTTTCACTGTATCGCGAGGAGCAGTTGATTCAGATTTTAGAGCTTTTGACCGAAGCTGAGCAGATGCTAAAACTGGCCCCCTCCAAGAGAACTGCTTTAGAGATGCTGCTTTTGCGTATTTTGCGTACTCATCAACTGATCGGGTTGGAAAGTTTAGTGCAGCGATTAGTCGATCTTGAAAAGCAGGTGTCGCGAGAAACAGCTGAATCCAAAGAGAAAAAAAGCCCCAAGGCAGCTCCACCAAAGGCGCAAAACCATCAAGAAAGCCATCAGGTACCTTCGCAAAAGAATCAATGTCATCATGATACTTTGATGCAATTCGCGGCCAAAGAATTAAATGGACCCTTAAAAAAAGGTAATTAATTATGGGCAGTGGTTATGCCAAAAAGAAAAAAGAAGCCAAAAGGCTTCAAGAAACTTTTAGAGAAATGCAAGAAAAACTCAAAGGAGTAGAAGCCAAAGGGAGTGCCGGGAGCGGGTTGGTCTCTCTTACTCTCAACGGAGAGCATGAGATAACCGAAATCAAAATTCTTCCCGAGTGTGTCGACCCTGAAGAGGTAGAAGCTCTTGAAGATCTTATTCGGGCTGCTCACAACGATGCTGTCAAAAAATTGGAATCATCTTCTTCTCTAGGACTTCCCCCCGGACTTGATGAATTTATTAAATTTTAATAAAAAGTGGCTGAAAGGCCAAATCGATGAAATGATGAGCACCATCAACAATGCCTATTGTTACTAGGGGATAAACCAGGAAGAAAGAAAAGAGGATAACAGCTATATTTTATCGAAAAAATCGCGTTAAGCTTTTAGTTGGATGGTAAAATTTATTTTTATTCTAACGCTCCTTTTCAAATCAGCTAAAGCTCTTTCAAAATAAAAAAATAACTTTATATTCTGTCATTTTTAAGGCCTTAGACCCTGATTACTACCTAAACCTCACCTAAAGGAAGTTTGAGTGCGGCAGACGCAACTGAAGCGCCTTGACAAGGGTGAATCCTTGTCAAGGTAGTTCAGGTAGTAGATGACGTGCTCAAATTTCCTCTAGGTTCCGCTAGGTGAGGTTTAGGTAGCAATCAGGGTCTTAGACGCGATGGACAATTGGCAATTTAAAAAATATTTTATTTTTAGATCGACTGAAGAGCGTTATTATGAAGGGTGTTTGTTCCGTCAGTTAATCAATACATTGAATAAGAATACCCCTCTTTTTGTTATTGGAGATCCTTTTCATTTTCAGCAGATGATTTACTTAATTGAAAGTCTGTTTGAGATTTGATCTTAAATAAAGCTAATTTTTAATTAATACTATATTTTTTTTTAATAAAAATCGTGGTATTAAATTGATAAATACTTTACACTTAAAATAATAAAGAATACCATAAATAAAGATTAGGGGTAACAAATGACCATTTATAATCATCAACTAACAAATGATGCATCCCAACAAGAAATAGGAAGGGCATCATTTTTAAAAAACAATGTTGGCAATATAGCTAAAGCTGCAGCAATTACATTGATTGCGCTGGCAGTTTTGGGTACGGGTATAATCACAGGATATCCTCTTTTAGCAGCTGGGGTTGCATTAGGACTAGAAGGAAGCTATATAGCTTATAAGTTCTATTCCTCTAGAAAGAGTGGGGAGAAACCTGTTGCAACTGTTATTACGCCTCCAATCGATCAATCTCTTCTTCCTTCTCGTTCCCAGTCAGAACCTGTTGTAACTATCGATCAACCTCCTCTTCCTTCTCGTTCCCAGTCAGAACCTGTTGTAACTCTCGATCAACCTCCTCTTCCTTCTCATTCCCTGTCAAAACCTGTTGTATCTGACTCTCAAGAGCCTGTAAAGTTGGATGAAGATTCCCAGGCAAACAAAACTGATAGTTCAGTCCGAAAATATGCATTACCCGCAGCTATTGCTGCTACTGCAGCAGTGATCGGAGGAATTGCATACTATGCTTTCAGAAGTAGCAGCGAAGGAACTTATCCTTTATATCCATTACCTGCTCGATGTGCACACATGGAGCCAGGGACACCCGAGGGAATTGCAAGGGCTTTTGACCCGATTCGTACAACTCCAAACCTAAACCCAGGGACAGCCGAAGGGATTGCGAACGCTTTTGAAGCTTCGCCAAGAGAGGGACTTCCTACATGTCCAGCCAAGATAACTCCAAGCCTAAACCCAGGGACAGCTGATACGTTTCGTTCAATGTTGTATGAACAAGGTTCTTCCGCTTATACTTACCTGACAAATATTCCTTCGGGGTTGTATGAACAAGGTTCTTCTACTTTCACGTCCCTGAAAAATAGTGCTAGGGAATATGCATTTAGGCGGGATTTTACAATTATCCGTTCTACATCTCCAGCCCAAAACCCAGGGACAGCCGAAGGGATTGCGAAAGCCTTTGAATCTTTCGTACCAGAGAGACTTCCCACATCTCCAGCCAATGTAACTCCAAACTTAAACCCAGGGCCAGGGACAGACGAGGGGATTGCTAAAGCCTTTGAATCTTTCGTACCAGAGGGTCTTCCTACATCTCCAGCCAATGTAACTCCAAACCTAAACCCAGGGCCAGGGACAGACGAGGGGATTGCGAAAGCCTTTGAATCTTTCGTACCAGAGGGTCTTCCTACATGTTCACCTGGGTGGCTTTCAAAGATTAGTGAAGGTTTGAATGATATAAGGTCTGCAGGTACTACAGCTGAGTCTAGCTATCAAGCTACCATTAAAAGAGGTCAAGCTGAAATAGTAAGAGGGGAAAAAATGATAAGCGATGGACAATCAAAGGCCAAAAAGGGACTATCAATTGTTGGCAGAGGTAACTTAATAGATCAGAATGGGAGAAATTGGATTGAGAGAGGGAATTCAATTGTTGACAGTGGTAACTTAATGGTTCAGGAAGGGAGAAATTTGATTGGGAGAGGGAATTCAAATGATATAACTTCTGCATCTACTACAGCTCGGTTTAGCTATCTAGCTACCGTTGAAAGAGGTCAAGCTGAAATGGTGAGAGGTCAAGCTGAAATGGTGAGAGGGGAAAAAATGATAAGCCATGGACTATCAAAGGCCGAAAAGGGACTATCAATTGTTGACAGTGGTAACTTAATAGTTCAGGAAGGGAGAAATTTGATTAGGGGAGGGAATTCAATTGTTGATAACGGGAAATCAATAAAGAGCTCCGCCATTTATGATTTTCACACTGCGGGAATATCTTCGATTTTTTCAGGTTTTAGAACTTTTTACAGTGCGTTCATTGATGATACAGGAGTTTCTTCCTTTGTTTCTAGTACATGGAATCAGGTTTCTTCCGGTTTGTCTTATGCTGGGGCTGGCATGAATAATGCAGCTTCTTCTACTCACGATGCGGCTTCTTCTGCTTATACTTACCTGACAAATATTCCTTCGTGGTTGTATGAACAAGGTTCTTCTACTTTCACGTCCCTGAAAAATAGTGCTAGGGAATATGCATTTAGGCGGGATTTTACAATTATCCGTTCTACATCTC
>JBAPRV010000165.1:0-8531 GCA_049281295.1 Chlamydiales bacterium
TTCTAATAAAGATCAAGGCATAGAAGGGGATCAAGAAGCAACTTCTTCATTGCCGCTGGATAATAGTGGCGCAGAAGATGAAATAATCCCTTCAGCCCCTCCGCCTCCTTATGAAGAGCTTGAAAACAGTGAAGATCGTTCTGAAGTAACTTCTCTGCAAGAAGAGGGGGCTGTTCCTTCAGAATCTTATGAACCTGAGATTGCAGAAGAAGAAGCAAACCGTCCAATTGAAGATGCTTTGACCTTACTTCAAGAAGAAGAAGAAGTGGATATAAGCAATGAGGGTGAATCGAAAGAAGTTGATTTAAACTCTTTTCATGAACCTAAGCATGAATCATTAAGTCCTAAGTTTGAGCAAAAAATAAGCCTCCGAGTGAAAGAGGGCGTTTCATCTTTCGGGGAAAAGCTACAGGTTTTTGGGTCAAGGGTAAAGGCTTATCTTACCTCACCTGAGGGAATCGAAACCTTAAATAAGGTTGCAATGTTTGCATTAGCAGCTCTTTTAATTCGTGATTTAGTTGGAATTCTAGGTTTTGGCCCGCTTTGGATAATAGGCATTTTTGCTATGGGAGTAGTTGCTTCACCTGCAGTGAGGTATGCAAAAACCAGGTTTGATAATTCCCGCTTGATTCGAATCTAGAGTTGAAAAGAGTGGAAGCTTTTCAATCGATAAAGCATCGAAAATAAGGTTGATAGGTATCCGGTCGATCTTTGAAGTAAAGCTTCCCCTGCTCTTCTATAAAATCTTTTCCTTTTTTTAAGAGCCGGACTGCTTTCCCTGTTTCCGGAGATTCCATAAAAAGAGTTTCGTCGAGCTTGAGCAATACGTGCGAAGCTCTCTCTTTTTTAGATAGGTAGATTAAATCTCCCGGCTTGAGGATAGGCGTGGGTCTGCTTTTGAGATATTGATCATAAGTGTCTCTGGGAATCTCTATCCCCTGGGCTCGATAAAGTAGGTTGATAAGCCCTGAACAGTCAACACTCGCGATGTTATCCTTTGAGCAGGCGGCTCTGCCTCCCCAAAGATAGGGAGCTCCCAGAAAATGCCTGGCATCCTCCACTAGTTGAGATCGGTTGAAAGAAGTGGGGATGGGACGGGTGTGAAAAGGTTTGGGGGCTGAAAGGTATGTACCGAAGGAGAGGGTAGACAAGGGAGAGATGATTACGTGCTGGGATTGAGGAAACTCTTTTACTTCTTTGACTTCCGATTCATGTACCCAACCGCTATAGGACTCCCATCCCCGGCTCTCTATATAGCGGGGTTGTTCTAAGGCAAAAATCTTTATCCATGCTCCTTGTCGGGTGATTTGGGCGCACTTTTCATTGTAGAGGAGTTGTGAAAGGCGTAGTGCATTATTCGAATAATCTTTGGGAGTGAGCTCTTCAGGTCTCTCTCTAAGGTCTGCTACTGGGACTTGAACTATAAAGCGTCGGGCCATCTCTTTTCTATTTTTTCAATTGCTTGATTTATTTGCTCGCGCGGCGAGAAAGCACTGAAACGAAGAAATCCTTCGCCAGCCGGACCAAATCCAGCTCCGGGTGTGGTAATCAGATGTGTGTTTTGAAGCAATAAACTCCACGCTTCGTTGTGCCCGAAATAGACCCAAAGATAGGGAATGTGCTCTCCACCATAAACGGGGAGTTTTTTTGATCGAAGAGCTTTTTTTAAAAGGGAAGCGTTTTCGAGGTAAAACCGGATCAAATGTTGGGTCTCTGCTAGGCCCTCTTTCGAAAGAGCTAAAAGTCCTCCTGCTTGCGCTATGTTGGAAGGCCCGTTGAAAAAAGTGGTAATAATCCGCCTCCAGTCGCTTTGTATGGAGGAGCCCTCTTCATACTTGAGGGCATGGGGCACTACGCTCCAGCCTAGCCGTACTCCTGTAAAGCCTGCGAGCTTGGAAAAAGAGGAGACTTCAATGGCGACTTCGTGAGCCCCTTCGATTTCATAGATGGTGCGGGGCAGTGAAAGATCTTGAATATAACCGGCATACGCGGTGTCGTAGATGATAAGGGTTTGGTGCTTGCGGGCTAAGTTGACTAGCGCTTTTAATTGGGCAAAGGTTGCAACCGATCCGGTGGGATTGTTGGGAAAACAGAGATAAATGAGATCGACATTAGGGAAGGGATCGAGCCTTGGGAAAAAGCCATGCTCTTTTTTGCAAGGGAGATAAACAATCTTTTGCTGTCCTAGTAGACGGCTGGTGTCTACATAGACGGGATAGGTAGGGTCTTGCACGGCGATAGATATCCGGGAGCCAAACAAGAGCTGAAGCCGTCCAACATCGCATTTGGCGCCGTCTGAAATAAATATTTCGTCGCCGCTTATTTTATTTTGATAGAGGATCTCTGCGATTTGGTGGCGGAGGGAGGGATTGCCCGCCTCAGGTCCATACCCTTTATACCCTTCTGGGGTGCCGAGTTGATGGGCCGCTTGTTTGAGTCCTTCGGTGATGGTAGGAGGAATCGGCTCTGTAGTATCTCCAATCCCCAGATTAATGAGTTGGACCTCAGGGTTTTCAGATTTAAATCGGGTTACCTCGCGTTGTAGCTTTGCAAAGAGGTAGGTGGGTGGAAGCTCGGCAAAATGAGGGTTTCGTTTAACCAAGATAGCCTCGCTGGTAGAGTTGTTCGGCTATTAAAATTCCGCCTCCCGCTCCGCCTCGAATCGCATTGTGCGAAAGGGCCACACATTGCCAGTCAAAAAGGGGGCTCTCTCTTAACCGCCCGACACTCACTCCCATTCCTTGTTGAGCATCTCGATCGAGTTGAATTTGTGGGCGGTTAGGTTTATCGAGATATTGAATGGGATAGGCAGGAGCTGAAGGGAGATCCAAAGAAGAGGGCTGGTTCCAAAGCGATAAAATGTCTTGATAGGTGGGTTTGCGTTCAAATGAGACGGAAATTGAGGCGAGATGTCCATGGAGTACAGGAACGCGGTTGCAATGAGCGGAAATGGTAATCCTCTTATCGGGAATAATGGCTCCGTTTTCTATTTTTCCTAAAATCTTTAGCGGCTCTGTTTCTACTTTTTCTTCTTCCCCTTCGATGAATGGGATCACATTGTCGTGCATATTGAGTCCTTTGTAACCTGCACCGCTCAGAGCTTGAAGGGTGGTGATCGAAAGGGAGCGAATGTGAAAATGGGAATGAAGCGGGGCAAGAGGAAGGAGAAAAGATTGGATGGCGCAGTTCGGTTTGGCTACGATAAAACCTCGCTGGTAGTGTCGTTTTTGTTTTTGGATCGCAATGATATTGAGGTGAGATGGGTTAATTTCAGGGATAAGCACCGGAATATCGCTTTCACTTCGATGTGAAGAGGCGCTGGAAATGACAGGAAATCCGGCTGCTGCCAAACGAGGTTCATATTCTTGAGCTAGTGGAGCGGGAAGAGCTGAGAAAATCAGATCGATGGGGGTGGAGTGGATCTCTTCTAATGTGCGGAGAACTTCGGCTGTTGGGATGGGATAGGGAAGGTGCCAACGGTTATGCATAGTCTCTCTGTAAGATTGACCGGCAGATTTTGGGGAAGCAGCCAAAAAAGTCGGGGTAAACCAGGGGTGGTTTTGCAGCAAATAAAGATAGTGCTGTCCAATCAGGCCTGTGGCTCCTAATATCGCTACTTTAAGCATGAAAGCGCTTCTTGCAAAGTTTTGTGGTGTTGCTTGGAGAGAGGAGTGAGAGGCAGGCGGGGGAGTTGATTCATAGCAGCTTTGATGACAATGGGATTGGGCTCTAAAGCGAGCGCTTGAAAGAGGGGAAATAGCTCCCAATGAAACTTTTGCGCTAAAGAAAAATCTCTTTTTTGGCATGCCTGAATGAGCTGTTTCATTTTGTGAGGCACCAAGTTACTGGTAGCAGAAATCACTCCGTCTGCACCGAGTGCCATTAAAGGGAGTGTCAATCCATCGTCGCCCGATAAAACGGCAAAGTCGGGGCGGCTCTGTTTGATTTCATAAATCACCGCGGCTGCTTGGGCTATATCTCCGGAAGACTCTTTAACACCTGCTATTTGAGGCAGCTCTGCAATCTGTTTTAAGGTGCTTGTTTCTATATTTACACCGGTTCTCCCTTTGATGTTATAAACGATTATCGGAATTAGAGCGGCATTAGAGAGGGTTTCATAGTGGCGGTAGAGCCCCTCCTGGGTCGGCTTGTTGTAATAAGGGGTGATAATCAATGCGCTTTGAGCCCCTAAATCGGTTGCCCATTTTAAATTATCCAAGGTTTGCTGAGTGGAGGGGGTTCCGCAGCCTACCATCAGATGAAGGTTTTTGACCTCTTTTCTAGCTAAGGAGACCAGCCGCTCTTTCTCTTTGAGCGTAAGGGTAGGCACCTCTCCTGTTGTGCCTAGAACAACGATTCCATCGACCCTTTCTTTCTCCTGGTTTTGAATATGCTGTTGAAAGGCTGTTTCATCAACCTTTCCCCTTTCATCAAAGGGAGTGATCATGGCTGTATAAAGACCTGAACATATCATCGAGTGTAAACCATCCTTTCCGGTTAAGAATCCATTTTGCTGCTTGAATAGCTCCCCCGGCAAAACCCATCCGACCTCTAGCCTCATGGGAAAAAGTTAGGGTCTCGGAAGGGGAGTCGAAAATCACCTCATGCCTTCCGGGCATGGACCCAAGTCTTACGCTTGTAAAAGGGGAGGGCATGTTAAGCTCGCTCTCAATTTGTTTAGCAGTTCCCGAAGGAGCATCTTTTTTTTCCGAGTGATGCCATTCAAGGCCGGCAATTGCGTATTCGGGAAAAGGGGCTAACAGCTCGCGCGCTTTTTTCAAAACTTGGATGAAAAGATGCATGCCGAGTGAAAAGTTGGGGGCGTAAAGTGCAGCTCCTTCATGCTTTTTAACCCATTGTCGGATCTCATCGAAATTTTGTTCCCATCCTGTGGTGCCGATGATAAGCGGCAGAGAGTGCGAAACAGCGAGCTTCACATGAGAAAACAGAGCGTCGGGATGAGAAAAGTCAATGGCGACATCTGCCTCTTCCACAGTGCTGATCTCGTGTCCTTCCGAAAGGGCGATTCGTTCAACGCACTTTCCCATTTTTCCATAACCGAAAAGAGCTATTTTCATGCATAAATGGTAGACAGAAACCAGTTTTTTTTGATACTTTTTTTGCCATGAATAGGCGAGAGTTAGTGGTTTCTACGATGAAAGAAGATGAAAATCGTTCTCGAAGAGATTACACGTCGAGACACGCTGTGTTTGACGTGTTTGGAGAGAATGTCTTTAATGATGCCGTTCAAAGGCAATCACTTCCCGATCATGTGTTTTATGCTCTTCAAAAGACGGTTAAAATGGGAGAAGAGCTCAGTGAAACTATAGCCGATGCCGTGGCTTTAGGGATGAAAAAATGGGCCCTTGAAAAAGGGGCCACCCACTTTTGCCATTGGTTTCAACCGCTCACTGATTTGACGGCTGAAAAGCACGATAGTTTTTTTGTACCTAATGAAGAAGGGATGGCTATTTCTGAGTTCAACGGCAAAATGCTGATTCAAGGAGAGCCTGACGCGAGTAGTTTTCCCACGGGGGGGCTTCGAACCACTTTTGAAGCGCGCGGTTATACGGCCTGGGATCCAAGCAGTTCAGTATTTATTTTGGGAAGAACACTAGTAATTCCCTCTCTATTTCTCAGTTGGACCGGAGATGCTTTGGACAAGAAAACCCCGCTTCTCCGCTCTATGGAAGCGCTCGATAAACAGGCTAAGCGGATTTTACGCCTTTTCGGAGATCAAGAAACGAAGCGGGTAGTTCCCACCTTGGGAGCCGAGCAAGAGTATTTTCTAATCGATACGGAGTTTTTTAATCTTCGCCCTGACCTTATCAGTTGCGGACGCACTCTTTTTGGAGCCAGCCCTCCTAAAGGGCAAGAACTTGAAGATCAGTATCTCGGGGCTATTCCGGAACGTGTTGTCCGTATTATGGAAGAGACCGAATATGAGCTTATGCGTCTCGGCGTTCCCATTAAAACACGTCACAACGAAGTGGCTCCTTCTCAATATGAAATTGCTTTAAGCTACCAAACGGCCAATTTAGCTGCCGATCATCATATGTTATTGATGGAACTGTTGAAAAAAGTCGCTAATCGACACCATATGACCTGTTTGATGCACGAAAAGCCTTTTAAAGGGATTAATGGATCGGGCAAACATGTCAACTGGTCGTTGGGAACAGACAGGGGAGAAAATCTTTTAGAGCCTGGGGAAACCCCTCATGCCAACGCTCGCTTTTTACTTTTTTGTGCTGCGGTTGCGCGAGCGGTTCATCGCTACGCCCCTTTGCTTCGGATGGGAATTGCCTCGGCGGGCAACGACCATCGCCTTGGGGTTCATGAGGCACCACCTGCCATTATGAGTGTTTTCTTAGGAGAACAGCTCCATGACATTTTTCAAAATCTTATCCAGAAAGGGACAAATCATGGAAGCAAGCGGCTAGGCCAATTAGAGATAGGGATCTCTATTTTACCTAAAATACCTCGTCACTCAAGCGACCGTAACAGGACAAGCCCTTTTGCTTTCACAGGGAATAAATTTGAGTTTCGTGCCGTAGGCTCCAGCGAAAATATCTCTAAAGCAGGCACGATTTTAAATACAATTATGACAGAGTCGCTTGACTATTTTGCCACCGAGTTGGAGTCAAAAACAGGTGATTTTAACCACGATCTGCAACAACTGCTTGCCCGGAGTGCAAAAGAGTTTCAGTCTATTTTATTTGAGGGAGACAACTATAACGCTGTATGGGAAAAGGAGGCTCTCAGTCGCAAATTGCCGCATATCACCAACACAGTAGACGCCGCTATGCTTTACACTTCTCCCGGGACAGTGGAACTTTTCGAAAAATATAAAGTGTACAGTTGTAACGAACTGACAAGCCGTCAAGAGATTCTCTTAGAAAAGTATATCAAAAAAATCAACATCGAAGCGAAAGCGGCTTCAAATATAGCTCATACCATGATTATCCCCGCCTCTATCCGCTACATTAAGGAATTAGGGGAGGCTAAAGACTATCTCTCATCCTCTAATCAAGATCTTCTGCAAGGGATAGTCAGTGAATTTTCTCGTTTAAGAAAAGCGTTAGAGCTGCTCGATGAGCAGATTGAAAAGCAGCCGAAAGAAGATGTCCAAATGCAAGCTCGGTATGTGCGTGACATGATGCTTCCTCAGTTAGGTGAAGTGCGTAAACATGCCGATTGGCTCGAAGAGAGGGTTGCAGATTCTCTCTGGCCGCTGCCAAAGTATCGCGAGATGCTTTTTATTCGCTAACATTACTCTCCAAAGGTTTTTCAGCTTAGATTGTTGTGTTTCGTTTAGGGGATAGAGGATCAAAAAATAGTCCCAATTTCGAGAAAAGGCAGCCCGAGTCCAATTGCCTGAACCATGCACTAATATGGTTTCATCGATCCATGCATGCTTGTGGTGCAGCAGCCCGAAACCTGTGCTTATGGAAACAGCTACTTTTGCCTGCTTCAGTTGCTGACAGGTTTTGGAGCTGGCGCCATATGCTGTTTGTGTATCGAGAACCACTTTAACTGAGACACCGCGCGCGTGGGCTCGAATGATCGCATCGGTCAATTGTGGGTGGGTCCAGGTAAACATTGAGACATAGACAGATTTTTTGGCTTGATCGATTAAAGAGATCAATCGATTTAACCCCTCCTTTCCTTTTTGGGGAAAGCTCCAATACTCTATAGATTGATCTCTTATAAGGCTGGAATACTCTCCTTTATTGTCTATAATGGCTTTTGCAAGTTCAGGATTGTGTAGACCGACGACCAAATTGTCGTCGAGCTTAAGAGAGTCGCGCGTCCAATTCGCCGATCCCAACCAAACCCTCGATTCATCGACGATTAAGATTTTTTTATGCATGAGCCCGGTTGCTTCAATGCTTTTTGTTATGACAGGAGAGGGGAGTCCTCTCTTTAAAGTAGAAGGGTCGTGTAAGATGGTAACAGCGATTCCCTCATTGGCCCGCTTGTTTAAAGCGTGCAAGATTGATCTATCATTCAAAGAGTAGATAATCAGAAAAATGGATCGATTAGCGCTTTCGATAGCTTCGAGGAACAATTGGTGCAAATTATCGTGGCACTGATTGGCATAAAAAACAGCGGGTTTTTCTTCTTCAATTTCAGTAAGAGAGCGATTCTCCTTGAAAATAAACAGAAGAGCTACAAGTATCACAAAGAGCAGCCAACGAAAAAAGGTTTCCATACTTTTTAAGAAAAATAAAAAAATATTATATGAAACTTGTTAATAAGCAAACGAATGAACCAATTATTGAATTTGAGGGAAAAAAAACCCTATTTCACAACAAGTTTCTTGAGCAAGAAATGCGCTCTATTGGAATTTTGATTCCTCATGGGCTTAGAGGAGTCTATCATGGGAAAAATTATGTGCGCCTTGAAGATGAAGAGTTTCAAAAAGCTTTCAAAGAGATCTATTGCTTAACGAGTATGAATCCCGATACCTTTCAGTGGCAGGATTAAAAACTCACCTTACGCACTTTTTCTCTTTCCGAGAATGAATGAGG
>JBAPRV010000166.1:0-23885 GCA_049281295.1 Chlamydiales bacterium
TTTACAAATCAATCCGGATTTTTTAGCGGGAAAGATTGCGCTCGATCTCGCTGACTTACATAAGTCAGCATCGATTTCCGCGCTTCCTTTCTCGCTAAAATCTCTCGTCCGATTTGTAAACTTTTGAGCTTATTCTGCTATATTTTGACGGAAAAAGTTAGATGTTTTTCAGCTCCCATTTTACTACTCTTTTCTCTCGCTTCGATGATTGAATATCTTTTGGCAAAAAGCTCTATTATGTAGTCTCCCTTTTATGACATCGAATCCTATCCCACGTGAAACTTATTCAACTCTATACTCGCAAGCAATCAAGAGTGTTGAGTGGTATAAAAGAAAAGCCTTTAGAAAGGGAATAAAAGTTGGCGCAATAGCTGTGATTGCTCTGCTTTTAGTTATAGCATTTTTAGCCGCTTATGCTCTTTCAACACCGGCCTCTTTCGTAGGAGAGGGAGGATATCATTTACTTGGGGAGAGTGGGCTTAGAACCTGCAAAATTGTCGGGTACATTGGAGCAGTGGTTTTGACGCTGCTTCTCTTTATTTATCTTCACAAATCTACTTTTTGGCTCTCTCACTATATCAAAGAAGATAAAGGGTTTCTGTATACCATTAAGGATAGCAATTCAATTACAAAAGGGTATCTTTATGGAACTATCCACAAACTTCCCAAAGGAGATAAAGGGCTTAATGATAATGTCTTAATTGGTCTAGCAAAAAGTAGGGCGGTTTTTGTAGAGTGTGAAATCCCAAAAGCAAAAGGTATAAGCCGACTACTCAGAAGGGTCATGGATGATTATTTAGGGATAGAGCCGGGCGTTGATTTTAAGATTATGAATTATGCTAACCGAAAAGCAATTGCTGTTATAGGGTTTGAAACCATGCAAGAGCATGAGGTGATGTTGACCCATTTTATTAGGGTTTTGACACGAAATCCAGTTAAGAGCCGCAGTTTAGTTCGGCAGTTATCAACGAGAGAAGCTTTAGATCGTATTCTTGTAGCATGGAAAACAGGGAATGAAGAAGAAGTATCTTATTTGATATATGAGCTGGTTGGAGATGAAAGCTTAAAAGAATGGGCAGATTTAAAACTGATTCTTAGGGAACTTTCTGATGACCGTAATGCTCGATGGATGAAACGAATCTTAATAGAAATATCGGAATCGGACGAAAAACCCATTTTTATTGCGGTCGGGTCTATGCATCTATTTGATTTTCCAACCATAGAGACGAGAGGCCTGATCACACGATTGACAGAAGAGGGATGGAAAGTGGAGAGGGTCAGAGATATGGGAGATTAGAGTTTTGAAAAAACCGGTAGATCAGATTCGATGCCAAAAAGTTGCTTCTAATGAAAAAGCGCCTTTAAATTGGCTGTTTATGCCGGGGGGGCCGGGAATTGATGCGGCCTATTACCAAACCTTGATTGAGGGGATCGAATTTCCCGGCACGGTATGGTTCCTAGATTTCCCAGGCAATGGAACACATACGGTGGGCATTGCTCCGGATTATGATTTTGACAACTGGTTTGATCTTTTTTTGCCCTGTATTGCTCAATTTGAAAATCCGGTTTTTGTGGGACATTCATTTAGCGGCATGTTTCCTCTACTTTTTCCTGAGTTAGAGCATTGCCTCAAAGGGATGGTGATTGTAAGCGGCTCACCCTGCTTGTGGCTAGATGAAGCACAAGCGTATGCAAAAATGCACGGGCTGCCGGATATTTCATCTCATGTAAAAAAGTTTATCGAGGAACCCTCGGATCAAACGTTGAAAAACTTTTTAGAAGGGGCCCTTCCATATTTTTTCCCTCCTCAGAATTTAAAGAAGGGGAGAGAGTTTTTAGCTCACATCTACTGGAGGTTTCAACCGGGGGTTTGGTGGCAGCGCAAAGCTATTGAGATAGAGTATCATGCTAAATGGATTCCCCAGGAAGTGCCCACCCTTCTTATTTGCGGTTTATCAGACGGAATCACTCCTGCCGCTCTTTTTGAAAAAGACAAACGGTTTAGACGGCCCAATATTGAACTGTGTTATATTGAAGAGGCCGGGCATTTTCCCTGGGTTGACAAGCCTGAAATAGTGAAAAACAAATTGAGAGAGTTTATCAATAAAGTTGCATAGACGCATTCATGCAAAATAAAAATATATTAATTTCGGGCGCCGGCATAGCAGGTCCAACTTTAGCTTTTTGGCTGAGCCGATATGGCTTCAATCCAACCGTTGTCGAACATGCACCCAAACCGAGAGAGGGCGGGTATATGATTGATTTTTGGGGGGTTGGATATGATGTTGCCGAGAAAATGGGTATTTTGGACCCAATGAAAAAAGTGAGTTATAAGATTCAAAAGCTCATTTTTTTAGGGGATAGGGGAGAAAAAAAGGGAGCGCTTGACCTGTCTAAATCGATACAGCTTCTTGATGGACGGATGCTCAGCCTTTTAAGAAGCGATCTTGCAAACATTCTCTATAATTCTACCAAGCAAAATGTTCGTTATCTTTTTGACGATACTATATCAAATCTTGAACAGACAGAAGAGGGAGTTAAGGTAGTCTTCAAAAAAAGAGGGGCTGAAACCTTTGATTTAGTGGTCGGAGCCGATGGGCTTCATTCGAATGTGAGAAGCCAGGTTTTTAGAAATTCGAACACTTTCGAACGCTTTTTTGGATACTATGTGGCCTCCTCGACCTTTGATAATTTTTTAGGGAAGGACTTCACTGCAAAATATTCGATGTATTCGATGCCAAACAAGCAGGTTGGTGTCTACAGCTTAAGAGAAAATAAAATCTCTATTTTTTTAATTTTCAAATATTTAGAAAAAATAGGTGATCCAAAAAAGGTGCTTAAGGAGGTTTTTAAAGAGGGTAAATGGGCATGCAGGCACATTCTTGAAAAGCTCGATGAAGCACCCGACTTTTACTTCGATGCGGTAAGCCAGATCGTTTTGCCGAAATGGTCACAAGGAAGAGTGGTCCTTTTGGGTGATGCCGCTTTTTGCCCCTCGCTTCTTTCAGGTCAAGGAGCAGCCTTGGCAATGGCGGGAGCCTATGTGCTAGCGGGGGAGCTTTTTCAGGCTGGGGGAGACTATTCACGCGCTTTCGCAAGTTACGAGCAGATTTTTAAACCTTTTGTTGAAAAAAAACAGCTTACTGCCGAGTATTTTATTCATTCATTTGTTCCGTCGACGCGTTTTAACATTTGGAAGCGTAACATGGGAAGCCGGTTGATGGGTATCCCCCTTTTTTCCAGGCTCTACTGGAAGAGATTTTTGATAGACGCGATAAGGCTCAAAGACTACTCCTCTCTTTAAACTGGGAAAGTATAAAAGTAACTAAGTTGAACAATTTGAAGAATATAGGATGAAATTTTTACCCCCAATTGGTGTTTTTGCACATAAACGACCGGCCCATCTAAAGAGATGTTTGGAGGCTATTGTCCGTTCCGAGGGCTTTTTAGGGAAAAAGCTTTCGATCACTATTTTCTGTGACGCAGCCCAAGAGAAAAGGCAACAAGATGCTGTTGAGCAAACCGTGGAAATAGCTAGAAAGTTTGGACGGGCTGAACTTGTTGTACGCGAAAAAAACTATGGTTTTCGCAATATCACTGAGGGGATCTCTCAATTGTGCGACCGGAGCGGACGAGCGATTATCATCGAAGATGACTGCCATATTGCCCCTGATTTTCTCCCATTTATGTGCAATGCTCTTGAAAGATATCAGGATGATCCACGTGTATTTATGATTTCCGGCTTTATGTATTTCGGGGTGCAGTCTAACGCTCAGCCCACTTTTTTTCTCAACACTCCTTTTATCTGGGGATGGGGGACTTGGAAAAGAGCTTGGGACAAGCTTGATTGGGATTGTACGGGGTGGGAATCGTTTATCCAAGAGAAAAAAAATCGGTATTACCTTGACTGTTTAGGGAGCTACCCTTTTTCCAAGATGCTGGGCAAAACCTTAACCGGCATCTGCAATACCTGGGATGCCCGCTGGATGTATACCGTTGCCAAAGAAAAGGGACTCACCCTTTACCCGCATAAATCGCTAGTGTGGAATTGTGGATGTGGAGGAGGGACTCATGGGAAACAAGAGCTGGATATGAATCCCTCTCTTGGAGAAAGAGAAACTTACATTCATGGAGATATGGCAAGAAGTGAGTTCGACTACCCGCGACTGGCTCCTTCCGTCTATTTAGGAAAAGCCTTCCCTAGAAAAGTTGCACTCGATAAGCGTTCGCTACGTTATTTGGCTATTGTATTTCTTAAACAGCGACTGCGTCGAGGGGAGCGGAAGCGGCTTTGGTTAAAATTTTTATGGCAAAAAATGGCTCTATTTTTTACAAAGCGTCCTTGATAAGATCCCTGCATAACTTAGCAAACGCCGCTAAATAGCTCTTTCCGGTTCATATGTTTAGAAAATGCTATCTTAAATTTTGTTATCCGACATGCAAACAGTTAGAGCGGTATTCACGAATAGTTGTCATTTTTTTCATCGAGAAATTATTACCCAACTTCAATTCCTTTCGCTTTTTCGGCGTGCCTGCCGGTTGGAAAACCATTGCCAGCCAAAAGGTTTTCGAATCGGGAGAGTATCCATCCAAGTCTCCTTTTTCATTAGAGCCAATTTCCCATCCAAATTTTGAAGTGGATAAGTACGAGTGGCATGAGGAGAAAATTGCCCTATTGCCCGATGGGATACAAACGAGCACGGCCGCTTCGATCACGGCAGACGGCTACTTGGCTCGCGAATTTACCGAGCAGTTTACGATGAAGAGAGAGTATATGCATAAGCTCTTCACGTTTAAAAAAGAGCGTTTCCTTGCTAAATTTCCTCATTTTGATAGCACAGTCGCTAGTTTAGTGGCCGATTGCCATTCAAATTATTATCATTGGCTTTTTGATGTGCTTCCCAAGTTCCATCTCTTGCAACAAACCTCACTCTCCATCTATCAGTATTATGCGCAAACGGCTTTGAGTTTTCAAAGGGACTCTTTATCTCTTTTGGGAGTAGAGCGGATCATACCGGCCGAGGAGCACCCGGTAATTTCTGCCTCAACGCTAGTTGTTGCAACCTTCCCCTGTCGAATGGGAATTCCAATGTGGGTTTGCAATTTTTTAAGAGGGCGTTTCCCTCCAGGGAAGGCAAAAAGGCGTCTGTTTATTTCTCGCAGAGATGCCTCGGTGCGGCGGATTGTCAACGAGGAGGAGTGCGCCCCAATTCTAGAGCGTTTTGGGTTTGAGACAATAGTTCCTGGCCAGCTTTCGTTCGAAGAGCAAATGGCTCACTTTCGGGACGCGGAAATCATCTTAGCGCCTCATGGCGCCGGCCTGTCCAACCTTGTTTTTGCTCCCGAATCGGCAAAGGTGGTGGAAATCTATAGCCCCCGATCTACTTGCATTTGTTTTTGGCGCTTGTCGAATTTGCTGGGTATGCCTTACTACTATTTCCGTGGGGTGAACGATCCTTCCACTTATGCAGCGACCGAACCGGCTCACGACCATATTAGAGTCGATCTCGGCAAGCTGGAGCGCACTTTAGAGATGGCAACGAAAAGTTCGGCTTTTTGCCTCTAAAATCCGAAGGCTGCCTTAACGGTAAGCCCTTGCATTGCGAGAGCTCCATAGCTTGCATCAGTAATGTAGACCTGCTGGATAATAGAGTTTTGTGTACGCCACAGATCCCAGTAATATTGCGTTTCATAACCAACGCCGACACACAATCTATAACATTCGCGAACTTGGGTATTCCAATCTATTCCAACTCTAATATGGAAGCACGGAATAGCTCGCCATTTGCTTGTATGAAACTTTGAAAAGTAGGGTGTGACATCATCGATATTGATCGAGGACGGAGACCTCTGATTTCCATAAAGAATAGCAACCCCTAAATCACTAAAAAAACGCCAACATGATAATAATAAAAATTCACTCCCAAAGCCGAGCTTTGGTCCAACAACCCATATATTGTTTTTCTCCTTGACCCAAGCATTAACCCTGTTAGCCGAGTCTGTATCTACGAAGTTATCATAGGAGATGAACTGCATCTGATCGATTATCCCCCCCTTAACACCTGCATAGGGAAAAAGACTAAAGGCATTTGTCAAACAGACTCGAGTACCTAAATCAATGTCTACAATATCAAACTCGATCTTCCATTTACTAGAAGCCGGGCCACCTATCCCATCACCGCCCAGAATTAAGCCTAAATTCGGCGCAAGCAATTCAGATGCAATCATCAATGATCTAGAAAAGCTATCTTTGAATTCATTATGAAATCGGGTCCAAGCAGCACGTCCTTCAATACCACAAAAAAGCTTGGCTCCTAGAAAAAGGCGGAATCCTGAAGCCCAATGATCGTGTTGCCGTATCTCCGTGAAATTTGAAAATTGAGCTATATTTTCTAGCGATACTGCATAAGGCATGTTGACTTGTGATAAGTTCCAGTAGAGGTATTCAATCCCTATATATCCACACCCACATCTGTCGACAACTTCATACCTACATTCATCAGCAGCTAAGTCAGAAAGACTTAATAACAATACTCCAAACAAAATAGCAATTTTCCGCACAAAACACTCCTAGGTTTTTTTGGAAACATAGCAGGCGGCGAGTCATATTGTAAATAATTTATTTACCATGAAATCCGATTTTTTTTAGGAAAAAAAGGACTTAGGCTATCGGGCATGCTTTGAACTTTTAAAAATGAAAACGACAAAAAGAAGGGCAAGAAAGATCCATCCAAAGAAGTAATAGATATCTGCGATTCCAAGTGTGGAAGCTTGATGGGAGACGAGTTGATTTAAATGCGCGACATTAGGGCTTGGCATCAAATGCAAAAGCTTTTGATAAGCTGGGTTTTCGACAAAAGATTTGCTTGCAAAGCGAGTTTGATAAAACGCCTCGCGATGGATCCAAAGCGTTGTGATTAAAGGCACAGTCAAAGAAACCCCCAAAGTGCGGATAAAGGAGAAGAGAGCAACGACAAAAGGAAGACGTTCCTCTTCAACCCCTTCAATTGCCATCAATGACAAAGGGACTGTCAGCATGGCAAAACCGATACCTTGAAACAGACGGGTTATGGCAAGATGAGCGAAGGTGGTTTGAAGATTGACCTTGCTTAGCATAAAAAAGGACACTGAGTAGATCAAAAGGCTGATTACCAACCAGATTCGTCTATCAAGATAGCCAACAACCCGTCCCATGAGGGGGTAGAGGATCAAGGGAAAAATACCTACTGGCGTTAAGGTGAGCCCCGCCCAAGCAGGCGTGTAGCCAAGAACCCTTTGTACCCAAAGCGAATCGAGAATAAAGCTCGAGAAAATCACCCCCATCGCAATGGCAATAGTGAAGGCTGCCAGAGAAAAATTACGTCTTTTAAACACTGCCAGATCTAGAAAAGGATTCTTTTGAAAAAACTCCCAAGCCAGAAAAAACGCAAAAGCGCACCCTGACAGAATGAGTAAGGAAATGATCATTTTTGAACGAAACCAATCATCAATTTGGCCCCGGTTTAGAGCTGCTTGACAAGCTATAATAGCTGTAAAAATTAAGAAGGTGCCAACATAATCAAACGAGACTCTTTTCGTTTTTTCCCGTTGATCCCACATCAATATTAGAATGGTGCAAGCCGAGAGGATAGTTAGAGGGATATTGAGAAAAAACATCCATCTCCAGTGTTCATCTGAAAGCCACCCGCCCACCATGGGGCCCATGGCAGGGCTAACCATTACAAAAAAACTCCAAAATCCAATTGCAATCCCTCGTTTATTCTCGGGAAAGGTAGTAATGATAAGGTCAAGAGAAAGAGGAATCAAAATTCCAACTGTTGCTCCCTGGAAAATGCGAAACGTAAGGAGGAGGGTAAAAGTTTGGGCATTCCCGCATAAAAAAGAAAAGAGGGCGAATAGTAAGCTTGAAACGACAAAAAGACGGACGACACCATAGCGTTGGGCAAGCCATCCGGACATTGGGATGAAAAGGGTGCTTGACATGGTAAAAACTGTCACAACCCAAACCCCAATATCTCTTCTCACTCCGAGATCGCCCGAAATGGTAGGAATCGCCACATTTACAATGAAGCTATCCAGTGAAACCAGAAAAGCAACGACCCCAATTGCTATTAAAAGTATACCGATTCGCATAAATACACAATTTTGATATAGATAAAAAAATATCGTATTTGAAGGAAAGTCTACCATGAAAAATGATAAACCCACTACAAACGATGCTGGGATTCCTGTCACCAGTGACGAGTATTCCCTTACAGTCGGGCCCAATGGCCCCATCTTGTTGCAAGACCACTATCTTATCGAGCAGATGGCTAATTTTAATCGGGAAAAAATTCCTGAGCGCCAACCTCATGCAAAAGGATCAGGAGCTTTCGGTTATTTCGAGGTGACTCAAGATGTCCGTGCCTACACCAAAGCGACAGTATTTCAGCCCGGTAAGAAAACGGACACATTGATACGATTCTCAACCGTGGCGGGAGAACAGGGGAGTCCCGATACTTGGCGCGATCCGCGAGGCTTCGCTTTAAAGTTTTATACCGACGAGGGTATTTACGATATGGTCGGAAACAACACTCCGGTATTTTTCGTTCGTGATCCGATGAAGTTCCAGCACTTCATCCGCTCTCAAAAACGGCGTGCAGACAGCGGCCTTCGCGACCATGATATGCAGTGGGACTTTTGGACTCTTTCACCGGAGTCTGCGCATCAAGTGGCATGGCTTATGGGAGATCGGGGGATCCCGAAGACATGGCGGCATATGAATGGCTACTCAAGTCATACTTACATGTGGGTGAATGCAAAGGGGGAGCGATTTTTTGTGAAATACCATTTCAAGACAGATCAGGGAGCAGACTTTCTGACTCAGGAAGAGGCCGACCGTTTAGCCGGCGTCGACTCTGACTATCACCGTCGCGATCTATTTGAGACCATTAAGCGAGGGGAGTATCCTAGCTGGACGCTTAAGATGCAGATTATGCCTTTTGAGGAGGCAGCCACCTATCGGCTTAACCCCTTTGACTTGACTAAGATCTGGCCTCATCGAGATTATCCGCTGCAAGAGGTGGGTCGACTCACGCTGAACCGCAACCCTACAGACTTTCACACAGAGATCGAGCAGGCTGCTTTCGAACCGAACAACATGGTCCAAGGGATAGGGCCCAGCCCGGATAAGATGCTTCTTGCCCGTCTCTTCTCTTACACCGATGCTCATCGTGCCCGCCTTGGGGTAAACTACAAGCAGATACCGGTCAATCATCCGAAATGTCCCTTCCACAGCTATAGCAAAGATGGGATGATGCGGGTAGAGAATGTTACCGATCCTGTCTATGCTCCAAACTCAAAAGGAGGACCTAAAGCCGATGGGGAGCGTTATCCCCACCTGGAAGTATGGGATGCAAGCGGCGAGTTCGTACATGCCGCCTATACTCTGAGAAAAGACGATGATGACTGGAGTCAAGCAGGCGATTTGGTGCGCAAAGTGATGGACGATGCACAGCGGGATCGGCTAGTCTCAAATGTTGTCGGACATCTAAAAAAAGGGGTGTCAGACCCAGTTCTACAGCGAGCATTTGAGTATTGGCATAACATCGACAAGGATGTTGGAGAGAGAATCAAAAAGGGAGTAAAGGCGTGAAAGGTTTCGTTTTTTCAATAGGAGGGTAGATGCTTTACTGGGCATTAATTTTTTTTATTATTGCAATCGTTGCTGCTGTTTTTGGTTTTGGGGGAATTGCAACAGGTGCAGAGAATATCGCCAAAATTTTGTTCTTTGTATTTATAGTTATATTCATCATTTCATTAATTATGGGAATTTTTCGAAAAAAATAGAAATCAGCCCAATTCTTCTTCCTAAGTTAGAGGTCTTGAGAATGAAAAACTCAGGATGCCACGCAGATGGAAGGTTTTTTGCTTGCCCACGGTTTTGCTTTTTCCAATTGTGCAGCAAGTCGGAAAAGCCCGGCTTCATCGCCAAAATGTCCGGCAAACTGAACGCCAATCGGCAAGCCATCGGCACTCCAATGCAGTGGCAATGAGATAGCCGGCTGGCCGGTCGTATTGCAAAGGGGAGTAAAAGGGATATATGAGAAGATATGACGTGTCCATTCCATAGCTGTCATCCCTTTGCGGTTTTGATCCATCTCGCCGTGTGGTACGGGCGGCTTTGCCAGCGTCGGTGTGACAAAGATATCGATGTCTTCGAAAAAGCGGCCCACAACACGAGATAAACGGCCCCCGTACTCCATAGACTTCAGCAGATCGAGTGCAGAGAACTTTTTTCCGTCTTCCCAGCAAGCAAGCGTCACCGACTCCAGCGTATCCGGCCCCGGCAGACGTCCCATCTTTTTGGCCAGATCTTCAACCAGGATGGCGTTATTAACTGTCCAAATCACATGGATATTTTCAAGAAACTCCTCCCAATCATATTGAGGGCTTTTTTCTTCAACCGTATGGCCAAGCTCTTCTAATAATTTTACGATGTTATGGACAGCTTTTTCACATTCCGGATGACATTTCTCACCTGAAGCAGGTATTGTCGTCCAGGCAATACGCAATTTACCCGGATCAGCCCCAACTTCATCACGATAGGGGCGCAAGGGCGGCACGGGAAGCCCCGGAGCCCCGGCATCCGCGCCTGCCACGACATCGAGTAGAGCCGCAGAGTCACGCACACTGCGCGAGAGCACAAATTCACAAACCAGACCACATGTTGGATCCGAGTAATCAGGGCCGGTAGGAATGCGATCCCGAGAAGGTTTAAGGCCAACCAAACCATTACACGAAGCAGGAATACGAATAGAGCCTCCGCCATCGTTCCCATGGGCAACAGGGACGATGCCTGCCGCCACCGAAGCGCCGGAACCCCCGCTCGATCCCCCCGCACTGTAACCGTGCTTCCAAGGGTTATGGACCGGCCCGAACAGGACGGTTTCGGTTGTCGGGCTGTAACCGAACTCAGGAGTTTGCGTTGTGCCGGTTAACACAAATCCGGCGCGCCGAAAGCGAGCCATCAATTCAGTGTCTGAGTGAGTCCTGAAGCCCTGAGCCAGTCGAGAGCCCATCTCACAACGAATCCCCTTAGCATGCAGGAGCAGCTCTTTGATCAAAAAAGGCACGCCGGTGAATGGGCCTTGAGGTAAGCTGCCGCGAGCCTCCGCTATTGCCTGATCCGATAAAACTTGGAGAACCGCGTTGAGTTGAGGATTTACCTTTTCAATGGCCAGGATGGCAGTGGCCACAAGCTCTTCAGGGGTGACTTCCTTTCGCGCAACTAAATCGGCGAGTCCAAGACCGTCATATTGTGCATATTCATTAAGGGATAGCAAATCGGTGTTCTCCATCAAACCATTTTTAAGTGCAGCTATACAACAATATCGAATTTATTGTTCAAAGGATTTAAAAAAACGGTTTTGGGCTGAATAGATTAGAGCTAATGTAAGATAAACAAGCGGGATAGCGATATCTCCAATGTAAAGAAAGGGACCGGAGTTATAAGGAGAGTAGTTCCCGTGGACGACCATTTGGACGATATGGCCAACAGCGGCACCCAAAAAGAAAATCCCGGAAAAGATCGTTGTGGCAAGCCAGAACCCTTTTTTTTGCCAAATACACAGAAAACCTGCTGCAGACATAGCCAAATTCCCAACAGCCACCTCAAATTGAAAAGGATTATGGGCAGGCCAACCAATTTGTTCTGCCGTTTCAGGACCGAAAAATGCGTGGGAAATAAATCCAATAAGAGTCGCAACTCCAATATTGAGAGGGATCATGTAGGCTAGCGACAACTCTATAAAACGTGCAAATGTCTTTTTCTTAGATATAAAAAAATGAATGCATGCGGCTAAAACAGCGATGATAAATAGAGCTAGAGGGTACATTGCTTTATTAAATCTGGTAAATTTATTTTTTGCACGAACCTTTGCGTTAACCCACGGCTTTTAGGAGTGTTTTTCCTAATTTTTGAATATTCGCCTCTCTTTTTTGAAGCAAGAGCGTGTGGGAAGGTCTTTGAGGCGTGGCATTGAGTGCGGATTCCATTTTTATGAACAGATCTTGACTATCATTAGTGCGGAAAAAGCACACATCATCGTCAGAAATTTCCCGGTTCACAGGGATATCCGAAACAATAGCGGGAAGACCAAGCGCAATGGCTGTTTGCACAGAGCCTCCTCCCGGTCCTCCTTCAAAAAGAGTGGGTTGCACAATGGCGATTGCTCCTTTCATTAATTCAATCTGTTCCCGCTTTGGGATCAGCCCTAAAAGGTGCACTCTCTCTTGGAGACCAAGCTCTTCAATACGAAGGAGCAGTTCTCTATAGAAGGTAGGAAAACGGAAATCCTCTTCTTTGCCTGTGCAGACAAGGTGAATGTGCGAAGGGAGTTTTTTCAAGGCTTCAAAGGCTGTCCGATGTCCTTTATGGACCCAGAATTGATTGGAAATCATGAAGTAAGGAGAAGAAATTCCATATTTAGCTTGAACATCCTCAGAGAGGGGATTTAACCATTTAATGTCGGGTAAAACGGGTGCGAAAGGCAGAGGGATAAGCTTGCACTCAGTTTTGGGGTAAAATTTTTCGAGATCTCTTTTTACCTCCAGTGCGGTGACGAAGATAGCGTGGCGCGTATGCAGAATTCTCTGAATGGTTTGATCTCTTTTTGTACATTCTTCCTTTGTAAAATATTGAGGGTAGTAGCGGTGTTGCAGGTCAGGGTAATAGCCGATGGTACGGCACCCCTCGATAGGGGTGTCGCTCCAGCAAAAAAGGGCAGCATCAGCTTTCAGTTTCCGGAGGAGGCGGTTAATCCGTTTTTTTCCAAAACGGGCAAAGCAGAAATGTTTAGGGTTAAAACCTGATAGCCAAAGATCACGTTTGACGGCTTGTTGAGTAAATAATTTTTTTAGAATGGGAACTCGTAGTAAAAGGCGCTTTTTATTTGAGAAAAATTTTTTTTCTGGCAGCACTAGCGTGATCTCAACCTCTTCTGCCGGATGAACAGCTAAAAGAGCCGTGATGTTCATGGTAATAAAGTCGACCCCGCCATTCCAGTTGAGAAACCCGTCTGTTAAGATCACAATCTGTTTTTTTTTCTTCACTTCGCTATACCAACAGGATTTCCTACTAATACCATTTCCGAGAAATAACTTCCTAAATTGACACCGTCTAACATATCATTTTTGGATAGTCGTTTCTCGCACATGTTTATGAAGTTATTTCTCGGAAATGTCACTCTGGCATCGTGCTTTGTTAACCAAGCCAAACTTGCCAGAAGAACAAATTTTAGACTGACGGTAGTAAGGGCTGTTTGCATTTGTCTGCCATAGCAAATATCCAGGATTTTGCTCAGGGCCTTCAAATTACGAAATTTTATCCCAGGCAACTTTCTTTATGCGATATTTTTCAGGCTCTCCACTTTTTTCACCATTGCTTCCATCTCCTGAGGAAGATTCTTTTTCATAGTCCGCCCGATTAAGTAGGCAAACAAAAAAGCCAATAGCCCCTTCATTTCAATTTGATACGTGACTTCTGTCTTCTCGCCAACTTCTCTCAAAAAGTGGGATACGATAATGCGGGTGAAGGGGAGCTTCGATTCAGCGGTGAATTTTTTCATTAGTTCCACACAAGTCAATTTAATTTGTATGTGAGGCCTGCCTTTGGGTTTCAGAGTGCCAGATGTCCCTATTTCAAAAGGCCCATCAATGGAGCTGAATTCAATGCCATGATCCCATGTACTCCAATTGGCAACATCTTGCAAAAGTTGCCATACGGCTGTAGGGGATGCGATGGTTGTGACCGTATGCTTAGTAATTAACATATTTTTATAACCTAGAAAAGTAATTATGCGCATATTATATGCATGCATATTTTATCTATCTAGATGTTTTGTGATAGTGTAGGAGATTGAATGATCTCGTGACGTAGAAGAGTCTACAATTTAAGGGGATGTATGGATTAAAAGAAGAACTCTGGATGTAGGATTCGAACCTACGACCCATGGATTAACGGTCCAGCGTAAGCCCATAATTTACAACACATTACAATATCTAGCAACAAAAGAATCAAAGACTTAGGGGAGAGGGATTTATTGCCAGGAGTGGCCATATATAGCCATTTTTTGTGGCCGAGTGCACCAAAATTGCACTATTGAACCTATAAATCTTTTCTCTAAATTTGACTAAAACTCCAGTTTTCAGTATCATATGATTCTATAATATGATACAGTCATGCGATGAACTGGAACAGCAGACCGAGCAAACGCGAAATTGATAAAAAAATCTCTGAAGCCAAGAAGGCTCTCTCTGAAAATAGAGGATACTTTGCTAATTCCTCCAAGATAGTAGGGGAGTTAATGGAGCTGGAGATCGGCGATACAGAAGAAGTATGGCCTCTTATCATAAGAGATTGAAATTGACGATTATGCAGGGTCAAGGCCGCCTATGCGTTCTTATGAATCCAGCATCGCAAATTGCGAGCTTTTTGCCTTCTCCTGGCTGAGTAGAAAGCTGCAACAAGAGATGTATTTGAAGTTTGCCGTAAAAGAGGGAGATTTTTATTACGTTTCCTTTCATAAGAGCAGAAAAAAGTAGTATTACCATGAAGTGTTTAAAATGCGATAGTACAGATTTTGAGACAAAAAACATTCGGTTTTCTTCCGAACTCAAGGGAGAGACTATAGATGTGATTGTTCCCAGCTTTGTTTGCAAGGCATGCCATACCACGTTAATGGATGCAAAGCAAATGAATGAGCACCGTCGTGCTGTGGCTGATGCCTACCGTAAAAAGCACAAGGTGTTAACTTCACAAGAGATTATTAGTTACCGTTCCAAGCTGAATATGAATCAGGCCGAGTTTGCCCGCTATCTCAATGTAGGGGAGGCAAGCATCAAGAGATGGGAGACTTATTATATTCAGGATGCCAGCCAAGACGATCATATCCGACTAAAATGTGATGAAGCCTATGCAGAGACAAATTTTTTAAACATCCAATCTCAGCATTCAGTTCCTGATGAATTTAGGGGAAATAGAAAATTCTCCTTAGAATTATTTAAAAATGTGGCTCTTTTCCTAATCGAAAAAACACAAGCTAGTATTCTCTTTCTCAATAAATTGCATTTCTATGTTGATTTTTTGCATTTTAGACAGACAGGAAGAGGAATCACTGGATTGCGTTATGTGCCCCTCAAGTATGGTCCCTGTCCTGATGATTATAAATCATTATACGATTCCTTAGTTGCAATAGGTGCTATTGAGAAAAAAGATCCGCATTGTTTTCAGGCTCACGAGGCTTCTAACCTTGCTGTATTTGACGATGAGGAAAAGGCTACTTTACTGTTTCTTGCAGATATTATTAAGAAAAAAGGAGTGAAATATCTTTACGACTTGTCTCATAAAGAAAAGGGATTTACTGAGACAGCAGAGTGCGATTTCATCAGTTACCAGTTTGCGAGTGAGATAAAAATTAAATGAAATAAGTTGCCCGAAAATTAATATGAACTGGACAGATAGCGGCTGTCGTAAGCGAAGTGGTGGCTTTTTTTAAAAAAACCGTATGGCTTCAATAAAATTATAAATTGCCAGCAAGCGAGAAACGGGGGGTTTTTGTCGGTTTTTTAGCATTCCCGTAGTCTTTTGATAAATAGCTCGTACAATCGTCTAGCCTTTTTTGTAGAATCAATCTTTGTGGCGGGCATGGGTGTCTCCTGTTGGCAAAGGAGACTATTTGTCTAGACCAAAAAAGCCAAATAGATATTTATAGCAGAATAAGTTCAAAATTTTACAAATCAATCCGGATTTTTTGGCGGGAAAGATTGCGCTCGATCTCGCTGACTTACATAAGTCAGCATCGATTTCCGCGCTTTTTTTCCCGCCAAAATCTCTCGTCCGATTTGTAAAATTTTGAACTTATTCTGCTATAGCTATAATAGTTTGATGTTTTGATGGCGATCATATATATCTGATCGTGCCTTTTCTAGAAAACAATGAACTTCTATGCTAAAAAAGAAAATCCATATGCTTTTATGAACTAAAAAACAATTTATAATCTTATTTAAACATGTAATTAAAAAGAAATAAAATGAATTTCTTTTTCAAAGAATTTACGCCTAAGTTATGGATTTGTCTTAGAAATAAGTATACGCTCTCTTTATTTTGGAACGATTTGATTGCAGGCTTGACTGTTGGTGTCATCGCCTTACCGCTTGCTATGGCATTCGCTATTGCCTCGGGGCTATCTCCTACCAGCGGATTGTATACTGCAATAGTTGCAGGGTTTTTGGTTTCTCTTCTTGGGGGAAGTTACTCTCAAATTGGTGGTCCTACTGGTGCCTTCGTTGTTATTATTTACGGCATTGTTCAAGCCCATGGTTATGATGGATTAGTTCTCGCCACTTTGGGTGCAGGGGTTATTCTATTAATCTTTGCTTTCTCTCGCTTAGGGAGTTTAATTAAATATATTCCTTATCCGTTGATAGTTGGGTTTACTTCTGGTATTGCTGTCATTATTTTCTCATCCCAGATTAAAGATTTCTTTGGACTCCAAATCAATCATCTGCCAGCAGACTTTATTCCAAAATGTATTGCTATTTTTTCTGCTTTTGCAACATGGCATCCGATTACATTTGCTGTGGCTTTTGGAACATTGTTTTTGATAATCCTCATTCGTCGCTTTTTTCCTATTTTACCTTGGGGAATTACTTCAATTGCTATTGCAGGATTGCTTGCTTGGGTATTAAAATTACCCGTTGAAACGGTTGCAATGAGGTTTGGAGAAATTCCACGCAGTTTACCAAGCTTTTCATTTCCAGATTTTTCTATTTCTTTTGCTGAATGGAACAGTTTGATTTCAGCGGCTTTTACAATTGCATTTTTAGCAGGTATCGAATCTCTTCTATCCGCAGTAGTGGCTGATGGTATGACGGGAAGAAGGCATAAATCAAATTGCGAACTTATGGCTCAAGGTGTTGCCAATATTGGTTCGGTATTATTTGGAGGGGTTCCGGCCACAGGTGCTATTGCTAGAACTGCAACAAGTATTAAAGCCGGATCTAAAACTCCTTTTGCGGGAATCATCCATTCTTTGACCTTGCTTCTAATTATCTTAGCTTTTGCTCCCATTGTAAGCCAGATACCCCTAGCATCACTTTCAGCCGTTCTTGTAATGGTTGCTTGGAATATGAGTGAAGTTCATCATTTTCGCCACCTTTTCAAAGCGCCCCCATGTGATATTGCTATATTATTAACCACCTTTTTTCTAACGGTTTTTGTCGATTTGATAGTAGCTGTTGGGGTTGGAATGGTTTTATCAGCATTTTTATTCATCAAACGAGTAGGTGATGTATCAGAAATTGTCCCCCTGTACTTCTCTAAGGAAGCAGAAATTGAATCAGAAGAACTGAATCAGGAATCCATCGAACAGAAGTCTATACCTCATGGTGTTGACATTTATGAAATTACAGGGCCGTTCTTTTTTGGATTAGCGGATAGTTTAAAAGACGTTCTTTCAAATCTAAAATTTCCTTCTAAAGTGTTCATTTTACGAATGCGGAAAGTACCCGTTATCGATGCTAGTGGCATGCATGCTTTAAGAGATTTTTTTTACAAATGCAAAAGGGATAATACCATGCTGATTCTCTCTGGAGTAAAAAAAAATGTGCTTAAATCTCTAAAAAAATTTGGATTAACTGATCTTATCCAAGAAGACTTAATATTTTCTAATATTAAACAAGCTTTAGAAAAAGCAAATTCTGTTGTGAGCGATCATTAATCCTAACATGTGTAATAATGACACAATCTCTTATAGAGCTGTAAACCCCAGAAAGGTTTCCAAGGACTGGGTTGAAAGTCTGGACAGACGTGGAATGCAACTCGGCTTGTTTGACTGCAGATTTTGCATATAGTGTTTTGAATTTAATTTTTTAGTCATCTGCAAAACTCCAAAAAAGTGTGATCGATTGCTTCTGCAAGGTTTGAATACATTTTGATAGTTTCTTTCACCTTTCTTTTAAAGTTTGCCCAAAATTTTTCAATTGGGTTTAAATCTGGGGAATACGGAGGTAAAAACAACACCTCACACTCCGATTTTTCAATTATCTCTATGGTTGTTTTTGACTTGTGAAAGCTTGCGTTATCCAAAATGAGCACATCACCAGGCTTTAACTCGGGAATACATATTTTTTCTAGCCATGCATTAAACAAAGAGGTATTGCATGTTCCCGTATAGCAAAATGGTGCGAAAATAGTGGATCGGTTTTGTGCAGCTATGAAGCTTTCTCTGTGATACCGATTCCCAGATACAGCTCCATATACTTTTTCTCCTCTTGGAGCTCTGCCATTTTGCCGATGAAGATATTCATTAACCCCACTCTCGTCAATATAAACCCTTTTTTCTTCTGGGATTTGTGCTAGTCGCCTTTGAAATTCTTCTCTTCTTCGTTCATCCCTTTCCTTATAGAAGGACGTCTTTTTTTTAATGTAATCTTGAGCCGTTTACAGGCATAGAATACTGCGGTGAGTGTAACCCCAAATTCTTCAGCTATTTCTCGAAGATAGCTATCGGGGTGCTCGTCTATGTACATTTTAAGCTTTTCTCCATCAAGCTTTTGCGGATTCCTTTTTCTCGTTGAATTTGGAGCTAAATTGCCGCATTTTTTCCGCTTCATCCAATTGATTAAAGTCTGGACGGTAACTCCAAAAATCCGACTCGCATCTACCTGTGATCCACCTTGCTCTATGTACTCTAGGGCTTTGGATCTTAAATCGTAAGAATATGTCATGCAACGAGCGTACACCATATCGTTAAAAAATTAAATTCAAAATACTATATGAAGATGTTCCTTAAAAGATAAAAAACGAAGTATAAGCAAAAATTGACCTTATGCGCACATAGAAGATGAGTCTTGAAATAAGCTTGCCCAAATAGAGAATTCAAGATTAAACTTTTATGACTTCAGCACGAGAAAGACCAGCCCCTAATTGAAAGAACTCAGATAATTCAAGCAAATGTCCATTCTTATAAGAATCAGCATACGACTTTACTTTTTCCAAATCATTTACAGAAGCAGACAAGCTAATCAAGTTGGTACAACAATCAATAAGAGGTTGAACCTGATATGTGTATGCCATCTTCAATAACTCGTACACATCCACATCTCTTTCTCTAACTGATTTAGGCTCTAATCCCTTTTCTCCTAAATAGACAAAATCAATGAAAGCTTTTACACACTTCAATGAAAATTCATCAAAACGTATTTCTTTTTCGGTAGGTTCTTGCTGGAGTATCATTTCCTTAACCATTTTGCCTCCATACTCGCAGAGAGGTGCAGAATGAACCTTCAAAATACCCTCTTTAGTAAAAATCGATACATCACACAAAGTCTGATCCTGATATCTAGAATACATAGCTTTTAGATGGCCATTGGCATCTCTTTGAGGAATTTTTTTAGGTTCAATTGGATATGGAAAGTGATCAAACGTTACATATCTATTCTCGGATGTTCGGATATCACTAGGTTCTTCATAGAGGGGAACAAATGGCTTTAAGGCTGACGACAGAAGACAATTTTGGCAAAATGGTTTTATTTCAATCACAATAGACCTCTTTTAAAAGCGCGAGAGGACATTATAGAAGGTGTCATTTTTTAAAAGCAAGGCCGTATATATTGAAAGCACTCCTGGTAAGGAAGAACGAGTTTAGCGGAGTAAAAATGCTTCAATTTTAAATTGCATTGATTGTGTAGAAGCAAACTCCAGTTACTGGGACACTTCGAACCCTTGGAACAACTTTGCTGAAGAATGCGAATTACTTTTGCTGCATCAAACCATCCAACCAAGATTCAGTCTCCGATAGGATTTCATCATATGAGAGTTTTGATCTTGCAACCTTTTTGTAGACACATCAAACACAGATTTTTTTCTTCCACTTATTTTCCCAGTATTCTTGCTCGAACTCTTCTGGCGACTTATAACCCAGTCCAGAATGTAATCTTTTGCGATTGTAAAATACTTCAATGTACTCAAAGACGGCTATTCTTGCTTCTCTCTTTGTCCTAAATTTCTTTGGAACTTTGCGTTCGAACTCACAGACTTTGTGAAGTTGCCGCGTTCTCCATGCTTTGGTCCAGGCAAAAATCTTGCGGCCGATTTTATCATTTAAAAATTAAACCACTATATCAAATATCAGCATGCTCCACAGGACCATCCAAAAAATTAATGGAAAGCTCGGCAAATAAATGATTGTCAAAGTGATGAGTAATGGACTGATTGCCAGCCCAGCAGTCTGTGGTTTTTGCATAAGTTGCTTTTTTTATACATGAGGGATGTCTCATGTATATGAAACAGCCATTTTCTATATATGAGGAGTTGATCATATCTAGATTTTGGCTATTTTTAATCATGAGACTACTCAGGCTCAAAACTTCCATTTATCAAGAGATGAATAAGGGAATTATTCATGTAGTAATTGTCCTTCCATTTTTTATGCTTTGAGAGTAGGCCGATTCGTACCAGCTCGTCTAAATATTTTGTTGCCGTAATACGAGTGACTTGGAGGTCGTTCATGACAAAATCAATTTTTGTATAGGGGTGCCGGAAGAGATTATTTAGTAAATCTTGGCTGTAAATTTTAGGCAATTCATCCCGCATTTTGCGTTTATACCTCAGCATCAAATCCTTCATTTGATGGATTAAACGAGTTGTTTGATGAGAGGTTTTTTCAATTCCGTCCAGTATGTACATGACCCATGGTTCCCAAGAATGGGTATCTCGGACTTGTTGAAGCAATCGATAGTATTCACCTTTACTTTGATTGATGTAGCGGGAAAGATAGAGAATTGGTGTGTCTAGTAGTTTATGCTTCACAAGATAAAGGATGTTAATAATTCGACCCGTACGTCCATTACCATCGTAGAAGGGATGGATACTTTCAAATTGATGGTGGATCACCGCCATTTTAGTAAGGGGATCTGCCTCACTTAAGGTATCGTCATTGATAAATTGTTCTAAATTGCTCATTAACTGAAGGACCTGAGCGCCTTCTTGTGGAGGCGTATACACAATTTCGCCGGTCTGTTCATTTTTAAGCAATGTGCCGGGAAGTTTACGGAAACCAGCACTATTTTCCTCAAGAGTTTGTTGAATTTCAAGGATGTGAACGTTGGTAAGCAGTCCAGAGTTTTTGACTTTCTGATACCCATTTTGTAGAGCAGTAACATAACTATAAACTTCCTTAGCCGCATAGGTTTCGAAGTGTTTTGTCGAAGCATCGCTTTTATAGAGCTCGTCATGAGTGGTGACGATATTCTCGATAGCGGAACTATCCTTGGCTTCTTGTAGTGCTAGGGTGCTAATGAGAATGCTCTGATTTGGGATAATTCCCGTCACGCCTTTTAATTCAGCCAATGCCTTATGTGCTTGAGAGAGTTTCTTTAAAATAGATTTGGTTTCTAAATCGATCGTAAGAGGTAGGGTGGGTATTTTATAACTCATATCGAAGCTTCCTTGTTGGCAGGATAGATTCTTCTAGACTCAGTATCCGGAATTTCCGGATAGTTGCATGATGTTCCAATTTATATTTGTAATGAATCTTTTGAATATACCCGTTAGTAGTCTGCATATTTTTTTGAAAAGGCTCGAACACTATTATTTGATTGGGCCAGACGATTTCATCTCGAAGATGCACTTCGATGCAGATATTTCCGTCCTCACTCTGGTAAAGAACGAGGTCGCTATTGAGCTGTTCTGTTGAGCCAAGAGTCATTGGTGTTTTGTATAATTTTTGCGAATGAATGTAGAACATAGGTATGCAAAAATCTACTGTAATTTTGAATCAGTGTGCGAAAAACAGACTGGGAAAGGAAGGAAAATAAATAAATTTGCTTCCAGTCTCAAAAGAAAAAAAAACTATGCTAATGCACAAAAACTTTGTATTCAGCTAATCTTTGCTTCTGATGGAATAGGCATTATCTAAAAAATAACCATATCAAGTCTGGAAAAGATGATCAGTTACTCCTTCTTCTTAAAAAGAGCTTATGGAAGAATTTCACAATCATAAACTTCAGACCTTGAATGCCTACAATGCTTCTGCTAAAGAATTTGCCGAAAATACAGCAGGGCTTCATCCTGACGAACAAGCAAGGAAATTTCTCAATTTACTTCCTGGAAAGAGAATATTGGATTTGGGGTGCGGGCCTGGTCGAGATGCTCAGGTTTTTGTAGGACAAGGCTTTCAGGTTACAGGTGTGGACATGTCTACCCAGATGGTTGAAATGGCTAGATCAAGAGTGGCTGCTCAATTCCATGTCATGGATATTGAAAATCTGAATTTTCCTCCCCGTAGCTTTCATGGGATATGGGCTTCTGCCTCTCTTCTCCATATCCCTAAAAAAAATATCCTCCAAGTATTTAAAATCCTCCATTCTCTTCTATTGGAAGAGGGGATTTTTTATCTTTCTCTTAAAAAAGGAACAGGGGAAGGATTACAGTCGGATCCTAGATATGGGGGTATACTGAAATTTTGGTCTTTTTTTGAGAGAGAGGAAATAGAAGATATAGTAAAACAGTCGGATTTTAAAGTGATTGAAAGTGTAATTTCTGAAAAAAAGTCTACTTATCAAGGGCATCCTCTTTGGGTTAATATCCTTTGTAAAAAGGAAAAAAAATGAAAATAGGAGTTCTTTCAGATACTCATGATCAAGGAGATCTTATCCGTAAGGCAGTAGAGCGTTTTAATGATGAAGAGGTTGATTGGGTATTTCATTGCGGAGATTGGGTTTCCCCCTTCATCCTCTACTTCTTTCAAAATTTGAAAGCTCCTTTACGCGGAGTCTTTGGAAATAATGATGGAGATAAGTTTCGCCATCTTGCGTTCAAAAATAAATGGGGAGTTAATTTAGAATATGAAGAGCGTTTTCTTGAAATAGAAATCGATTCCCGCCGTATTGCAATTTTTCATGGCGATTATTCAGGTTTGGTCGATGCTCTAACGAGCTGTGGTGAATACGATGCTGTATTTCATGGTCATACACATCAGAGGGTCAACAAGCATATTGGGAAAACTCTTTCATTGAATCCAGGATCATTAATGAAAGAGACGTCTCCAACTATCCAGGGAGCAAGTATTGCTGTTTATGATACTCAAAGACATACAGCAACCCATATTTTGCTTTAAGAAGAGATAGAATCGTCGATGTACTATACGATTTTCTCGAAATCCAACCAGAAATCGTCTATATTGCAGAACAATTTGACCGAGTCTATATTCATATGAGCCTCTTTCTTTTGTTTGTCGTTTTACCAGCAACAAATCTAAAAATTTAGAGGCTCTTTTTCAATTATTTTATCGCCCTAACATTTTTGCTCTCAAAGAATTCAAAATCGAACTGAGGTTGTATAGCAGAATAAGTTCAAAATTTTACAAATCAATCCGGATTTTTTGGCGGGAAAGATTGCGCTCGATCTCGCTGACTTACATAAGCCAGCATCGATTTCCGCGCTTTTTTTCCCGTCAAAATCTCTCGTCCGATTTGTAAAATTTTGAACTTATTCTGCTATAGCTCTGAACAAAAGAGAGTTAACCAGAATCAATTTTCTCTCGCAAGAAAATTTGGATCATATTCGCATCTGTTCTGATGTTTCCCTATTTTTTCCAGTCATTTGCGGAAAAAATGCGGAAAATCTTACGAGTTACGCCATGGGACTAGTAAGGGGTCATAGTAGCACATGAGTGCAAAGGATAATAATGGCGCTATGATGCAGCAAAGTAGGGGTAGGCAGCAGAACAAAAACATTTGTCCATACCGCGCACCTACAAAACGTTTGTACATCAAATAAACACTAAAAGGCATGGAAAGGGGAATCGTTGCGAAAGCAGACATACAGATTGCCGCTCCAAACG
>JBAPRV010000167.1:0-6502 GCA_049281295.1 Chlamydiales bacterium
ATAATTCCCTGCTTTAAACAGAAGCCCTCCAATTTGCCAGGTCTGAATTAAAAGTTCGACGTCATGTTGCAACTGGGTATCATAAATGGATTGTGTCTCTAGAAAGCAGAGCTGCGAGACTTTTTCTTCTAACGTCATAAGACGTCTAAACAATCTTTGAGCCTGTTCCAATAAAACTTGATCTGCATAGACTCTTCCAGAAGCTCCTTTCTCAGCTGCCGGAGAGTTCGAAGAGCTACGAGAGGGTTGAACAGGAAGATCTTCCTCTTTTTCAATCCAAGATCTTCCTTGATACAATACTCGCTTTTTTTTATTCCTACCTTGTTGGTGTGAATCGTCTAGATCCCTTTCAACAGGTTGGACACGCTCAACGGGAAATCTGTAATCAGGTCCATAAATCATAAGTTTTTTTTTCATTATAACTTAATAAGGTTAAGGGAGTATTAAGAACAAATCAATAATTTTTATCAAATACAACTTTGCTCAAAAAGACTATTTTTTAGACGAAAGTTGTCCTATATTCTCAAAAAAACAAAGACAAAATGCTGAAAGAGAGCTATTTATTAGCATTTTATTAAGAAATTAATTTAAACCTAATGTAAAAATAAATTTTCAAATTAATAATTCTATATATTAATTTAAAGGGGAGGACATGGGTAACGAACGGTTTGAGGAGATTATGGAATCGTATAATTACTTGATTATTGGAGGGGGGATGACGGCAGATGCTGCTGTTCGTGGCATTCGAGAGCTCGATATGACCAATACGATTGGCCTGATAAGTGAAGAAGAATACCCTCCCTATGATCGACCTCCTCTTTCAAAAGGGCTTTGGTTTGGAAAATCCTTAGAGAAGATTTGGCGAAAAACAGAAGATGAGCATATTTCTTTTCACCTCAATACACGTATTGGATCAATTGACCCGGAAGCTCATACCATCTTCGATGAAAATGGCAAGAGCTTCGGCTATGACAAACTATTGATTGCCACGGGGGGTGCGCCTGTTCGCCTCAATTGTAGTGATGAGGGAGTCATTTATTTTAGAACTTTAAATGATTATTATGCCCTCCGCGCTCTTTATGATAAAGGGGACGAATTTGTGGTGATTGGAGCGGGCTATATCGGAACGGAAATCGCTGCAGCACTTGCCATGAATGGGAAACGGGTCACAATGATTTTCAAAGATACAAGTATTAACTGTAATAAATACCCAAAAAAGCTTTCCCTTTTTCTAAACGCTTATTTCACAGAAAAAGGGGTTAGGCTTATGCCGAAGCAGACAGTCACAAATGTATTCAAAAAGGGAGAAAAATATCAGATTCAAACAAGTGGTGGGGATGTTGTTTTAGCTGATGGCGTGATCGCAGGATTAGGCATCACTCCTAACACTGAATTAGCCTCAAAAATCAATTTAGAAATGAGTAATGGTATTGTGGTCAATGACAACTTACAAACTTCCCACCCTGATATATTTGCTGCTGGCGATGTGGCCAATTTTTTCAATCCTCTACTTGAAAAAAGACTTCGAACGGAGCATGAAGATGCAGCCAATACAATGGGAAAAATGGCTGGGAAGAACATGGCAGGAGCAGGTGAAAAATATACCCACCTCCCTTATTTCTATTCGGATATATTTGAGCTTGGTTATGAAGCGATTGGAGAGATAAACTCCGAGCTTCAGATTGTGGAAGATTGGCATGATTTATATAGACAGGGAGTGCTCTATTATCTTCATGACAATAAGGTACGAGGAGCTATGCTATGGGGCATTTGGAATCAGATTGAAACCATTCGAACATTGATTGCCTCTCATGAGAAAGTGACTCCTCAATCTCTAGTAGGTAAGCTATAGGCTCTTCGGTAAGTTGGCCACTATTTTTCCTCGAGCTTGATTATGATATCTTACTCCCTTATTTTGAAGAAACTAAAGGGGTTGATCATGATACTGCATTAGCTGCCTGTGTTGATCTATGCCTGTATGGGTGGGTGCGAGAGGTGCTGCCATGGTAAAAAAATTCAGGCTTAAGAGGTTCCTCTATTACGGGCATTATCTAAGTTTTGATTCAAATTATAAGCGGCACTGATTAAGCCTAAATGGGTAAATGCTTGGGGGAAATTACCGAGATGCTCCCCATGAACCCCTAATTGTTCTGCATAAAGTCCCAAATGGTTAGCGTAAGCGAGCATTTTTTCAAAATAGTAGCGAGCATCTTCCAGTCGGCCTGCTCTTGAGAGGCATTCTACATACCAAAAACTGCACAAGGAGAAGGTTCCCTCTGTAAACATCTGTTCTTGAGTCTGATCAGGTGACCGATATCGATAAACAAGGGAATCTGAAACCAAATCCTCCTCAATTGCTTTAAGGGTAGAAAGCCATCGAGGATCCATTGCTCCAATAAAACGTGTTAATGGCATCAAAAGGGAGGCGGCGTCTACTCGATCCGACCCTTTGAACTGAACAAATGACTGCCTCTCTTTATTCCAAAATTCATTAAAAATGGATTGATAAATCCGGTCTCTGACCCCCTTCCATCTGTCGGGCAGAGGAAAAGAGCGATAACGAGCCATACGGATCATCCGATCAATTGCTACCCAACACATCAAACGCGAATAGAGAAAATGTTGCCGTCCTTCACGCACTTCCCAAATACCTTCGTCAGGCTGCTCCCAATTATCACAGAGCCAATCGACTTGTCGAGAGAGCTGCTGCCAAAAATTGTGAGAAATAGAATCTCCATATTTGTTATAAAGGTAAACAGAATCTATCAACTCTCCATAAATATCGAGTTGAAGCTGTTTGTAAGCCGCATTTCCAATGCGAACAGGATATGATTTGCGATACCCTTCTAAATGAGTGAGCTCGATCTCTTCGAGTTCTTTTTTTCCTGCTACGGAATACATCAATCCCAATTGACCGGGATTTTGTATATCGGGGCAAATCTCCTCCATCCAGTGAATAAATTCCCTGGCTTCTCGAGTAAAGCCCAAACGGATTAATGCATAAAGTGAAAAAGCTGCATCTCTAATCCAGGTAAATCGATAGTCCCAATTTTTATCTCCTCCCAGCTGCTCAGGTAGTCCAAAGGTAGCCGAAGCTACCATAGAGCCGTACTTTTTTGCGGTCATCACTTTCAAAAGAAGGGCCGAGCGATTCACAGTCTCTTGCCATCTCCCTTTATACTTAGAATTACTAATCCATCGACGCCAGTAGTGTATTGTATCCATGAGGCTGGAATCGACTATTTTTTCGATACTATCTTTCGAAGGAATATTCTCAATATCTCCAGCCAAAAAAATAAAATCGACAACTTCGCCAGGTTGAAGGGTAAATTGAGCCTCTCCATCCCCCTCTTTTATGGAGAGCGGGACCACGCTTAACAACCTCAATCCTAAACCTACGTTTTCCTCTCCAATAAAATAAATAGAGTTAGCCTGATGGATCACTCGATGGGAACTGCGCCCATAGTTAAATCGAGGGGCGCAGTGCATATGAAAAGTATTGCTCCCTCTAATACATTTAACTCGCCGAATCAAACACTTTTCTGAATAAATTCCCTGCACAGGCATAAAATCTATTAACTCTCCCACTCCATCTGCTGAAAGAAAGCGGGTAATCAGAACATTGGTGTCTGGAAGATAAATCTGCTTGTGGTGAACTTCGGGCATTTGTAGGCATATTTGGAAAAAGCCCCCTTTATTTTTGTCTAAAATAGATGCAAAAATAGAGGGTGAATCGAAATCTGGGAAGCACATAAAGTCGATCGATCCGTTTAGCCCGACTAGAGCTACCGTGTTTAAATCGCCAATAATCCCGTAATTTTCAATAGGTTGGTAATCCATATCTCTGAGAATGAACTTTATGATCAACAGATATAAGGAATGCAAGCAATGTTTATGCCAATTCAATCAGCCTCGACGCTGCTTGTTAAAAAAAGTCCTATAGTAGAAATAAGAAGGAGGTCTGCTTGTAGGGCTTTGGGCGATCCTAGAATCGGAGCTGTCCATTGACATAAAGAGCTTTTTCATCTCCCCAGCGCCCTTCAACGGTTACACCCATTAAATCACAAAGCGTAAAGGTTAGCCCTAATGCATATCCCCATAGTTTTTTAGATCCAACGTCGTTGAGAATATAAGTATCCCCATTTATGTCTTCAAAAACGAAATCATTCATATCGAGATGAGCACCTGACCATTTCACAGCAGCATATGGAAGCATCGCAACAGTGGGACAGCTGATTGAAAAGCGGTAAGAAATCCCTAAACCTACCTGCCATTCTCGATAATGAGCAGGTTTTGCCTCGTCGAGATAGACAAAAGCTCCATTACTATACTCGAAAAAGTAATTAGGCTCGGGGATAAAAGCAAAATACTGCCCTTCAACCCCTAATCCAAAACAGCAAAATTCCAAAAGAGTCGCTCTTGCTCCTATACTCCACGAAAAATGAGGGACAAAATCGAGCTCGGATTGGGTAGAGATAATCTGGGTTGTATCCCATGCGCTGTCGTCGGTTTTAATATGAAGATGTGTGGCTCCAAGGGTTGCAAAAACATCTAACCGATCACAAAAATTTAACACCAAATACCCAGCGTTTGTAAAAAGAGTTGTGGTTTGGATATCGCCGCCTCTATGGTTATGATGAGACACTTCTAAATGACGATTATAAACATAGTCTCCATAAAAACCGACCCTGAAGCTCCAGGCATCAAACCAACTGAAGCAAGGGTCGCACGGATCGCAGGCGGTACTTTCACACCAGACTCCGTTCAAGAAAAGACTCGCTTCAGTGGGGTTGCCCACGGGCAGAGCATAAAGGAATCCGGAGCTTATAAAAGCTAATACAGCAGCAGCAAACTTTTTCATGTTCTTATCCCTCTAAGATTAGAAACGGAACTGTCCATTTACATAAAGAGCCTTCTCGTCTCCCCAACGCCCTTCCACTGTCACACCGGCCATATCGCAAAGGGTAAAAGTAAGCCCTAAAGCATATCCCCATAGTTTTTTAGATCTAAGATCATTTAAGGTGTAAACCGTGTCATCAAGCTCATCCACAAATACGAAATCGTTCATATCGAGATGGCAACCCGCCCATTTCACGGCCATATAAGGAATCAGAGCAATTGTAGGACAACTAGTGGCAAAACGGTAAGCAGCTCCTAAGCCAACCTGCCATTCTCTATAATGAGTACGTTTTGCTTCATCAAGGTAGGTAAAATTCCCATCGTCATAATCTAAAAAGTAATTAAGCTTAGGATTAAATCCAAAATACTGCCCTTCAATACCGACTCCAAAACAACCGCATTGCAAAAGAGTTGCTCTTGCCCCAATACTCCATGAAAAATTTGAGACAAAATCGAGCTCAGATTGCGATTGAGGTATTAATAAAGAAATTGGATCCCATGAAAGGTCGTCAGTTCTGATGTGAAGATGAGTTGAACCAAGGGTTGCAAAAATATCTAATCGATCACAAAAGTTTAAAACCAAATATCCTGCGTTTGTAAAAAGAGTTGTGGTTTGGATATCGTCGCCTGCATCATTATCTTCATTGTGATGTTTTACTTCTAAATGACGGTTAAAAACATAATCTCCATAAAAACCAATTCTAAAGCTCCATGCATCGCACCAACTGAAGCAGGGGTCACAAGGATCGCAGGCTGTACTTTCACACCAGGCTCCGTTCAAGAAAAGGCTCGCTTCAGTAGGGTTCCCTACAGGAAGAGCATAAATGAATCCAAAACTAATAAACGCCAGTACAAGAGCTGCAATCTTTTTCATGTTCTTATCCTCCTAATCTTTGATTGTATGTGATAAAACATTGCCAAGATGAATGTCAACAATAAATTATGTTTAAATCAACTTTGATTTATGAGGGTTTTTTCTGTTTTTCCAAATTACCAAAAAGCTAAAAACAAGATTTTTTTAAGATGATTGAAAACTATCTCAAGAGATCTCTGCATAACTATATCCCCTTCTTTTCAAAATTTAAGGTAAATGCTAGTATGGTTAAACGAGGAGTAATCGATGAGAAAGGTATGGATTGTAGTTGCAAATAGCAGTAAATCGATTATTTACCGAGCAGAAAACGTGAAAACACTTGTCGAACACAAGGTTTTCGAGCACAAAGAGAGCCATCTGGCCGATAACCAATTAACAGCAGATAAACAGGGACGACAGACCCATCGTGTGTCATATGGCACGGATACTTACCAAGAACAAACCCCTACTAAAGTTAAAGAGAGCTCGAGCTTTGCAGAGGAAATATCTGCTTTTCTCGAAGAGGGTTATAACAATAGAGACATGGAAAGAATTTATCTGGTGGCTAAACCCCCTTTCCTTGGTTTCTTGCGCAGCTCTTTAAGTTCAAATGTAGCCGGCTTAATCGCTTCGGAAATTCATAAAGATCTCACACAACTCCGAGCTGAAGAGGTGCGGGAATACCTTCCCCCTGTTCTTTAGATACCCTTGAACCTCCCTCGCCTAAAAGGCGAGGGATTCCTGATTCCT
>JBAPRV010000168.1:0-1913 GCA_049281295.1 Chlamydiales bacterium
TGGAATAGGGAAGTAGGTATGCTATTTCCATGGGTCCTGATTTCTTGTCCAAATCTCATTTAACGAGCGTCATAAGATGCCGCATATAACTGCGGTCGCAGGCAAGAGGACGTTAGATGGCGTTCTCCCGACTTCAGCACTCAGGGCAGTTTAGTGTTTAAGCTTCAGTAAATTAAATTTTTCACCACGTCATGGAGTTGCCCCTATAAAATAGGACCACTAGCCTGCTAATTTTTGTTCTTTCAAATACTCTCTTGGAGAGCGCATTTTCAAAGCCTTATGAGGGGCTTTTTCATTGTAATCCTCAAACCAATGAGGCAGTTGAGACATCACTGTCTTAGCATCTTTAAGATTACCAAACCAAACATAATCTCTCTTAAATGTTTTAACAAATGACTCAGCAAGTCCATTGCTTTCAGGACTATAAACAGGCGTTGTCCGAATATCCAGTCCTAGCCTGTAGCCGAAAGCAACTGTTTCTTTTGCTGTATAACAGCTGCCATTATCACTCAGCCACTGAATAGAGTGGGGCAGCTCTGAGGTTCCAAATCGATGCTCGATTGACTCAAGCATTAAATCTCTTATAGCTTGTCCATCAATACCTTTTGTCGAAGCGATGTAGCGCATGGCTTCCCTATCGCAAGCATCAATAGAAAATGCTACATGGACCTGCTCTCCATTCAAACACTGAATTGAAAAGCTATCAGAGCACCATCGAAGATTGCTTCTCATAGCCTCTACTTTGCCTGCATGAGCTCTTTTCGGACGAAGAGGTCGCTTCTGCAAAAGTAGCTTATTTTGCTTCATGATGCGATAGATTCGTTTATGATTCACTGCCACTTGGCGTTGTTTTTTCAGCTTCGCATTTAAAAGAGCTGTTACTCTTCGATACCCATACGTGGGTCTCTCAGCAACAATGTCTTTGATTAAAGTCAAAAGGCCTTCATCTTCAATCTTTTCATAATGCTTTGCTCTATCAGTTGTGTTCATTGGAAGTCTCCGTATTAAATTAGACCGTGATATTTCGAGAGTTCGAGCAATAGCTCTTATTCGAAATCTTCCACTCCTTGCAATGGTTGTCGCGAGATGAGTTTTTTTTCCCTCCCAACTCTCACCGCTTCTTTTAAAACCTCTACTTCTTCTGTCTTTCTTCCAAGTAACCTTTCTAAATAACGAATTCGCTTTTCAAGAGCTTTGACTTCCTTCATAGGGACGACAGAGCCCTCACAACTAACTCCAGATAAAGCACCTTCTTCCATATGACGCCTCCAATTAAACAATTGACTTGGACTTATACCATGTTTGCGGGCTACATAGGAAACATTCATTCCTGGTTGGTAGGTTTCTTCAACGATTTCACGTTTTTCATTGGCAGCCCAACGACGTCGCCGTTGGACTGAAGTGACTACCTCGACACGATTAGTGTTAGTCATACGCCTAGTAATACTCCTATATCTTAGAGCAGCTAGGTGGTCCTATTTAAATGGGGGGCACTCCACGCAGTTGGGAATTGTTATCAGTGCAGCCAAAATAGCGCTTGGTATCTTGAAGTGGATGCCCTCTATTGGAAGACGATGCACTGTCCTATTTTTGTGGCGAGAAGGTTTGATGCTGGCGTCGATATCGATAGACCTAGAGAGGAATTTATTTGACAGGTGTTTACGATCCAGGAGTACGGGTACGGTTTGGAGTCCAATGCAGAGATTGGTTTTCGGATCTCTCATACCTCTATTTCTGCTCCGAAGAGAACATAAGTGCTGAGATCGGAGATTTTGACCAAATGATTATGGCTGGAAGTCCCCAATTTCAACAGGGAAGTATTATTGCAGTAAAATCTTCAGATCAATTCCGTTACCAAAATGTAGATGGACGGTTTGGATATTGTTTTTGTCCCAGAAGCTGTTTAGATGCGT
>JBAPRV010000169.1:0-14485 GCA_049281295.1 Chlamydiales bacterium
AGTTTGCTCTTGAATTTGTGTGGCGGCTTGAAAAATGGCCACAAATAGTCCGATGATTGAAGCAAAGAGGATAGGAGGTCCCGAGATGATTAAAATAAGCAGGAGGGCTTCGTAAGCGTGCTCGAAGATGATAGAGCGAAAGGAGGCCGCTAACATAGTTTATCCTCTAGTTAAAACTCAATACTAATCCTTGAACAAGGATGGTCCAACCATCAATCATAACAACTAATAGCAATTTTAACGGTAAAGAGATTGATAAAGGAGAAAGCATCATCATTTGCATGGCTAGCAATATATTGGAAGTGACAAGATCGATCACAAAAAAAGGAAGATAAATCAAAACCCCAATTTCAAAGGCTGCTCGTATTTGAGTTGTGATAAACGCGGGGATGACGATGATAAGATCGGTCTCTTTCAGAGTATCTTTTGCCTCCTTGGGGAATGTTTTTTGGGCAATTCTATAAAATCCTCGGATGTGGTCCTTTTTTGAATTGCGAATCAAAAATTCACGCAAGGGCTCTTTTGCCACTTCAATGACTGCGATGGCAACAGCTGCCGAATCTGCCGAAAACAGTCGGTTAGGAAGCTGTTGTTCGAAAATGTGCTTGCTTTTCTGATACATTTCCACTCCCGTGGGGTACATCACGTAGAGGGTTAAAATTAAGGCTATTCCGTTAATGAGTTGGTTAGGCGGAGTCTGCTGTACTCCGAGCGCGCTTCGAAGCAAAGCAAGAGATATGACCATTTTCAAAAAGGAGGTCAGGAGCATGACCAAAAAAGGTGAAATGGCCAGAAAGATTAAAATAGCCGCTTGGGTCGTTAGATCGGGATAACCCGCACCAAGTTCTCCTTCTGGCGCAGTGAGCTCCTGCGAACCGTTTCCGGCTTGAAGCAGCTGCTGCATGACATCCGTGGCCGGGCCTTGTGCGTATAGAGTAGAAAACAGAGACAGGAAGATAAAGATCAGAGAAAATAATCTCATCCAGTTCTCTTGTTTTTTTGATTTTGGAAAAATAAAGTGAAGGTGGTTTCGAGAGCTTTGAGTTGACTTTCGAGTTGTGCATTCATAATGCCTGCTTCTGTCACTATGATGCATCCCCCGGGAGCTACGTCCGAGCGGGCTTCGATCGATAAAGTCTCAATATGCTCGAATAGATCTTTGATTTGAGGACGCTTGGATTCAATCAGGTCGAGATCCCCTTTGTTCACATAGATGGACACCCGTCGGTGTTGGCTCACGGCTTTTACGGCAGTAGAGACGATGTCTACAATCGTTTCCGGCTTCGATTTCAGCTCCCTTCCAATAATTTTTTTTACGGCTGTGATTGAAAGTGGGACAATGGTCTCCTGCATCTCTTTTCGGACCTCTTTGATCTCTTGCTCAAGAAGCCGTAATTTAGCATTCCATTGCTTCAAGCCCTCTTCAAAGCCGGCTAGTTCAGCCTCTTCCTTGAGCCTTTCACACTCTTTTCCAACAGATATGCGATAGAGCTCTTCGTCTTTTTTTACCTTTTTCAAAAGATCAGAAGCTGCAATCAAATCTGAAAACTCGTGAGCCGGGATGACTTTTTTTTGGGGCGCGGGACCGATCGTTTTATCTTTATTGATTAAACTGAAAAATTTCATTTTTTTATGCCGCAGTTTGAAACCGTCTTGCAATATGCAAGACCTGGTTTTTAAAATATTTTGTTAGAACTAAATCTTGCTTTTGTTTAAACACTTTCTGAACAACATTAGCTCGCCCGGTATCAAGGTGGTGCAGAAGATGCCAATGAAAACTCGCAGACTCTTCAATGATTGCACGTGCCAGCCATGTCAAACCCCTTTGATGTAAAATTGAATTGAGTGTTTTTTTTGTTCCATCCCATCCCGAAAGACCCAATTTTGGTGAGACCCATTTCGATGGCTGTTTACTGCAATAATGAAGAAATTGTAGCTGATCGTGACTTAGTGCTGTATGAATTTTCCCTAAAAGTTCTTTATCTACAACTTGTCTTAGATCAGCAGCAAGATCATAAATACCTAAAAGATCAATTAAATTAAGAAGCTCTTCTCTTTTTAACTGTAGCAGCGGCATCATATCAGAGAAAAGAAGCTGCCTGGAACCAATGATCTTCCCTTCCTCAAGTTCTGTTTTTAAATATTTGATTAGAAATGGAGTAGAAAAAGGGGATAGGGGTAGGGGGATCATTTCCTTTTTGAGCATCTCCGAGATCCCTTTTACTTGGACAGGATTAAAAACAGAGAGGAAAACAGCCAGGGTTTTTTCTGGCAGGTTTTGCAAAAAGGGAATAAACCAAGAGTAGTGGATAGGTTTCAGCCATTCGGAAAGAGATAAAAGGGCGGCAAAATCAAGCTTTTGAGGGTGTGATGCGCTTTTGATTTCTTTGGCGAGCTTGTCCGGGAGAAATCCTATCAGCTGCGGTTCGCGCTGAGAACGTGTCAGTAGCGCTTTCAGAAGTGTTTTGCCCTCCCCTCTCACTCTTCACCTCCTCCTCCTTCTTCAACTGGAGCCTCTTCTTTGACATGAGGGGTTTTTAGCGCATATTGCGACAAGTGGAATAATGACTTAACTCCTCCTGTTTCCTGAATAATTGGCCAGCATTTCCAAAAGAGCCAGATAAAAGCGCAGATAAAAATAAATAAGAAAATAATAAACGCGTAAAAAATGACACGGAAAAGAGAGGTTGAGTCTCTGGCAAGGTTGACTCCCCATATGGAGATGTAACCCATCTCATCTTCCAGCAGTTTTGATGTGTCTAAGGAGATGTCCGCATAGAGCGCCCGATCGCTTATTACAGCCACATTTTCAGGCGTTAAGCCGGGAACGGCACTTGCTACAAGACGTTTGATCTTGGTCACTGTTAAGCTGTTCGGATTATCAGGTATGCCACGATGTTTAATGTAGACGGACGCGGTCATCGTCTCTTTTTCTTCCTCTGCCTCTTGAATAAAAGTTATTTGAACAGTTGCATCGATGATACCGTCCATTTTGCGAATGGTGTTGCCAATTTGCTCTGACAGCCCTTCTTGATAACGAATGCGATCTTGTAAATCAGATGGCACAAGCCCAGGGGATCCGAAAAGATCGAGCAAGGTTTGTCCTTTTGTTCGGGGCAAGCCGGCCTGGTTCAAAATGGCAAGTGAGTCGGTGATCTGGCTTGCAGGAACAGAGATATTCCATGTCTGCACTCCTGTTCCACCTCCCACGGCAGTTACCGGCGCAGGTATTTTTTCTGCATCGATTCCTCTACTCTGGAGGAGCACTACGATTTCGTTTGCCTCTCTTTCGGCTACATTATTTACGATAGTGCTGCTCGTATCACAACTTGTCAAAAAAAGGGCGATAGCAAAAAAAGATAAAAGAATAAATCGACGCTGCATAGAAAGCTACTTATCCTAAAAGAATTAAAAATTTGGACATATCTACAAACCCTTAATCATCAAGATAGCACAAGGTAATATTAGTGCCAATCACGAACAATACTTCGGATTTCAGCTTGCACCTCTGGGGAAATTTTTGGGTCCTGGCCCATTTGAATAAAAGACTCCCGATAGGAAGTTGTTTTCAATTCATCGCAGTTGCAAAGAAGATAGGTGCGGAAAAGTGGTTTTTCTATGACTTCCTGGTCTTGAAGCTGCTCAAAACAAGCGATAGCTACTTGAGGGTCTTCTGCAAATATTGTAAGGGCAAAAGCAGCATTGATGTTATCTTTGGTAAGTGGGCGGCCTTTTATAATTTTTAGCAAAAATTGTTTAGCCGGCTCCCCTATTCTAGCCAAAGCTTCAACAATGGTGGTCTCATCAAATGCTATCTCCTTTTCCAGGGATTCAAAAAGAGGGATGATAGCACGAGCGTCGCCGATTTTTCCCAGGCAGATAATAGCAAAATAGGGGGCAAAGCCATAACCCGGGAAAAGAGGGTCGTAGGCTTCATCTGAACGAACGATATGGATAAGCTCTTCAACAACAGGCTCTCCCTTAGCGATGACAGTTTCCATTTCTTCGTAGGGCATCTCTTCTTCCGAAAGAATGAGATCGGCAATGAGCCTTGGTATAGCTGTCTTCTCTTTTTCAAGGGTGTAAATCGCTTTAAGTTTTTCGTAAGCTCGCCTGACTTTTGCAACTTTTTCAGCTTCGCTGGCTGAGAGAATAAGGGAAGATAAATCATGGCCAATTTGTTCTTCTACTTGAGCTAGATAGGCGATGCGGTTTAATTCGATCGAGGGGTGCACTCCTAATTTTTCCTCTTGGTAATAGGAGAGCATCACTTTAAAGTCTCCGCCAAAATGGGCATCGCGATGCATAAGAATTTCATGATCGATTTCATCTGTGAGAAACTCATCATCTTCTTGTTCAAAATCTGAAAAAGAATAGTTATACGGATCAGTCATGAATCTTTTTTTCTAAAAGAGCTTTAAAAAGTGAAGCAGCATTATAACTGGAACGAACGAAAGGGCCGGAATATACATCCAAAACCCCAATAGAGCGGCCATATGCCGCATATTCTTCGAATTGTTCGGGAGTGATAAAAGCTTTAACCCTCAGTTTTCGTGGGCTGGATTGGAGATAGTGGCCAATTGTAATGAGCTGACAGCCCGCTTCAAATAGGTCTCGAATGGTCTCTTTGACCTCCTCGTCTGTTTCTCCAAGTCCCACCATAAGCCCTGATTTAAGGTATGTGTTTGACTGATGTTGACTCACATAACGGAGCACTGAAAGAGTTCGATCGTAAGAGGCTCGATGGCGGACGCGGGGGGTGAGGGAACGAACCGTTTCGATATTATGGTTAAAAATTTCCGGCTTTGCTTCGACGATAGTGTGAAGGGCATCCTCATTCCCCTCGAAATCGGACGTAAGGACCTCTATCGTGGTTCCCGGATTTTGTCGTCTCACTTCCTGAATAATCTTAGACATGTGGGCAGCACCTCCATCGGAAAGATCGTCGCGAGCAACCATGGTGATCACAGCATGTTTCAATTCAAGTTGTTTTACCGATTCGGCTAGATGCTTCGGCTCATTTTCATCGAGTACTTTAGGCTGTGCGGCAAAATCAATGCTGCAAAAACCGCAGCTGCGAGTACATTGATGCCCCATAGCCAAAAAAGTCGCTGTCTTTTGAGACCAACAGCTCATTAAATTAGGGCATTTCGCCTCTTCACAAACAGTAGAGAGGCGATGTTTGCCTACAATCCGTTGTGTTTGCCATAAGGCATTCCCTTTTGGAAGCTTGCGGCGAAGCCAAGGGGGAAAGCGACCCGGTCCCACTGCTTTAGAAGGATTTTTTTCTTCCGGATTCTCAGGGAGAACATTGAGTTTACGAGGTTTCTGCATGCTTCTTAACTTTGGGGGGTAGGTGGAGGGGCCTATCGTCGGCCATAAGTGCCGCCTCAAGCCATCCTTCTGCAAGAGTAGGATGAGCATGCATGGTTTCATGAATCGAATCAACCGTGAGCTCATTTTCGATAGCAACAGCCATCTCAGCTATAAGCGTGGAAGCCTCGTAGCCCACTACTTGAGCCCCCAAAATAGCCCCTGTTTCTTTGTCTATCACAATTTGAGCAAACCCTTCCGTCTCATTGATTGCTTGTGATTTTCCTAAAGCTTGAAAAGGAAATTTTCCAAGAACAGCCTTTTTGTATCCCGCTTTAATCGCTTGTTCCAGGGTATACCCCGTAGTTCCGATTTCCGGGTATGTAAAAATGACTGAGGGAACCGCTTTATAACTCATTTGGTTTATTTTTCCTGCAATCGTGTCGGCAGCTACTATCCCTTGATGGGAGGCTACATGAGCATACACCCATTTTCCTGTGATATCGCCAATAGCGTATAAACCCGCCACATTCGTTTGCATCTGCTCATTTGTTAAAATGGAACCGTCTTGTTCGACCGTAACGCCTGTTTTTTCCAAGCCTATCTGAGAGGTGTTAAAACGGCGGCCTACGGCTACCAAGGCCATATCCCCCTCGAAAGTTCGTCCATCGTCCAAATGGATGAGAACCCCTTTCTCTGAAAGCTCTCCTTTTTGAACCCTGGCACCGGTTTCTATTTTGATCCCTTGCCTTTTAAAAGAAGAGGTGAGCATATCGGAGATATCTTTCCCTTCGGTAGGAATGATGGAAGGTAGCATTTCAAGGATGGTGACATCTACTCCGAAAGTATTGAGCATTGAAGCAAACTCACAACCGATGACCCCTCCTCCAATAATAATAAATTTTTTTGGCAGTTGAGTGATTTCCAAAAGGGAAGTAGAGTCATGGATTCGTTTGTAATCAAATGGGACAGAGGGGAGTTCACGTGCTTCCGAGCCGGTAGCGATAATAATATTTTCCCCTTCCAATAGGGCGTCGTTTTCTCCCATTACCTTCACTTCATGCTGAGAGGTGAACTTCCCAAATCCATTAAATATGGTTATCTTGTTGCTTTTAATGAGCCCTTCAAGGCTACGGCGAATTTTTAAAACAACTTGATCTTTACGCTGTTTCATTTCGGCATAATTAAAAGAGACATCTCTAGCGGAGATCCCGTAAAAATCGGCGTGTCTTATTTTTCTAAAAATATTTGCATTTGAGATAAGCATTTTTGAAGGGATACAGCCTCGATTAAGACAGGTTCCTCCCATTTCCCTTGCTTCAATAAGGGCCGTATTCAGTCCATGCTGGGCGCACCGAATCGCTGCTACATACCCTCCCGGCCCCCCACCGATAATAATGCAATCAAACTGTTGTTTTTTCATTATTTTATTAGGTTTCACCAAGCCTAGCATAGAGCTGCTTTTTTTTTTGACTTTTTCATTTTTAAAATTGCTGTTATCTTTTCGAAGAGTTAATTTGACGAATGAGAGAGCATTTAATCTTTTTTAGAGTTTTATGTATCTATCCATTTTTATTTTTCGTCATCTTTCAACGAATCTTTTGGGAGGTATAAATTCCACCTGTAAAACATTTTACGGATAGGTTCCTAAATGAGCAAAAAAAATGAAAAAAGAATTTGCTGGAATTGCGATGGAGATGTTCCTTTACATCGATCGCATTGTATTTATTGTGGAGTGGATTTGACCCAATCCTCCTCTGCAAAAGAAGACCATTCTACAGAATTAGGAAGCCCGTTTCAGAGCGTCCCCTCAAAAGGGCCTTTTCCGCAATCTCCCTATTCCGATTTATTTTCCAAGGAGATGTCGGTTACCAAAGAAGAATGGGATGAGGCGCTAGATGAAGAGACTTCAAAAGAGGAAGAGAAAACACCCTCTTCAACCACACGCGAACTTGTGGCATTCAGTCTTTTTTTACCCGGGATTGTTTTTTTCTTGTTTGGATTATTGCTTTTGCTTTTTTCTAGGGATGGAGTGTTGACTCTCACATGGAATCAAAGCCTTGGCTTGTTTTATTTTATGGGGGCTACCCCTCTTCTCTATCTCGGTTGGAGGGCTTTGAAATAAACCACCTCTTGAGCAAGAGGTGGCTTCTTAATGTTATAATGGACATTCACATGTATTTTTAGGATTAAGAGGACGCCTGCAGTAAAAACAGCGTTTTGCTTCGGAAGTAAAATAAATCCCTCCCTGATCTGCAAGCAGAGCATCGATCTCTATTGTCTCTCCTTCAAAATTAACGAGAATCCTCGAATCTCCTAATTTGAGTTGTTCTGCAGAGCAATAATATTTTTTTGCTTCATCGTCTTTACTCTCAGCAGCAGAGAGTGAAGAGATCGCAAAAAGGGAAAAATAAATGAATGCAGTGAGTCGTTTCAACATAAGTTCGCTCCTTGTTTGTGATGAGCCTGTACAAGCTCTTGGGTTAAAAATTCAAAGGTTTAAATATAGTCGAATAAGTTTGAAATGAGACAGATTGATCCACATCTTTTTTTGAGCAGCTGTCCGTTCGAATTCACTGACTTACAAGAAATCAGCTTTGTTCTCCACGCTTTGCTTCTCATAAAAATCTTGTGCCCAATCTGTCTCATTTCAAATTTAATCGACTATAGTTATCTCGAGTTGAATTGTTCGCCGATATCCAGAATTCAATTGAAAATGACACAAATCAAACGAGCGATTTTCAACAAAAATATAAGAAGAGATTGAAGGTTTAGAATTGAGTGCAAAATTTTTGTAAAAAAATATCAGATCGAGTTGTGCCATTTTCAATTGAATACCCTATATGTAAAATTTAGGTTATAATTATTTGAAGAAAAAATAAAGATTTTTTTTCAGAAAAAAGAGAGGTCGTTCAAGTCTTGCTTTATTGAGTCGCTCTCTCAGAGTTATAGGAAACTAAATTTTAAATTTAATTTACTGTATATAAGCCGCTAAAGTTCTTCTTCGTCGGTAAGGCAGCATTTTTTATATTTTTTTCCGCTATTGCACGGACAAGGGTCATTACGACCCACTTTAGGGCTTACAATAATGGGAGGGGCTCTGTTTTCAAGAGGTTTCTGAGGAAGCGCCTCTTCGGCAAGTCCATCGGGCATCTGATCGAAAATCATCTTGTTTGTTTCAAGGTTAATTTGACCCAGGATATCTTGGAACAAGCCGGGATGGTAAGCTGAGATTTCTATTTTGAAGAGATTGCGTGCTATTTCGATGTTTAAGCGGTGAGTGAGCTCATGGAAGAGGCGGAATGCTTCATGTTTAAATTCAAGAAGAGGGTCGCGCTGAGCAATGGCTCGAAGATTCACCTCTGAGCGTAAATGGTCCATGGTAAGGAGGTGTTCTTGCCATAGTTCATCTATTTTGTGAATCATGACGCCTGATCGAATAGCTTCTTGGCCTAGAGTTTGCAAATCGACGGAAGAAGAGGTGCTTTGGTTTTTAGCGATTTCGCTAGCATACTTATGCTCGAAAGCATTAATGATTTTTTCGGCTGCCGCTTGTTCGATTTGCTCCACGGAGTAGTGGTCATTATCAAAAAATCCCTCTTCAAAGGTGACGGGGAAATGAGCCATGAGCCATTGGCGATACCCTTCAGGATTCCAGCCTCCCTCTTGAGAGCGCGATTGAAAGTGCTGGGCTGCCATCATCTGGCATACATTGTAGAGCAGCTCCTTGGCATTGGATAAAAGATCCCGGCTATGTAAAATTTCGTTGCGAAAGTTGTAGATCTCCTGCCTTTGCTTATTCATCACATCGTCATATTCAAGCGTATACTTACGCATTGTATAATTTCGGCTTTCAACCCGTTTTTGGGCCATTTCGATAGAGCGATTCAAGATACTTGCTGAAATAGGTTCGCCTTTAGGAGGACGAAATTTTTGAATGAGAGCATTCAATTTGGGCGAAGAAAAAAGGCGCATCAATTGATCTTCAAATGAAATAAAGAATTTAGAAGATCCGGGGTCCCCGAGGCGAGCACTACGCCCTCTTAATTGCCGATCGATACGACGGGATTGGTGACGTGTTGTTCCGATCACGTGCAGCCCGCCTGCTTCTGCTACATTCTCTTTGAGCTTGATATCGGTTCCCCGTCCCGCCATATTCGTGGAAACTGTGATGGCTTTAGTCTTTCCGGCTTGGGCAATAATCTCAGCCTCTTGAGCATGATGCTTCGCGTTCAAGACCGTGTGTTCAATGCGGTTTTGTCTTAATATTCGAGAGAGTTTTTCGGAGACTTCCACCGATTCAGTTCCAATTAAAATAGGCTGTCCTTTCCCCTGAATCTCTTCGATTTCTTTTAAAATAGCGTTGTATTTTTCCCTTTCGGTCATATAGATTTCATCGTTGAAGTCGAGCCGTTGACAAGGCTTGTAGGTCGGGATTTGTAATACTTCAAGTTTATAGATCTCTTTGAATTCATTCGCTTCAGTAATCGCGGTTCCTGTCATTCCGGCGAGCTTCTTGTACATGCGGAAATAGTTTTGAAGAGTAATGGTTGCATAGGTTTGAGTTTCCCGCTGAATAGCCACATTCTCTTTAGCTTCAATGGCTTGATGAAGGCCATCCGAAAAACGGCGGCCGGGTTGAGGACGCCCCGTATTTTCATCGATAATGACGATTTTATCTTGATCGACAATGTAGTCTACATCCCGCTCCATCATCAGATGGGCTCTGAGCAGCTGGCGAAGATTATGGGAACGCTCTTTACGTTGAGCATCTTCTTCATTAAGAGCCATTTTCTTTTCGAGTTTTTGCTCTTCGGAAAGATCGGAGCTGGCATCGATTTTAGCATATTCATGGCCTAAATCGAGCATGACAAAGTCATTTACAGACCCCCCGGTAATTTCTGTCCAGGCATGAATTCCGCGATCGGTCAGCTCAAATTCATTGCTTTTCTCCTCGATAACCATAAAAAGCTCAGAATAGGCCTCAAGCTTCTCTTTTTTATTTTGATCGACATGATAGAAAAGATCCCATTTATCAATTTCATTTCGCAGGTCGGGGTTTTCTCGAGCTCTTCTGAGCATTTTGTTATGAGGCATTCCTTTACCGACAAGCCAGAGTTTTCGGCATGTTTCACGCAATTTTTCCAGCTCCTTTTTCTCGGTAGGAAGGGCTTCTGCATGAAGATAAGATTCAATAGCTGTGCGGGCCTCAGAGGCGATAGTGTTGCACAAATCACGCTGTTTTCTCACCAGCGTTGCCGCCCCCTCTTTGAGTTTGTCGTACATCTGAAAACTCTTGGGAGTAGGGCCTGAGATAATCAAAGGAGTGCGGGCTTCATCGATAAGGATAGAGTCGATTTCATCGATGATGGCGAAATAATACCCTCGCTGCACCTGTTCTTGAGCTGAGATAGCCATCGAGTTATCACGCAAGTAGTCGAAGCCAAACTCGGAAGCGGTGCCATAGACAACATCGTTTTGGTAGATTTCCTTCCGTAGATGAGGAGGTACATCGTTTGTTAAGACACCTGTTTTCAGGCCAAGCCAGCGTAGAATGGTACCAACCCACTCACAGTCTCGATTTGCGAGATAATCGTTCACGGTGACAAGGTGAACGGGTTCATCTGCCAATGCATTGAGATAGAGAGGCATGATCGCGGTTAGCGTTTTACCCTCCCCAGTCTGCATTTCGGCAATATGCCCCATATGGAGAGCGATAGCTCCCAGGACTTGCACATCGTAGGGAACCATATCCCATCTTTGCTCATAGCCCGAAACATGCACCTCGGTGCCACAGAGACGTTGGCAAACATTTTTGACCACCGCGTAGGCTTCCGGCAGGAGTTGATCCAGAGACTCCCCCTCTCGAAAGCGCTGTTTGAACTCATCGGTCTTCCGGCGGAGCTCTTCGTCAGGGAGCGCGTTGAACTTCTCGCAAAAAGTATTGACCTCCGAAACTGTTTTTTGGAGGCGTTTGAGCGTTCTATCCTGAGAAGAACCAAAAATTTTTTTTAAAAAACCAAGCATCCTATCTTAAAAGCATCTATCATAAAATCATATTAAGATCAATTATACCTTATTTAATTAAATAAGGTACATAGCGGAGCTGATTCGCCCTGAAATTCTCTTGTCATTTCTCCAAACGGATATCAAGAACTCAAATATTCATTATAATAAATATTTAAAATTTGATTTGTGTCTATAATATAGGTAATATGGCTGCTGTTAAATAAAATAATTTCAAACGATGCATATCAACATCAATAATGATCCAGATAATGGGTATTTCCTTCGTGAACCAAGCGCGAACTGCTTTATGGGTGTACTAGGAAGAACAGCTGACTACTGTCTAAATAGTAAAATATTTAGTTTACTCACACTGGGTCATTTACATACTCTAGTTCATGAGATGGGGCATGCCGTAGCGTATCGAATTTTGACAGGGGGGGAAGCTACTATCAACCTTTCGACAGGGAGTTGTTATGGATCGACCACTTTTCATCCTCCAACAAGACCAACCTCGTCCATGGGAAAAACTTGGATTAACCTATCAGGACCTCTTGCAAATATTATTTTTTCAGCAGTGTTAATTATAGGTGTTTTTGCAGTAAAATTTTTTTTCCCAATGTCGTATGGCTTGAGCTTAGGGTTAAGGGTCGGCATTGGCGCTCCCTCGGCGTTTTGGATATTCGGTGAATTTTTTTATGCAGCAGTATCAGCTATTAAAAAAGATGATGGAGATTTTGGACAAATTACCAACAGGGGAAGCTCTCATCTTGTTGTGTCAACAGCAGTATTAGTGAGTGTTTGTGCTTTATGTGCAGTAGGCGCTGTATTTTTGTTATAATTCTAAACTTGATTGTTACCTCAAATGTATTAACAAGGATTCAGAGCTGATTAGTCGAATCTCTATAATCCTTCAGGGTGTGCTTTGTACGCATGCCACCTCTCTTCATCGATAAATTTTATTTCAGCGCCTTTAAACTTAGCTGTAAAGGTAGCTTCCGGAAAACGGATGGTCTTTCCGTGTTCCATTTTCAGTTCGAGATTTTTGGTGAAGACGTAGTTGGCAAGTAAGGGATTCCATGACCTTATTTCCTGAAGGGGCCTTACTTTTGTAGGATCAAGAAGGCCTGATGCGGCAAACTGTTCGTAGGCATCATTTGCCGGTTGAATTAAATTGGTGAAGGGATAGTCTGAGCCGTAGATAAATCGAATACCCGGTTCATCGATATGTTTCATCAACTCGGTGACAAAGTCGGGGCCATAATGGGTAGTGACAGCTGCCAGATCCCCATAAAGCTTTCCCTTCCATTCACCGGTTTGATTTTTTTGATGGGCTTCTTTAGCCAGGCGAAGAAAGAGTTTATATCCCGCTATTTTGGGTTGTTTAGGATGGTCTAAATCAGGAATCGGATCTGTGTGGCCACAATGGGCTAAAATAACTTTGACACCCAGTTGTAAAGGCTTTCGAAAACGGAGAGGGTTTCCCCAATCGAACCACTGTATATTGCTTTGTTCCGTCGGGATGGTATGTTCAATTCCTGCGTGGGCAATCAAAATCATGTCTAGTTTGCTCACCGTCTTGTAATAATCATCCAATAAGTTGGAGTCTGGAGGGATGCTTTGAGGGGGCATCCATTTGATTAAACGAATCCCCTTTTTGTGCGCTGAGATTAATTTCTCTTTCCAGTGTCGATCAAAAGGATGAACCGAAACAGCAGGAAGAAGTTCGGCATTCGAATTGTGAAAACTCACTGCAGTAAGGAGGGCAGACCGATCTGTAAAGTAATTTCCTGTTTTGCTCCAATCTACAACATGATTAGGTAAGATGGCTTTGTGAATAGGCAAAATCATGCCTCGTAGTTTTGGAAAATGACCCGCGTAAAGCTGCATCCGTTTGCGTGCTTCGTGTGTAGATCCTTTGGGCGAGGAGATACCGGCAGCGTATCTTAGAACTAAAAAAGTAAAATAATTTTTCCAAGAAGTTTGAATTAAAGAGGCGTGATTGGGATTGATATAATTTCCTTCGTCATAACCCAGATTGTGAAGATGGATATCATAAACTCTTTCAACCGATTTCAAACTATCATAAATAAGCTTTTGAGCTTCTTCAGATAAAACAGAGCTAGTATAAGGCCCCTCTTCCAGGAGTTTTTTAATATCAAACCGATTCAATTGAGTCGAAAGGGTGAGCTGGTCGATATTTCCGTGGACGATAACTCTTGCTATATCAGAGGCAATAAGACGTATATCTTTGTCAAATTGGGTTTCCTCATGCATCCGGTAGTATTCCTTTATCTTTTTTAAGTCTCCTTGACTCCATTCCGGATTGTTGCTGAGCTGGGTGCTGTTTCGGATTTGCAAATTAGAAACAAATGTGAATTCGCTTAAATAGGAGGTAATATCATGTTTATCTATCATATTTTGTGACTGGACCTCTACTAATTTAGCCAGATCATCAGGTGAAATTGGATAGATACCATATATTAGGTTATAAAGAGAAAAAACTTCCTCGGCACACTCAGACATGCTATTTTTTTTAGTAGCCCGAGTTTGATTTTGAGCCCACTGATTCTCAGGAATTACCTTTCCTGATAGGGAGTTCAAGGGTACAGGGATGCCGATTTCAATCTCAGTTTGATTTTCAGATAATTCGAAATCGCACTCAGATTGATCAGCTTTCAAGCAAAGAGCGGAACCAAGAAAAAGTGATAGAAAAAAGATAAAATGCATCTCAACTAGCCGTTTAGGCAACTAATGCACGACTTACGTGATTGTTATCAAGAGGGATTCCCTTTCTAAGCTTGCGTAAAGCGGCTTGACGACGAGCTTTACTCGTCGGATCTTTGTCATGCTCCTCTAACGATTTTTGAATTTGGTGGGCTCTTGAAAAATTACCTACACGGGCTTCACAGGCACTCAAGATTTCCCAAGAGACAAGATCGTTCTTTTTCTTGAGAGCTATGTGTGCATAGTCAATCCCTTGCTTTTGAGAAATCGCTCTTGTCAATCCCACTCCAAACATCCATGCCAACGCTCTATACCCTTCTGCGCTAGCCGGCAGACTTTGAATCATTTTTATATAGAGTTGCTCGGCTTCTTGCCATTTATTCTGAGATTCTAAGCTGTATCCATAATAGGAGAAGATTTGCGTGTCGCTTTTTTAGTT
>JBAPRV010000170.1:0-15751 GCA_049281295.1 Chlamydiales bacterium
GCTCCCAACTGAGTGGCTACGTACCAGATCCCATAGAGATCCTTGAGCATCTTTGATGAGCTCTTCCGCCTGGTAAAAGTAAGCCCTTTATGGAAGATCCATGCGCCAGGTGAGACGACTTTTCCCGCTTCTCCTGAATAGGTTCGAAATTCCATTGTCGTTTGCAGGCTCAGCGTCAAGTAGCTCAAGGGCTGAGCAACAATGCCTGCGATCACGACATTTTTATTCTTATCATCTCGGGTAGCAGAGTCCGTTAAAAACTCGATCTCTACTTCTACTCCATCAATCTTTTTCACAAAACTTTCAGTTGCAGGAATATTAACATCTTTGAAGACATGGGTAAAGCCTGCTTCATTGAGATATTTGGCGATGTTCTTTTTAGAAATCTCAGGAACTCTTCTGGGAATCAACGAATCGATATCTCGCGTTCCAACAGGAAGATTCTCGAGCTTGGGGTCGGCGAAATAAAGCTTGTATATGAAAAGAACAAAACCGCCTCCGATAACAACGAACTCTCGCCATGGTCCCAGTGACTTTAAAAATTCTAAAATGATTTTTTCTTCTTGAATCCGTTTCATTTGTTCTTAATATTTTTGTAGATGCGTTTCATTTCTGGGGAACATTGGGCTATAAATTCTGCTTGTTCTTGTCCACGTAAAGGAAAATGATAAAGATCTAAAAACGCAAGAAGGAGCGGGCAAATCCCAATTTCTTTACCATCTTTCCTGTTTTGCTTGAGCAGCATTTTGTAGTAAGGCTCGATCAATAAAACCTCATACCCTCTTTCTTGTGGCTCTAATTGCAGAGCGCTTTCTAACTTTGCCCTAATCGAAGGATCAAGGACATATAATTCCAATCCTTCGAGATTGGTATTCTTAAGCCCAAGCGCTTCGGCTGCTGAATGAAGAGCCAAGATCACGTCCGACCCAAGTCCAGATTTCTTCAAAGCCTTGAACCATTCTGACTTTCCAGAAAGAGCGGAACGATACGTCCTAGTTTTACATTTTTTTACGATGCTGTAGTACTCTAACCAGCTTTCTAGAAGCTCTTTTGGCTTATTAAAGGAAAATCTCTTGGCAGTTCTTATTCCTTCAACTTGCAGAAGTCCTTTCAATACTAGAATATTGAAAACACGTTGAACCAGACCGAGGCTTACTCCCGTTTCTTTAGCAACTTCTCTCAATGAGAAACTTTCTTTGGAAAGCCCAACACGTAGCAGCCAATCAAGAACGAGAGAGGACTTATCTGCATAGACATTCCCTTCTGCTGGATCTTCGCTGGAACTTACTAGAAAACTACCTTTCATTGTGATCTCCCTCTGTTCATTATAATACACTGTTCAATATATATTGAACAGTCAAAAATATTGAACAATTTGCTCAAAAATGAACACTCTGTAAAAAAAAATTACTATTCGCTTTATCTTCAATGACTTAAGAATAGATATAGCCATTCGGAAATTCCGAACAGTTCAAAAGTCGTATTACGCTACGACAATTTCCATGGACCATTTGTGGACCACTGGTATGCAAAAAAGCGCGATAAATGACAATAGTTCGCAATGGATGGAAAGGGACACCTTCCGCTATGATTCTAGGGAGTTAGCTGTTGGAAAGTGGTGTGGGTGCAGCGCCCTCATAACCCGTCGGTCCCTGGTTCAATTCCTGCCTGCCCCACTTTTTTAAATGCTGTTGAGAGGTATGATAGGCTGTCATCCCCTCATAAAACAAAAAAACGATTTGCATTATAGCAAATAAACTTGAAAATTTTACATTGAAAACACATAGTCAATAGTTTCCGATAGGTTGTTAAATCGATGAATAATAGACCGAACTTGAGCTTTGAACCATGACCAGTATTTTTCAATAGGATTCAAATCCGGGCTATAAGGTGGTAGGAAAAGAATTTGATATCCAGCTTTCTCTACCAACTTCTTAGCTATTTGAGATTTATGAAAGGAAGCATTATCCAGAATGACAAGCTGACCTTTTCTAAGCTGTGGAACTAAAAAATGTTCTATCCAAGCATTAAAGAGTAAAGTATTGCATGTCCCCTGATAACACAAGGGAGCAAAGACTCTATGATTACATTTTGCTGCTATAAAGCTCTCTCGAGCAAAACGTTTACCGGAAATTGCTCCATATACTCTTTCGCAGCCTGGTGCCCAACCATGTGAACGGTGAAAGTAGGAATCAATACCGCTTTCATCCACATATACTAAATCCTCTGGAGAATACGATTTGATCTGCTCCAAAAATAATGCACGCTTGGTTTCGTCTCGTTCTTTGTAAAAACAAGTCTTTTTTTTCTGGTAATTTTTAATTTTTTAAGCGCGCGGCAAATGGCCATCGCGCTAGTTTTAAAGTGCTTAGCATACTCTAATAAAGTGAAATCAGGATTTTGTTTCACAAAAATAATTAGAAGCTTGGGATCAATCTTCTTCCATGTTCTTTTTGGAGGCTTATCTGATAAGCTTCCCTCGTATTCCAGCTTTTTCAGCCACCTATAAATAGTGGGTTTAGTGATTCCAAATATCTTGGATGCATCAGCAATGCTGTTTCCTTTGTGGATAAATTCGATAATCTTTTTTCGTAAATCATTTGAGTAGCTCATACAGGTAGACTACTGAAAATTAGTAAAATTTTCAAGTTTATTTGCTATAGTTGCAAAAGATGTGTCGTTTTTTAAAATAGGACCCAATTTGGCGGAATAATCTGATTGGATTAGTAGCCTCACGTAAATTTTATCAAAACGAAACCTTTGCAATGGCGCAAGTAATCTTTTTGAACATAGCCTTACCACCATGACCTTCGTCATCAATAACCTCGAGTTCGCTACTGGGCCATTTCTTATGAAGTTTCCATGCAGTTTCCAGTGGTGAACTGATGTCCAGACGACCGTGAATCAATATACTAGGAATATGCGAAATATTACTCATATTTGCTAAAATGTCAGGATCACCAAGAAAAGCCGAGTGCTTCCAATAGTGAATCGTAAGAATCGAAAAAGGCAGAGAAAATTCAAAATTTTGAAATTGTGGGTTCTCCTTATGTTTCGGGTCGAGTGAGATATGAACATCCTCCCATGCACACCACGATCGAGATGCGCTATCGCGTATTTTCAGATCTGTGTTGGTGATCTGTCGATAGTACGCATCAATGAGTCGCTCACCCTGTTTGGGTTGAGCTGCTGCAGCAAACTGGTCCCATTCCCTTGGAAAAATACGACGCATGTCCTCTGTGACCCACTTGACTTCGGAAGATGTAGTCGTTGTAACGGCACCTAAGACGATTGCAGAGACCTTTTCTGGATGTGTCTGAGAATATGCAAGAGCTAGTGTTGTTCCCCAAGAAATACCCAAGAGCAACCATTTATCCACCTTCAGATGAATTCTTAATTTTTCGATATCAGAGATTATGGCCTGTGTTGTATTTTTCATCAGATTGATACCAGGATCGGTGACGCTCGGCCTGCTTCGGCCACAGCCTCGTTGTTCAAAAGATACAATCAGAAATTTTTCAGGATCGAAATGTCGTCGATAACCACCACTAATTCCACTTCCTGGTCCACCATGGAGATAGAGTGCAGGTCGCCCTTTTGGATTACCTGAGGTTTCCCAATAAATTTCATTCCCATCGTCTACCGATAAATGGCCTGTAGCAAAAGGTTCAATAATGTTTGTCATAGTCATAAAGATGGTAGTCATTCAAGCGTTTTAAATCAAAGGGATGAAGCTAGAAGAAAGGTCAATATTATTACATCCATGGACAATGGGAAGGGGGTCGTGTGGGCGCATTAGATGGCACAAATTAGCAAGTTTATCGAAGAGAGTGAAATCGGAAACCCCCTTAAAAGCGAAAGACCCCAAGGGTGTTCCTTGAGACTCAGACACCGATAGGGTAGTCTCGACCCATTTATGTCTTGATCTTAAAACGATCCGTTTTTGCCGATAAGATCTTATCTAGCGTTTATCAAAAATTGACATTACTCTGAGGCAATGTTACTCTTTCACCCTCACAAAGAAATGGTTGATATACCCAGAGCGCATGTTTATTTTAGCTTATCCTGAGAATGCAGAACATATCGCCTATTATGACACCGCAGGGAATAAATATATCGCGCGAGGGGGCACTTTAGTATGGCGCATCAATAACCCTGGACTTGTGCGCAGCCATAGTCATGTTGCAAAACGCAATGGCGCTATTGGTGCTTGTGGCAACTATGCCATTTTTCCCTCTTCCGAGCATGGACGTAAGGCCCTCTCAAGCTGGCTACATTTGAAAAAGTACTATAACGGAACCCTTAAAATACTCGCAAAACATTACCAGCCCACAGATTCAGAAGGATTTATTTTTAAGTTACATGCAATAGCAAACCTGCCTATAAATCAAAAACTTAAATCTTTCTCAAAAAGCGATTGGCAACTTTTACTGCATTCTATTGAAAAACTTTGCAATTTCACTGCTCTTGGCAACGAAAACATTTCTCTAGTTCCCAAGATCAGTGGAAAAATCGAACACTCCCAAGGCGAAGATGATTCATACCTAGTTGGTAATGATATTATTCTTTCTAAAAGGGAAGCAGTAGCCTGGTGTAAATCTTATCGTCTTGATGCCACCATTGTCCATGAGCGAAATGGTCATATACACCTTCGTTCCAGACCTCATCACTTTTTCTGGCATGTTAAAGTATATGATGAAAACCCCTCTATAGAAGATCTCCTGCCTCCTGAAAAATCTATAGCAACAATTGTCCGAACCATTGGAAAAAAAAAGTCAGGACAGTGCATTTGGGGTTTTATTAATGGGATTAGCAATACCAAAAAGGAAGCCAAACAATCCGCTGAACTCATTTGCAGAGCCGCCAATGGCGAAGCTATTTTTTCTTTACCTAATGATACCCGACGGTTTGTTGACCTATTGGTATGCGGTATTTTAAAGCTCTCAATCGATGCACCGATTGTCGTTCTTGCTGAGTATTTCTTTCGCTATTTATTGGCTGAGGCAAAGCGATGTGAGCCTAAACCTCCGATTGTAATTTTTGCTCACAGTCAGGGCGCTATTATCTGTGAACGCGCCTTAGAACACCTCTCAATCTCAAAAAAGCAACAGCTTAGAATCTTTACATTTGGTGGAGGTTCATTTGTTGCCCCCCAAAAAAGCCATCCAGATTCACATAATTATACTAGCGCTGCAGATCCAGTTTGCCTTGTGGGTTCCCCAAATCTCCAAATGTTGGCTTTGCAAGAGTATCATGGACGTAAAAAAGGTTTAAACCGGGAAGATGTCATTCAGCTTTTGGCCTACCGGGATGCTGAACTCAATATTAACCCATTTAATTCTGTAGCCATCGAACGTTACATAAAAGAAAGAATGAATTTCTATAGGGATGCCTTCGAAAAAATTAACAATGTAACGGTTTTGGATCCAGATGCTCCTGTGCAGCATGGTTTTGGCAGTAAGTGTTATCAAGCAGTAATGCGCTCAATCGTTAAAAAATACCAACAACAGGCAAAGCAATGACCAAACGGGCAAGCGGAGCGCAAAAAAATGACTCTGTTGCTTTTTGGTGGACCTCCGTTTGGACCGTAATCTACGGAATCGCATTCCTTCCTCTATTGCTTGTTTTTGGAATTTGGACTTTCGTCGTATTTGAAAATGGTTTTTCCTGGCCCAAGGCGATCATGCTTCTTATCGACCTGTGCATTCCGTTTTCGTTGCCGACTAGCATTTATCTGATGCGGCGATACCATAATTGTGGTAAATACGATATGACCTATCTTGCCGGATGCATACCGTGGGTAGTAGTAGGCGCTCTTTTCTTCATCAACTCTCTATTAAGTGGCCTGCAAAATCTATGGAAAGATCTCTTTGTTTATCCATGGTACGCTAGCGGCACACCCACCTCTTGCATTCCCCATCTCATTTCAACATTCAATTAAAGAAAAAACCTAACCCTTTGTATAATAGTGCTGAGACAAGCTGCCCTGTATTGTAAAGTAACGCCCTCATAATCCGTTGGCTGCAAGTTCAATTCCTGCCTGCCCCATTTTTATACCTGATTCAGTAACACTCATTTTCATACTCGTATATGCAACAAAATGGCATTCTGTCAGAACTTTCATTACAAAGCGGGGTGTTGTGAAAATCGCAATAGTTAATGACGTGCATGTCGGTAAATCTTTGGAGCATGATGGCAAAGTCAGAGCCTCCTCTCACTTAATGGAGGATATGTTTGAAAGTTTCTTAGAGCAAATTGCCCAACACCATTCTCCCGATATTATAGTTAATCTTGGTGATCTGATTCGAAGCGAAAAGAGAGAAACAGATCTTACAAAATATCAAAAATTAATCGAAATATTTGAAAAAATAAAAATTCCTGTCATTCATCTATTAGGTAATCACGAACTTAAAAAAATGCCGCTAAATGAGATAGAGAATTTGTGGCAACATCATGGTTTTAGTCAGAAAAGTTTCGGTAGACAAGATTTTGATAAATTTACGCTGATCTGGCTGGGTTTAGAATTGGACTCTGTAGATCATAGAATTCGTTTATTGCCATTAGAGCAATTAGAATGGCTAGAAATTCAACTGAAAAAAAATCAACGTCCCACAATCATTTTCACGCATTGTGCCATTGATGATCATGATGTAAAGGGTAATTTCTTCTTCGAAGCCACTGATAATCATAATACGAGAGCATTATTTTTACAAAATCAAGAGGCCATAAGAAAAATCATTTCTAGTTATGGCAATGTTGTAGCTGTTTTTCAGGCCCATCTACATTATTTTCATACAAGGCAAATTGATGGCATTCCATACATTACTTGCCCAGCTATGGGAGACAATATCTACGGCCCTAACGTAAAAGACAATATCCCGGAAATCTATACCCTCTTGACCTTTCAACAAAATCATGTCAGCGCGAAAGCTTATTCGGGAAAATATTGCTTTGCCGGATGTGAATGGGATTAAACCCCGGTATGCTTCTTGAAAACACAATGACTCTACCTTATTCGAGCGGGCAGCGCTTTCTAGGCAACCTGCAGACGCTGCAAGAGCTGAGGTAGATCTAATTTGATGCGATTTTGATAGTTGAAAGCTTGACCACATTTTTGAGTTCTTATATAGGATCGAAGTTAAACGCTACTTTTAAAGCTTTTCAAATTTTTGCAGGTGTCATGCTACTGGTATTGAGATTAAGAATCACCTCAGGAACCTAGAACCATGAAGATACGCATATGCTTATCTCTTTTTTTATCTCCCTTTCTTCTTCATGCTGCACATAACAAAGAAGTAATAGAGGAAAGCTCAGCCAATGAAGATCTTATGCGTGAACATGGCGTTTTGGATCGGCTATTGTTGATCTATGGAGAAATTGCTTCTCGTATTGAGAATTATCAGGATTTTCCAATCGAAACCCTTTCTGAAGCCGCTAAACTTATCAGGAATTTTATTGAAAACTATCATGAAAAACTTGAGGAAGAATATATCTTTCCTCATTTCGAAAAAGTGGGAAAATTCAATGACCTTATTCATACGCTTCAGGATCAACATCAAGCAGGAAGACATCTGACAGACTATATTCTTGCACATGCAAAAGAGAGCGAACTCCACGATGATATTCAAAGATTGATCTTGGCCGATTACATCAAGCTTTTTATCCGCATGTACCACCCCCACGAAGCAAGAGAGGATACAGTCGTATTTCCTGAATTCAAGAACCTTGTATCTCAAAAAGAATACAAGGAATTAGGGGAACTTTTTGAGGAAAAAGAACATCAACTTTTTGGAGATAATGGCTATCAGAAAATCGTCTCGGATGTTGCCCGGTTAGAAAAAATTCTTGGCATTTATAAGCTATCTCAATTCACTCCGAAAATTTCTGCTTCCTAATTGTCAGTTTGCATTTGATTGAAATAAATAATCAGCTTCGTAGTTTGCCATATGTTCAAAACAACTTTTTCCAATGCAATCTCCAAAAGCTCAAATATTTGTGTTTATAAGAACGAGTCAACTTTTATAAAGCCATTTTTAATGGTTTTCTTAGTCTTTCCTTTCACTATCCTTCAAAGGGGAATCTATCAATATGCAAGCCTATAATTTTCCACTCTTCACCTTCTTTGCTAAAGACGATAGATTCTCGATGTTTTATAGGGTGAAGCTTGCCTTGCGGGTCTTTAACCTTTCCAGTCAAAAAGCCATAGCTGACCGCTAGCTCATTGCCGATGATCAGTTCTGGCTCGCTGCGCTTGAAAGGTTGGCCGCCACCCATTTTCATCTTGCTTAGGCGGTTAATCTCTTGGCGTATGGCACTCCAACCTTTGATGCATTGGTCGAAAGGCCCCATATTGATTGCATCTTCACTATGTGACCATACCGAGTAAAGCGGTTCTGGATTGCCTTCAACCATCTGCTCGACTGCTTGATAAAAGCCTTTTAAAGCCTTTTTTACTGCTTCTTGTTCTCTGGCTAGCAGATTTTTATTTATTGCTGTCATGGCTTTCTCCCTGCTGAACTTTGTTTTTGCATATCTAGGTTCTCACAGCTCGCTGTATTGTGTTGTCTGATCCTTTCTTCTTAGCACACAACTTACATTTTCGGCACATCTTATACCAAAATCAATTATCTCATCTGATTTCCATAAACAAAGAAGGCAAAGGTTGCTTCATCACCCTGGTTTCAAAATTTCTGCATCGTTGATTTCAGTATTCAAAAAACTAATATAATTAAATTTTGCTCAGTGAAGCCGATAGGGTTTTATTGCTACATGTGCTAGCATTTTCACTTATATTTTTTTTGAGACACTCAGTAGCGTATGGACTGTAAAATCATAACCCTCAAACCTAAAATAATTGTTGGCATTGAAATACGAACATCCAATCAGGATGGCCAAGCAATTAGAGACATCCCAGCTCTCTGGGAGCGTTTTTACCGGGAAGGAATAAAAGATAAAATTGCTAACAAGCAATCTAATGCTGTTTTCGCCCTATACACAAAATATGAGGGGGATCACACTAAACCATATTCTCTAATTGTTGGCTGTGAGGTAGACAAGGCTCCGCTCAAACTCCCTGAAGGATGTGCTATTTATAAAACAGAAGCATCTTCCTATGCATGTATCCCTGTAGCGGGAGATTTTCCTATAGGCCTTATCAAAGCTTGGGAACAAGTATGGAACTCCGGCTTGAAAAGAAAATTCAGCACTGACCTTGAAGTATACGATGAGACATTCGACCGATCTACTGGAAGTTCTTCAGGCGTATCGCTATATATTGCTGTTGAAGATCATGAGGATAGTATTGAGTAAAAGTACTCCAATCTTAGGCAAAAAGAAGCAGCCCTTCCAAAATGCCGATGTTAAGAAGATTTTTGAGGCTTATCCAGACAATGTCAGAGAAAAGCTGCTTTTTCTGCGCGAAGTCATTTTTGAAACAGCGTCTAACATCAAAGAAGTCGGTGAACTGGAAGAAACATTGAAGTGGGGAGAACCGAGCTATCTAACGACCCTCTCAAAAAGTGGCAGCACAATTAGAATCGATTGGAAACCCTCCCACAAGTCCCTCTATGCGATGTACTTTAATTGCAACACAAACTTAATCAAAACATTTAAAAAACTGTACCCGCTAGATTTCCGGTTTCAAGGCAAAAGAAGTATTGTATTTCATATTAATGATGATGTTCCCGTAGAGAAACTTCGCCACTGTATCGCGATAGCGCTGACATACCACTTGGCCAAAAAAAAGGGTCATATCTCACATGATTAGCTATGCAAGAGATTTCCCGATAGTATCTTGCAACTAGAGTGCAAGCATGGCATTTAATGTCTCAAGATTTTTGTGAGCAGCAAAGCGTGGAGAACGAATCTGACTTCTTGTAAATCAGTGAGTTCTATAGTCCTAAGCTACATCATAATCTTTGCCTGGATCTTGAGTCCAATAAAGAGAAAGATCTTCTTCGTTTGCAAGTATTCGTCTAACTAGAGCTGGGTGGTCGCTAAAAATAGTACGTACCTTAGTTCCATCAATACCCTGATTCCCTTTTAATTGGTAATATCCCACCTCATCTCTCATATCAAGGATTCTGACTTCTTTTAACATTTCTCTAAAATCAACTCTTAAACCGGCCTCGTAGCCGTTGGGAGCTCTATCAAGATATTTTGATTTTATTTTAGCTACTAAAAGTGCTGTCTTATCATGATATTTAGCAGCCCTATCACCATAATCCAAGACTCTTGCAGTTTCCAAAAGTTCCTTTCTATCTTTTTTTAAATTATCATAGGTAGCATTCTCAAGAGGGGTCACTTGCAACCCATAGCCACCATTCTCCAATTGGTAGCCAGGATATTTTCCTTGTAAAAACCCTTGTAAATACAGGATACCTCCAACGTGCAAAACTGTTATTTCAGTATCTGATTGACTATAAGCTCTTCGATAATCTCTTTCTTCCTCATTTTCTATTTCTTTCGTATTTTCTCTTTGTTCTTCCTTGATCCTGGAAGTGGCTAGCTCCTTCCATCCTTCATAACAGCGTTGAAATACTAAAATAATCTCGGCAGGGGTAAATCTTGAATCTAATAAAACGTGCACTAAAATTGGATTATAATCCCATATATATTCAAGCATCCGAGGCTTGTTTCCGGAAAATGTGAAAAAAGCAAGATTCCACAGCATTTCTCTGCTTTTAAACGTTTCAAAATGTTTTAATGACTCTTCGATGATTGCATCTGCTTTCCCGGAAGCAATATCTTCAAAACTCATGTTATTTATTTTTTCCTGCCTTGCTTTTTCTGGTAGGTGTACTTTATCAAGCTTCTCCCTTAGGAGATTTCTCATAGATTCCTTTGCTTTATTCTCTTTAATATTCTTCCTTGCACGTGACAATAAAACAGGTAGACGTCCTCTCATACGTTCTGTTGCTTTATTCAGTTTTTTCTCTTTAATATTCTTCCTTGCACGTGACAATAAAACAAGTAGACGTCCTCTCATACGTTCTGTTGCCCTCAATCTCATACGTTCTGTTGCCCTCAATCTCATACGTTCTGTTGCCCTCAATGTAGATTCCTGCAATTGTTTCTCATTTTTTATTCGATAAAGAACGCCGGGAATGCATAAGCTAACTACTGCTGCAGCTTCCCAATAATACCAGGCATTGCTAATAGCGGAGAGTTGCCCTATAGAACAAGCAGCTAAGGTCCCAATAATAGCTAGTGCAAGTGTTGTAGCTAAAGTGGCATAAATCGTATGATTTAAAAACCTATTCTTACTGTTTAAAGCTCTAACGTCATCTTGGATAATACCAAGCTGACTACGGGCACTAATAGTAAAATTTGAATCCATAATATATAAATTATTTATTGTTTTCTTTTATTTTAACATGAAAACATTAAAAAATTATTTAAAATTAATAAAAATATTATAAAGACAAAAAATAAGTGGTTTTTCTATCACTTTCGCCCTCTTGCAAAGTCTCATTTTCCCTATAATATGTCATATCCAATCAGAATAGAGTCGTTTAAATCTAAAATTTCCCGTTTGGGCCAGCGCGAAAAGCCTGGAATGACCGTAATTATCTTAATATTAAATTAATATGAGTTAGCCAAATCTCTCAATTTGATTCGAGTTTCTTTCTGATTCCACGTTGACCGTTTAAAGATTTTTCTTTATAAAAAGAGCATCTTATAAGATTGTTGCAGAAGTAAAAGATCTCCAGGTGATTACAACCATTCACAATTTACAACGAAGTTAATAATGGAAAATAAGAAATTTTGGTATAACCCTCTTATCCCTAGATCAGTGCTTTTGATTCGCTGTATGGTAGGGCTAGTTTTTTTGTCTGAGGGAATACAAAAGTTCTTATTTCCCAATGAGCTTGGTATAGGGCGCTTCACAAAAATCGGCATCCCATTTCCAAATTTTTTTGCTCCTTTTGTCGGAGGATTCGAAATTATTTGCGGCATTTTGCTTATCATCGGACTTCTAACCAAACTAAGCGCCATTCCTCTTTTGATTGATATTTCTGTAGCAATTCTATCAACTAAAATTCCTCTCTGGATAAAACAAGGATTTTGGCAAATGGCTCATGAAACTCGCACCGATTTTTGTATGTTAATCGGGTTAATTTTTCTATTAATAGTTGGCGCAGGAAAGATTTCTTTTGATGCCATCATCAATTCTATAAAAAAATATTAGTTTCTGCACAACATAATTCAAGAAGAAAAATATAAGCGAAATAAGGCTGTTTCTCTTTCAAGCTCTTCCCTACTCAATTGTTTTGGTATGGTACCGAAAATCTCAGCCCATGTTTGTGAAGTCACGAGAAGAAGGTGAAAATGGACATGTGGCACATCTTGGAAAGCGCGAAAACCATTTTTTTCTAAAATGATGTACTGATCCGTATCCAAAACTGCTGAAAATGCTTGCACAACCTTGGGAAGGATAATAGAAAGCTCCGTCCATTCTTCTTTAGAAAGCTCATGAGCCTTTACCAGGTGTCTTTTGGGAATAACTAAAAGATGTCCTTTTACTTTAGGTGCATAATCCACGAGAATACTCAAATACTCACCTTGAAACACACATTGGTTTTCAATGATTTCTTGTCTGCAAAAAGCACAAGGCTTGGCATCCGCCACGTCGATATTAAAAAGAATAAGAGCGAAAAAACCAATGGCTATAAGAAGTCGCATGTCTCTCTATCTCAAAGTTAAAAACAGCTTTAATTTTCTCATAAAGAGTTCAATAAATTCATTTAACTTTTGCCATCACGCCAATGTTTGCCGTAAAAGGTTCTTAACATGCCTTTTGACTAGCGTGTGTATGCCAAAACGCGCAATAGGCCCTTTGATGCTCTCTTCCACAATTGATAGAAGATGGAATAATGCAGTCTAAAAAAGGTAGTAATTTACATCTGAGCCAACCTTAATAATTTATGATATATTTGATTTATATCCGTCTTTCTTTTATCGGAAATAATGCAAATCATTTTCGACTGACTTTCGAGTTGAGGCGATTATATTTTTGCCACTTATATTGCCAACATCAAACAGACTTCTGATTTTAAAAAACTATTCTAATATTAACAATTTGCACTTATCTGCATTACTTAATTGTGTTTCATCACAACTCTAGTAAGGTCAGCTCTATGTTAAAGCTTGACTTAACCGTTCTAATTATATATACCACGTGAATTACATAACCAAATTTTCAATCGATTCCACTCCCGGAGAGTGCAAACGATGTACCTTTTTCTCTTGTTGTTAATCGAAAGTTACTCTTGTGCAAAAGATCAATTTCCCCCTTTTTGGATCGCTCCTTTTTTGATAAAACACCGCAGTAATCATGCATCACTTCAGTTTCAACTTGGAAGCGCATAAATGAAACAAAAAGGACGATTATTTCCCCTCTTTATGGCCTTCGCCCTTGTGATAGTTGCTCTTATTATCTGGCGTTCGATCACTGTTTTTCTTCTCGGTTTTGCCTCTGTCTTATTCGCCGTCTTCCTTCATATGATCAGTCGTGCGCTCTGTAGGTTGACAAAGCTTCCCTACCAACTCATGCTTGCCATCGTAATATTCGCGCTAGCAGCAATCTGTACCGCCCTCTTCTGGATCTCAACTCCACTTATCAGTGATCAACTCTCTCAGCTTTTTGAGGATCTGCCTGAAGCTTACACGAAATTTCGTGACTACTCGCGCACCCTCTTTAATTCGCAACTCATAACAGAAACAGACATAACCCGTGAGCTGGCAAGTATCAATGGTAAACTATTTAGTCAAATCAAGGAGCTCTTCTCCTTTACAATAGGGACCATAGTGGGATTTATTGTCTTTCTTGTCGTTGGTTTTTATTTATCCCTCAATCCAACGCTCTATATCCAGGGATTTCTGAAAATGATTCCAACAGAAAAAAGAGAGCATGTCGATCATATCTTATCCAAAATAGGACAAGCTCTGCGTTGGTGGCTGATCGGAAAGGTCATTGCAATGTTCGCTATCGGCCTTCTCACCATTATTGGACTTTGGATTTTGCGTATTCCTTTAGCTTTTATCCTTGGCCTTCTTTCAGGTGCGCTTACTTTCATCCCTTATATTGGACCCATTCTTGCGGCTATCCCCGGAATTCTCATCGGCTTGAGCATCTCCCCCCTTAAAGGACTCTATGTTACCCTTATTTATATCCTTGTCCATGCGCTTGAAGGCTACCTCATTACCCCTTATGTCGAGCAAAAGGTGGTCTCGCTTCCCCCCGCTCTCACTATCCTATCGCAAATCTTATTCGTTATTCTTGTTGGGTTTATTGGACTGGCTCTTGCCAGCCCTCTTCTCGTACTCATCTTCGTCGTTATAGACCAAACATGGATACGAGGATATGTTGCTAAAAAAAGAGACTCTACTCATGCCCTGCAGTAACTATAGCTAATATTCTAGGGCTGTAGCATCCTAACTGCACCGCGTTATCTTCCCGATACTCCTCTTCTGCAATCAAGATGATTCCCTTTTGTAACGCATCAACACCTATCTGTATCTAAAAGAGATTCGATTAAAAGCTCTGCCAACCACTTTTCGTACTCTTCTGATGACCATCCTCTCTCTTTGACAAGCATGCGATAAATGTCACGGCCTGTCAGAGCCCATAAGATATCGCGCGCTTTTTGCAAGGATAACCCTTTAGCCAAAGAGTTCTCTTTCATCATTAGTCTGATGCTTTCTCCCTGCCTCTCATATCGACGATTCTCTCTTTTTTGTTCAAGTTCTTTAAACTCTGGGGCTACTACAGAAACTCCGCGCAAAATATCCACCAACTCACTCTCGGCATCATAGAGTTGGTGTGCGATCTGTGCAATAAGGCGCAATCGCTTCTTCGGAGAATGTTCTTGAATAACATGATCTAAAAGGGCTGCAAATTGCTCGGGAGGAAAAGCCTCATCAATGAGCGATTCCAATAGGCCCCTTTTAGATTTAAATATGGAGTAAATCGTTGGCACGGAAACTTCAGCAGCTTCTGCCAGCTTGTTTATTGTGACACGATCGAATCCTTCGGCCTGAAAGAGAGTTTTGGCCGCTTCCAAAATGCGAGACCTGGTCCGAGCTGCCTGCGCATTTCTAAAATCGGAGATGTAAACTCTTTTTTTATTTTCTTTCATAAGAAAGATATTTTGCTATAATCTATCTTATTTTAAATATATATCAATGTATTCAATATTTGATATCAAAAATTTCACGTGGAGATTGATATGGAAACAACTAATTTGGTGCTGGCTGAGGAGTATTACAAGCTTGTAGGAGAAAAAAATTCGGAAGAAATCAAAAAGTACCTGCATCCTGATGTAGAGCTTTACGGTCCAATGGCAATAGTAAAAGGGAAAGAAGCGGTCTTCGAAGCGACTAGCAACTTTATGCGCATGTTTGAATCTCTTAAAATACGCACTAAACTCGGTTCGAAAGAGCAGGCAATGGTGGTCTACGATTCAGATATCCCGGGGATAGCAAAATCTTTTCCCGGAGCTTCGTTGTTAAGCTTCCGTGATGGACTGATTAGCAAGATCGAACTTTTTTATGACGGCAGCCGTTTCATAGAAAAAAGAGAAGAGATTTTCTCTCAAGCTTCTAGCTAATACCATTTCCAAGAAATAACTTCCTGACTCACCTTACGCAAAAAATGCCGTGAAAGGGGTGAGCGAAGGGGGCAAAATACAAGTATCGAGAGGAAGCCCAACTACTTGTTAGTTGGGTGATGAGCGATGCGCAGTAGATT
>JBAPRV010000171.1:0-1772 GCA_049281295.1 Chlamydiales bacterium
ATCGGGATCATAATGCAGCATTAAACTTAAGGGCCGCCGGGATGTCGGTCTAAAGCCTGTGGAGCTGCCCAGGTTGCTGGGAGCGAGGAATCAGGAATCCCTCGCCTTTTAGGCGAGGGAGGTTCAATCGATTGGAATATTAGGTAGAGGCTGATCCTGGAGTGTCTTCATCTCTATCTCCATCATCTCTACCGGCTCTTTACCCAAGTTGATATGGCCTTGGCTCAACCAATGGACTTCATGGGTTTTCACACTGACCTCTGAGCTTTTTCCGTTCCTATCTACATGTTTGAGGTTGCCTCCTTTAAGGCCAATTATCATGTGTCCTCTAGGAGAGATATGTGCCTCAAGCGGTTGGTCGGGGGCAATTATGGTTTTCCAAACACGAACATATTCATTTTCAAATTGAAGTTCTCTAGAAGTTTTGATTTCATTCATAAATGATAGCCTAAAAATACATCTGAATTCTATTCTCTCTTTTTTTAGCTAAATTCTTTTTTCAAACAAGTTTTTTATGTGTTCATTTTTTCAAACTGAGGCTGTAGAAGAAAAAATAGGGGTGCTTTTCCGTGATAAAGCATTGTTAATGCTTGCCTTTGTACATCGTTCCTTTTGGAACGAGAATCAACACCTTGTTTCAGGCCATAATGAACGTCTTGAATTTTTGGGCGACTCTGTGCTCGGGCTTATAGTCGCTGAATATCTTTATTTGAAACATCCAACGCTTGATGAAGGCTCCCTCTCTTCACTCCGTTCGCAAATGGTAGATGCGTCAGCCTGTTCAATTTATGTGCAACAGCTAGAGTTGGAAGAGTATCTTTTACTGGGCAAGGGAGAGCAAATGAAACGGGATAAAGGAAGAGAATCGATTCTGGCGGATCTTTTTGAAGCGCTTATCGGTTCTCTTTACCTCGATCAAGGGCTTTCGGCTGCGAAAGTTTTCTTTTTCTCCCACTTTACAGGCAATATCCGCCAAATGATCCTTAAGCCTGCTCGCAATTGGAAAGCAGAGCTTCAAGATTATTCCCAAAAAACCTATCAACAAACTCCCATCTATGAAGTGATTGAAGAGTCAGGCCCCCCCCACCGGAAAACTTTTTGGGTAGCCGTCTGGATTAACGAGAGAAAGTTGGGAGAAGGAAAGGGCTTTTCCAAAAAAGAGGCGCAGACCAATGCTGCTAAACAGGCTATGGAGGAGCTTTTTCAAAAATGAGCAAGCAAAAGACCGTTTGGTGCTGTTCGAATTGTGGTCACGCCGAGCCAAAATGGCTGGGCCAATGCACTCAATGTAATCAATGGAATACATTCCAAGAGGAAATAGACTATTCTATAGAAGAGAAGCGGTTTCTTTCAAAAGCTTCAAACCCCTCTTCTGAACCTGTACGCATCAGAGAAGTTTCGCTGGACACCCTTCCCAGATTGCTTACAGGGATCAATGAATTGGATCGTCTTTTAGGAGGAGGCGTTATTCGAGGATCGATGACTTTGGTGGGAGGAGACCCGGGGATTGGAAAATCAACCTTACTGCTTCAAGCCTCTCATGGGATGGCTTTGCAAGGACTTATTGTTTTGTATGTATGCGGGGAAGAGTCGGTTGCTCAAACTTCAATGCGTGCCCATCGGTTAGGAGTATCGAATGACAATTTGCTACTCTATTCGGAAACAAATTTTTCTCATATCAAACGACAAATAGATCGCCTTTCCCCTGATGTAGTAATCATCGATTCCATTCAGATTATCTACAAAAGCGAGCTCTCCTCAGCTCCGGGTTC
>JBAPRV010000172.1:0-10247 GCA_049281295.1 Chlamydiales bacterium
ATCGGGATCATAATGCAGCATTAAACTTAAGGGCCGCCGGGATGTCGGTCTAAAGCCTGTGGAGCTGCCCAGGTTGCTGGGAGCGAGGAATCAGGAATCCCTCGCCTTTTAGGCGAGGGAGGTTCAAGTTCCCAGTCACCATCGCAATTTTCATAGAACCAGGTTTGAATCCATTTCAAAATGCTAATATTTTCCATAAGGTATTTCCCATAGTTCAGGTAATCTAACACCTCCTGGATAATGTGGATCATGGATATGTGGGGTGTCGAACCATGTTTCAAAATATTTATTAAAATGACTATGAAAGTGAATTGAACTGTCGAATCTTTTTACCATTTCCCATGGTTTTGGGTCATAAGGGTTTGTCTGAGGGTGAAATCTTTTATAATCAGGGAATGATTCTCACAATTCAACCCAATTCCTAAAAACGGCTATAATTTCTGAAAGGTTAAATGGACCACCAAAACCTTGAAATAAAGTATCTTTAATGGTGCAGTATATCCAATCTTTTTCTGTGCGAGAGACATCAATAATTTGAAAATCTTTTTTTTCCAGCTCGGTTTCACAAAGACTTATATTTAAGTACCATCCAGGATTATCTGTTGTTTCAATTTTAATCCCATTACCATGTTCCCAGTCACCGTCACATTGGTTTGCAAACCATTTCAATAGCCAAGTCAAATCATCATTGATTTTTATTTTTTGAATGTTGCTGATACAATATTTACTTTTATCATTAATGAGTTGTTTAAATATCCTAAAAATATCTTCTAAATTAAATAACCCTCCATCTCCCTCAAATTTATTATCATTGATAGTGCAATAATACCAATCATTTTCGCTATTTGTGACATCCGCTAAGGGTAGCTCTTTATTGTACAATCGATTTGCCAAATCTATGGTAACTCCCCAGCCAGGATTATCTATGGTTGTCACTACAATATGCGCAGTATTCAATGGCTTTTTCTTATTAGAATAAGTCCAACTCTCTAGCCATGTAATCAACTCGTCAACAGAATGCATTAACTCTCCTAAGGGATTTCCCCCAGTTGGGCAGGCCTAACTCCTCCAGGATAGTAAGGATCATGTACATGAGGAGTATAAATACGCTCTTTTAGCATCTTGTTAAAATGATAATGGGGTACAACGGGGTTATCAAATCTCAGAACACTTTCCCATGGCTTAGGGTCATAAGGGTTTGTCTGAGGGCGAAATGTTTCATAATGGGTCACTTTTCCAGTCATTGGATCTCGCCGGAATACACTATGAGCACCTTCCGCTCGGCTATCGGGTTTGAGACGGTTCCTAGCAATCTTTAGTGATGGTTTAGAAATTCTTGGTTTACCTGAAAAAAGATACTCCCTAGATAATTCCTGAGTCGGAAACCGAGCCGCTTCTTGAAAGCGTGCTCCGGAATTCAATAAACCTTTTCCTGCGCTGAATGCACTGAATAACCCTCCAAGGGTGACGACCTGCTCCCCATAGGCTCTTCCCCGAGCGCGCATAAGGTCGTTCTGGGAAACATCACCTCCCATCCGCCTAGCTTCATAAGTAAAGGGCAAGGATGCCTTTTCTGCAAAATCTAAACCTCTATTTGATAACATCGTACCTTGATTGGATAAAAGCGATCGTGGCTGCCAACCCGGGTTTGATACATCGCGCATACAGAAATTGGAAGCGATGTTAGAAAAATGATAGGCAGACCCCTCGAGCATACCCCACATGAAATGCTGGGCATTCCCCCAAGCCTCGCGCATACTCCATAATCCATAAAGATCATAGTCGGTTAAAGGAGAGTTAGAAAGGTAGGTATAGAGATTAGGTCCATTATCGTAGCCTTGCGGATCCGGTGAGATCCATCTCCCAAGTAGAGGGGAGTAATAGCGTCGCCCAAAAAAGACAAGACCCGTTTCCTCTTCTATCCGCTTGCTTGCAAAACGCCAGGGAGAGAGTTTACCATCGGTCAGCTCTTCTCCAAAAGCAGTGTAGCGATAAGTTTCAACAGCTTGTTTCTTTTTGGTTTCTACGAGGGTAACGACACACCCTCGATGATCGTGGATGGGGACATAGGTTTTGTCTTTGAGTTCGAAGAGTACTGCTGATCCGATTTCAGCTCCTAACCCTTCTCCCAAAATGCGCAGCTCTTCAATTTTTCCGTTTTTATCGCAAACGCCAATTTCATTATCTCCATCCCAAAGATAAAATTTTTTCTCAATCTTTTTACTGCCCTGGAATGAGGTCTTAGTCAGTCTGCGGTGAAAGGGGTCGTAGGTATAGACAATTTTTCTATCCCCTCTATGAATTTCAATAAGCCTATCTTGTGAGTCATAAACAAATTGGCATACCCCATCCGAAAGAAGATTCCCATTGGGGTCATAGGTAAACGTATGGTATACATCGCCGACTACCTGTTGCATATTATTAATAGCGTAGGGGTTATAATCTTTCTCTCTTCTGTTATAGAGGGAGTCATAGACATAGGTGTGGTCGTCTTCAGCGATAAGTTGATCGAGTGCATCATACTCGTAATGACAAGTTTGTTTTCCGAGGCTGTCTTCAAAGGTATATTCACATAAATTACCTACAGGGTCGTATTCGGTATAATCGGAGGTAAAATAGGGTGAGGTGATTTTTTTCCATCGCCCACAGGAGTCCCAGTCAATTTGTATGGAGCCTAAATCAGTCGGCAGATCAATGCGTGTAATCTTTCCATCTAAATTTCTCTTAGAGTAAGTATAAGTTAAGCCATTTCTTGATACAGAGTCGAGAAAGTAGCCTGAGTAAACATAAGTAATCTGTGAACCATCGGGCAGTATTATGCCCACTCTTCTGCATTGACAATCATAGGTGTTTTTAAAAATGAAGCGGGTTCCCAGAGTCTCTTCTAGAATGCAGCTTAAAGGATCGTATTTACGAATTGTGGTTTGACCTGATATGGAATCGGAGACCGATAAAAGCCGATCATTTTGATCATAGGTATACGTATAATCAAAATCGTGGGAGTAATACCTTGTAAGACGTCCTAGATCATCATATTCACGATTGAGCCAGGTACCGTCCGGTTTAACTTTTGTCGCCAGTCTTCCACATTTGTCATACAAAAAATCAGTGACTTTTTCGTTGTTTTCTATGATCCGTTCAATGCGGCCCATTGGGCCACGCTCCCATTTTACGGTAAAAGCACAAATAGCTTGTGGCTCTGCCATTAAGGATACGGATGTGAGAAGAATGAATAGAAAAAGCTTTTTCATAACCTTGCTGAAGGCAATTCAAGCGATGAATTCTGTTGAATTTTTTAATTTTTGTTAAGAAAAAATTGATGAGTCTCAGCGGCGAACGGATAGACCTCAGGTTGATGAAAGGCTCTTTCTGAGCAAAATGAGGTTGCGCATGTAAGGGATAAGCGCAAAGAGATAGCTAAAGCTGCTCACCCAATCTTTGATGTAGAAAAAATAGGTGGAAGCGATCACACTTCCAATCAAACTCGTGATCCAAAAAGGTCTTCCCAGGTAACTTTCCCCTTTTTTTTCAGCGACCCACCACTGAATCCAGAAACGACTCCCAAAAAGCACACCGCCCAATAGCCCAAAAAGATGCCAGTAAAGAGAGACCTCTACCGAATGTTTTAGTCCGATTGGGACATTCAGCCACTTCACCTCTTCAGCAGCTACCTGTTTTTGAAGCCAAAATGCCAGAAAAACTAAAACCTGGGAGGTAATTAAAGCAATCCATGTAAATCTAAGGGAATAGGGCTCTTTTTTTCTCTGTAGAAAGTTTAAATTTCTCCAAGCGATAAAGGCGTTGCCGGTTTGAATCAAAAGAAAGGGCAGCTGAAATTGGATATAGTAGTGGCAGGCTAAAAGAAGGTTCCCCGCCAAAGAGAGTTTCCAAAATGTGCTATCGACATGCGATTTCTTGGCTCTTTCACTTTTTATCCATTGAATGAAAAAACGGAGGCTAAAAAAAATATTGGGGATAAGACCCAAAGAGTAGTAGAGAAAATGTCTCATCGAGCTCGCTGTTTTGCAAATTTACGGAGCATTTCGATCTCTTTGACCCATAAAGGGCACCCTTCCGGTGTCTCGAGATATTTGGGAATTTCTCGGGTGAGAGAAGAGGTCATTAAAAATTTAAAGCTGTCGATTCCAATTTCTCCTTCCCCTAAAGGGGCATGCCGGTCTCGACGGGAAGCAAACTCCTTCATAGAATCATTGAGATGGAAGGCGTAAAGAGAGTCAAGCCCGATAATCTCATCGAAAAGATCCAGTGTTTCTTCCCAATCCTCAGCCGTTCGTATATCGTAGCCCGCAGCGAAAATGTGGCAGGTATCGATACAAACACCCATTGGGATTTTTTTCTCCGTTCTTTCCAAAATATAAGCTAACTCTTCAAAGGTGCAACCCACTACAGACCCTTGTCCTGCTGTGGTTTCTAAAAGCAAACGGGTGGTATCATCAACAAATATCTTCTCGAGTTGAAGTAAACTCTCCACGATGCAATCGAGGCAAGCTTCTCGAGACTCTTTAAGAGCGGCTCCGGGGTGGAAGTTCAAATAGGAAATTCCCAGGTCGAAACAGCGTTCTAGCTCTTCACGGAAAGCAACGCGGCTTTTTTTCAGCACTTCCCGATTGGGGGAGCCTAGGTTAATCAGATAGCCGGCATGGCTCATGATCTGCTGCAAACCGGTCTCTTGCAGAGTCTCTTTAAACAGCTCTATACCCTCCTCAGTAAGCGGCTTTCCTTTCCACTGCTTTTGGTTGGCAGTGAAAAACTGAATCGTGGTGGCTCCGATAGATTGACCTTCCAATAAGGCGTTGTGTGCGCCACCGGCTGCTGAGGTATGGGCTCCAATGAGAAGCTGATCGGCAGGTGTCCGACGTCCCATAATAAATTTCCTCTATTGAAAAACAGTGAGATTTTACAATATAGACTAAATTACCGAAAGGGCCCTCATGCATGACTCTCAAGAATCCATTATTCGTTCTGTAAAGCGTTTTTTTTCCGGCACCTTTATCAGCCGTCTGACAGGGTTGGGTCGAGAGGTTACCATGGCTGCTGCTTTTGGCACTCTTCCGGCTGTGGCCGCTTTTTGGATGGCTTTCCGCTTTGCCTATCTGTTTAGACGCATTTTTGGAGAGGGGGCTTTAAATATTGTCTTTATCCCTCATTTTGAAATGCTTCGTAAGACGGATCCCAAAAAGGGAGCTCTTTTTTTCTATGATCTTTGTTCGGTGTTGATTGGCTTACTGCTCGCTATTACTCTCGTTACGATAGCTGTTTTGGGGAGTGTTCTCTATTTTGGCAGCCCAGGCGCCGCCAATCAAGAGGTGATCCGGTTGACTATCCTTTTGCTCCCTGCCTTGCTATTCATTTCCCTTTATGCTCTCAACACCTCGATATTAAACTGTGAAGGATCCTATTTTTTGCCAAGCGTTGCTCCTGCCTGTGTGAATGTAATCTGGATGTCTGCTCTTTTTTTCTTATGGAAATTCCCTGCCGAGCGGGCGATGGAATATCTGGCAATGATTATTGTATTGGCCTTTGCTATGCAATGGTTGATCACTCTACCGAGAGTTTATCGGTTTCTTTCCAAAGAATTGGGGGACGGATGGTGGAAAGGGCGGCGGTCTACAATCAAAGAGGTCGGGAAAATATTAGGCCCCTTCTTGATTGGACTGTTAGGGGTCACAGCCACTCAAATCAATAGCGCTTTAGACGCTCTCTTTGCCCGTACAGCCGATCCTCAAGGGCCGGCATTTCTGTGGTATGCTATTCGAATTCAACAACTTCCTTTAGCTCTATTCGGCATTGGCCTTACGGGGGCTTTGCTTCCGCCCATTGCAAGAGCCATTCAAAATAAGGATGAGAAAAAATATGTCCGGTTTTTAAATTTTGCGCTCAATCGAAGTTTTAGTCTGATGCTTCCCTTTTCAGCCGCTCTTTTTGCTTTGGGTTTTGCAGGAATTAACTTGATTTATGGACATGGTGCCTTTTCTTCTAACGCCATTTTTGAAACGACGCTCTGTTTATGGGCCTACGCAACGGGGCTGTTTCCCATGACGGTTGTTTTGATCTTCGCTTCCGCTTTTTATGCTCAGAAAAACTACCGTACTCCGACTTTGCTTGCCTCTGTATCCGTAGGGTTTAATGTTGGGCTTAATGCCTGGTTTGTCTTTGGATTAAAAATGGGGGCAGTCAGTGTGGCTGTGGCGACTGCGGCTGCAAGTATGCTTAATGCCTTTGCTTTGGGCTATTTTCTCAAAAAAAAGCAGAGGTTTTCTCTTAGACTTTCTTCGGCAAAAACAGGCATTTGTTCTCTGACAGCGACTATTTTTACAATCATATTTGGCTACTGGGTTTTCCAAGACAACACCCTTTTATGGGTGATTGGACGCCCACTCACAGCCTTTCCTAGAGAGATCACAGCACAACTGATTGTTTTTGGGAGCGAGGTGTTCTGCTTTGGAGGGATTTTCTTGGCAACAGCCTACCTGCTCAGATTTTCTCTACCCTTTGAATGGGTTAGGTTCGGTGGGCTAGAAACTCGCAAATAACCGGAATATTAATCGGAATCGGAAGCTGTCCCTCTATCTGATCCAGTTGGGGAGCGGCCAATAGCTTTCCTTTGAAATGATCCTTATCGAGTTCAAGATAGGTAGGAACGCTCTGAGCTCTTGCTTCTAATGCCGACTCGATGGCTTTGATTTTCCGAGATTTTTCTTTTATCGAGATTTCATATCCTTCACGTACGAAAAAAGAGCGGCGATCTACTTTTTTCCCATTGACCTGGACATGGCCATGCGCAACGAGTTGCTGGGCTGCAAAAATAGAGGAAGCAAATCCAAGCCGGTAGACGATATTGTCCAATCGGCACTCTATCCGCTCCATAAATCGCTCGGCCGTATTTCCCTTTTCACGGGTCGCATTTTTAAACATTTTCACCATCTGCTTTTCCAATAGCATCCCGTAGCAAGCCTTTAGCTTCTGCTTCTCTTCCAACTGAAGCCCATAGTCAGATTTTTTTCGTCTTCTAGCTCCATGCTGCCCCGGCGGATTAGCCTTTCGAAGGAGTGGATTACGTGCTTTCCCGAAAATATTGGCCCCAAATCTACGTGCTATCCGATTTTTAGGCCCTCGATAACGTGCCATTATTTCTCCTGATCGTTTTACTGAAAGCAAAAAGCATAACTGGAGATTTCATTTTCTACAATGGAATTATTCTCCCAGATTGTCTATCATAGCCATCTATGAAGAAAAACTACCAGGTTTTAGCCTACTATCACTTTGTTCCTATCGATGATCCCCTTCTAGAGATCAAAAAACATAAGAAATTTTTTGAAAATAAATCTTCTTTAGGGCGGATTTACATTTCAGAAGAGGGTATTAACGGGCAGCTTTCCGGAGAATCGGAAGATATGGAGGCTTATGAGGCATGGCTTAAAGAAGATGAGCGATTTTCCTCAATGCCTGTCAAGATTCACCCTTCCGACCGACAGGTCTTCCCTCGTCTGACCATTAAATATCGTAAACAGCTTGTGGCGTTAGATCAAAAAGTTAATTTAGCCAAAAGGGCAGACAAAGTCTCAAGTACTCAATGGAAAGCTATGCTGGAAAGTGGCGAGTATTTGATTCTCGATGTACGAAATCACTACGAATGGGAAATTGGGCATTTTGAGGGGGCCGTTCTCCCTCCTCTAAACACTTTTCGCGAATTTCCCTCTTATGCGGACCGGCTTAGCGAAGAGCTCGATCCTAAAAAAACAAAAATTATGATGTGCTGTACGGGAGGGATTCGTTGCGAACTTTTCTCCGCGCTTCTAATAGAAAAAGGGTTTGAAAAGGTATACCAACTAGACGGGGGCATTCTCAATTATGGCCTTCAAGAGGGCAGCAAGCACTGGAAGGGGAAAGTATTTGTTTTTGATGATCGATTAGCTGTCTCTATCGACGGGAAAGAGACGCTCCCCATTTCAAAGTGCCATCATTGTCATCTCGCTTGCGACACCTACTACAACTGCGCGAATATGGATTGCAATCAACTCTTTATTTGCTGCCCGTCATGTCATGAAATCTATGAGGGGTGTTGTCAAAAAGCGTGCCAGTCAGCCTCTCACCGCCGCCCTTATAGCGCCGGACAGGGAAATACCCCTTTTAGGCGAAAACATCTTATAGAGAAGTAAGGCAGAAGGTCTCTTGTAGAAGGTCTAAAAGACGCGATTGAGTCTCGGAAGTGACCACAGTAAGGCCCGGCTTAATCCCTTTTTCGGAGAGCTCAAAAGCTTTCATCGTATTGCAAATGCGTCCGTCAAGGCGTACTCCTATCCCTTGGATGTTTGCCATATGTCCCCAATCTCCAAACATCTTGAGAGTGAGCTCGCAGGCTGTGATCAAAAAAAGAATCTGTTTTTTGGGATGGGCATGGACAAGTTTAAATATTTGATCTCCTATATAGTGGATAGTGGGAATAATAAGAGGGACTACCTTCTGCTTCGGGAGGGGATATAACGTTTTACCAATATCGCATTGGCGGCAGACCAAGTGGTTGGGGTCGCAAATACACTGATCTGTAAAACGACCCGAGGGGCATTCAAATGGCTTTTGGCAATAAGAAAACCCCACAACTAAAAGAGTCTCTTTTTCTTGGACTCTCTTTTTAAATGCTTCGAAAGAGGGAATGGAATAGAAAAAAAAATCTTTGTCCCGAGTATAAGACTCTTTTTTCAATAAAGAGCAAAAATAGCGAAAGCCGTATCGGAAAGGATGCTTGAAAAAGTGACGTAAAATCTTGCCCCCATGGTCCTGAGTGACCATATATTTTAATCCTTTCCATTTCAGTCGTTTAGCTGTTTCTGGAGTTACGCCGGGCATATTGGGCAGGGTTTTGAGTTTTTTTATGGGATGGGTCTGCTCGGCCTCTAGCCGAGCACGTTCCCACTTTTGTTCCCAACGAGAGTCTGGTTTGGCTAATTTTAGTTGAACCATATTGGGCAAAAAAATGCCACAAGACGCTCAATCTGTAAAGTCTTCTTCTTCCATGACTTCCTGAGCTGCGCTTTTGATGGTTTCAATCCCTTCCGGAAAGCCGATCAAACGAAGTAGCTGATCGATATAATTCAGTTCGCTGACCAGCTGGTCATTGGCAAATTCAAGACAAGCGATTTTTTTTTTATAGATATCTTGTTGCATAATAGCCTCCCTTTTGACAGTAGCTATCATGATGCAACTTTCATGCCAGGTAGTAGAGCAGGAAGCGGCAGCTTTGAGTGATGAAATTTTTCATTCTTGAGCGGAAAGGGTGGTTTAAACTCACTGTGCCATGGCAGCTTGGCTCAAGCAGCTCATCTGTCATCATGGTGAGCGCTTTTTTTATCCGTTCTTTTCGAGCAAAGGTTAAAGGGTAGCTGTCTATAGATCTTTTGATCAGGAAATTGATCCCTGCTATTTTCAACCTTCTGGGAATCCACTCTGTTTGGAGCCAGCTAAAGAGAGTTTGAACGCCGGGGCGGCTCAAAATGCCTTCCTCGCTATAAGCTTTCTCTAGATATTGAAGTAGAGAAGCAACAGAGGATTGCTCATCTTTATTTGAGTTTGCATCTAAGAGAGCCTCTTGCAACTCATTGCTCCATCCGACTGCCGAAGCTGTCCCTTCACGTCCAAAAACATTAATGATGAAATCAATAAAAATAATATCCATGTCTTTTTTTTCTTTCGCCTTTGCGACTTTATCGTAAAGAAGATCTACTTCTTGCTCGAAATTAGGACGGTTATTAAAAGCTGTGAAGTAAGGCACCGTTTTTCCGAGGAAAGAGGAGGAGGCTTTCGCCCATGCTTCAGGAAAAAATGATTGAAAACGGGCATCAAGTTGTTCTTGCCATTGGTCTTTAAAAAGATACGACACAATCTCATGCAAAGTCGATTCGTAAGCGTATTTTGCACGGACATAGTTATAAAAATAGCTCATAATATTCCAGGGACTGGAAGCTACATCCTTTTGACCGTTGTATTCTTGGCTTACTTCCTCTAGCCACTGAGAGTGAGCACGTAGATTACTAATCATTGTATTAAGTTTTTGGTCAAGGGGACGATTTTGGATGGCCTCCTCAACTGAGCGCCTTAAAGAGTCATCAAAGACCTCGTTTAATTTTTGGTAAAAGCCTTCGTTGTTTGGATTTTCAGCTAATAAATTGCTTATGGTTTCCTTCTTGTGTTGATTGGTAGCTTGTAAATACAAGATAAGATCATATAGC
>JBAPRV010000173.1:0-2468 GCA_049281295.1 Chlamydiales bacterium
GAGCTGAAATCAGCAAAATCTATGCCAAGCCCCATCACCTTAACCTAAAATTAATTTTATATAATTTTATAGGTATTTATATAATCAAAACATTTAAATTTTATAATGACACTATATATATGTTAAATTAGGGCTAAACCATGTTTTCTATCTTTATTCACTCAAAGGGGTTCTATATTGAGCCCACACCCTTTCAAAATAAGGATTCAATCGTTAAATTAATGGAAGATATAAAATATGTTCTTAAAGAAGGGTTAGCCTACTTTAATGGAATAGAAGATCCCTACTCAATTCTTACAAAAGAAGAGATGTGGAAATGGCTCAGGACAGAAGCAAGATCACTAAAGGTAAGTTACGTTCAGCTACAGAATAGAGAAGAATCTACGGTAATCAAACTTAAAAAACTATACGCCGATATTGAAAATCTGTTGTTGGTCAGAAGTGTGTTTCCGGAAGAAGATAAAGACATCATACAAAATATAGCTCTGCTCCTTAAGAACGTTCCCCATCAAATTCACAAAGAAGAAATATTAGAAGTTGTACAGGCAACCCAAGATGACCAAAAATTGCAAATGATACAGCATTTTCAAAAATCTTTTTCAAAACACCTTTAAACAATCGATTTGAGACTGGAATAGTTCCCATCAGCATCACAGATCACCCCTTCATTAGAAAGGGCTGCGTTGTAAAGCGCATATTCCCTTTCTTCTAATGGAACAAAAAAGCCGCATTCCGAAGGAAGGGATAGTTTAAGTAGATCTGCCTTTTTAAGATCCTGCGCATACTCTCCCCAAGACATAGGCAAAGCAGAGAGATATGATAAAAGATGAAGAGAGTGGTTTTCAGCAATATCAAATCGATTGAGGCAAAAGAGGTGTTTGAGAGATTTTTCTGCTCGGTTCAAATTCTCTTTCTTGCCTCCTATTCCGGCTGAGAGCTGAGTCCAAAGAAATTTTTCATTTGTTAGCATGGAGCGAGGGGGAAAATGGGGACAATGCATCCCATAATGTAAATAAAACGGGGCTTCAAACTGAAACACATCCCCAATTAAGCCCTGCAGTCGGGAAAAAGATCCATGATCGGGAGAATCCATCACCCTAAACGTCTTCAGATAGATTGAAGTGTCCATTGTCCATTTAAGGCATCTCTCTTGAACATCAAAAGAAGCTCCCACTGAAAGAGGTGAAGAGATAGTCCGATATAGCTCCTCCTCCTTTCTTGGGGTCGCTTTCACTGCAACAAAAGGAATTAGCGAGCCAATCCGCTCAATAAAATCCTCCATATCCCAGCAGTATGAATAGGAGAGGCTTTTCAAAGTTTTAAGGATTGTTTGCTTTTTCTGCTTTACTTTCTCCAAGTTGGAGAGATGGCTGCTTTGAATACTATAAGACAAAATGAAACGAAAAATCCTTGGTGAGAGTTGATTTGACAATTGAAGAAAATGCGACCTTCTTTGGGAAACAAGCCGATAGACTTCACAAGATCTTTTTCTTGAATTATCCCACCGGTCCAAAAAAGGGGAAATCATAGGATCAGCCCACAATAAACATTGAATAGACTCTCCTTCCTCAATTACCTCTTTAAAGAGGGTAAAGAGCTCATTTTGAAATGCTTGGAAAGACTTGACCATCGGGATAGCCTCTAAAGCAAAACCCAGGCTATTTCTCCCCACAAAAATGCCAGATTGTTCATCGTAGGCTTTCCAAGGTAAAAAACCTGAAAAAGAATTAGCCTGACTGTCTGAAGAGAAGCCCTTTTTTTCTAAGTTCTCAATAGTTTCCACCCCTAAGTTTCCCCTTTTTGTTCTTCAACTTCTCAAAAAGATCTGACGATTCGCAACAAAAAACATTGGAAGAGAACGCACTAGAAAAAACCACCTACCCCTTGCCGTTCTTCCTCAAACTGACGAGCAAGCCTTGTATCATAGCTTATATTTTTCATCAAAATGTATTTTTTTAGACTATATGCATGAACTTTTAGGCATGAAAATAGTTTTTTCTGACAACTTTGAAGAGATATGAATTTCTTTTTCCTATATTATTGGCAAAGACGATGGATTTGGTGAGATATGAATAGTAAAAACACGGATGTAAAGAATACTGAGTATTCAAATTACTGCATTAGGGTAAGTGAAAACATTTACCAAAAGGTGGATCGTCTAGTACACATTTTGAAACAAGCGGATAGTCCCGGCCATACAAAACAAAAATGGTTAACAGAAGCGATTAAAGAAAAGCTGGAGATAGAAAATCACCTATCTTCCGATGATTTTCCCAAAGAGAAGCAATTAAGCGTGAAGTTAGCGATTCATCTTAGAAAAAAAATCGAAAAGCGAGTGACTTTGATCAAAAAATTTCGAACTAGCTATTCCATCAAGCAATGGATTATGGAAGCTATTTTTGAAAAGCTGGATCGCGATATAGAAAGAACTGCTCAACTGCTCGAAGAGATCTCAGACACCTTATAGT
>JBAPRV010000174.1:0-5972 GCA_049281295.1 Chlamydiales bacterium
TTTGCTCCCTCTGATCAACAAAATAAAAGAGTGGGGAGAGGATAATATTGCTTATGCTCAATTCTCCTGCTCGGACTTTCACTATTTAAGTGTCTTAGATAGAAAAAATATCTACCTCTCTCAATTAGAATCTCTACTCAAATCTCCTCTTCAATCACGCCAAAAACACTCTACCTTACGGTTAACGTTTCAAGAAGGAGAGCCCCTTTCTATAAATCCCCACTATGCATTTGGAGATATACACTGTCGAGTGTTGTGCAAGCTTTTGTTTGAAGGGATTACACGCATAGATGCTTATGGAGCGCCCCAACTTGCTGCTGCCGAAAAGATGCAACGTTCTCAAGATGGACTCACTTACCTATTCAAACTGCGTCCCCATCACTGGTCAAATGGAGAAAAAGTGACCGCTTTTCACTTTGTAAATAGTTGGCGCTCAATATTGAAAAATCTTCATTTTTCAAGCGCTTCAGAGTTTCTTTTTATGATCAAAAACGTTCAAAAATATAAAGAGGGGCGATGTAGCCTTGAAGAGATAGGCTTTTGTGCTCATGATACCGAAACATTAGAAATCCAACTTAAGTGGCCCGATCCTTTTTTTTTGCACAAGTTGGCGCAACCTATGCTTTTCCCCATGCTAGGTACGACAAGAGAACCGCGATGGTTTAACGGTCCTTACCTAATAGAAAGACAAAAGGCTGAGGGTATATTGCTTGAGAGCAATCCTTATTATTGGGATTACCATCATATCTTTTTCAAACGCGTACAAATTGAGTGGATATCTGATACAAAACAATCCTATACCCTTTTTCAAAAGGGAAAGATTGATTGGATTGGCAATCCTTTTTGTTGGCTCTCTCCTGAAATGGTAGTAGAGTTACAAAAAAAAGGAGAGTTGCAAGCACAACCTGTAGCTCGCACCCTGTGGATTTACATAAATACACTTTATCCTTGTCTAGCCTCTTCTAAAATACGACAAGCTTTAAGCCTGTCGATAGATCGTGCTTTAATTGTTAAGCACATCTATCCCGGAAACTCTCCTCTCTATCAGCCCTTACCCTCTTCTCTTTCACTTTGTCCTAACCTATTCTCTGATAATAATCTTCCACAAGCGAAGAAATTATTTGAGGAGGGGCTTAAAGAAATCAAGTTTGCGAAAGAAGCATTCTTTCCATTGATTTTAAGTTATCATGACATTGCTAGCCAAATTCCACTTGCCGACTATCTAAAAGAGACATGGGAAAGAGCATTTGGCATCCAAATCCAATTAAAAGGAACTGAATGGAATGTTTTTCGTAGTCATTTAGAAAAAGGAGAGTTCCAGATAGGAATGAGCAACACATCAGCTCTTTATCTGGATCCTAGCGAGCTTTTGGAAGGATTTGGATCAATAAAAACAGCAAATTTCTCTCAATGGGAACACTCCATTTATCAAGAAAAACTCAAACTTGCAAAGAAACAGCCCGATCAACGTACAAGATATTTACGTGAGGCTGAAGAACTTCTATTTGAACAAATGCCTTTTATTCCAATTTGTAACTTTAATGCCCTTTATGTACAAAACCCTAAATTGAAGGGCTATGTGTTCGATCATAACGGATGCGTAGATTTTAGATGGGCCTACTTGGAGAACTAAGTATGAAAATATTATCTAAAAGAATTTGGGCCTTAGTGCCTTTGTTATTGTTAATTTTAATAGGCTGCCAAAATCAATCTGAAAAGGACAGTCAGACATTACATTTAAATTTTCAGGAAGGGGATGTACCAACATTACACCCACATCTACAAGAAGGGAGTATACACGGACGAATCCTTGGAAAAGCGTTATTTGAAGGATTGACGCGCATTAATTCACAGGGAGAGGCTGAGCTCGCTGGTGCACAATCTGTTGAAATTTCTCCTTCTAAAACTCAATATATCTTCATGTTGCGCGACCATAAATGGTCTGATGGAAGTGCTGTCACTGCATTTCAATATGAAAAAGCCTGGAAGCAAGCCATTGCTCCTTCATCGGATTGCACACGAGCAGATCTCTTTTATGCAATTAAAGGAGCTGAAAATGCAAAAAAGGGGATCCTTTCCTTAAATGAGGTAGGAATAAAAGCATTAGATGAAAAAACACTATCTGTGGAGCTTACTTTCCCAGCACCCTATTTTCTGAAACTTATAGCATCACCCTTATTTACTCCTGTTATACGAGATGAAAAAGAACCTACACGATTCAATGGCCCCTTTAAGCTAAATAAATGGAAGAGAAACAGTCTTATCGCCTTAGAGGCGAATCCTTATTTCTGGGATTCTGACAAGGTATCACTTAGTGAGATTGAAATTAAGATGGTAGGCGACCCACTCACGATCCTTCTAATGTACGAAAAACAAGAAATCGATTGGATAGGCAATCCTTTTTGTTGGCTCCCTCCTGAATGGGTCTTAGAATTACAAGAGAAAGGTGATTTACAAGAGCAGTCAGTAACTCGAGCCCTATGGCTTTATGTAAATATTTCCTATCCCTTTCTTGATTCTTCTAAAATACGCCAAGCATTAAGCCTGTCAATAGACCGTTCTCTAATTGCTAAACACATTTACCCCGGCAATTCACCTCTCTATCAACCATTACCCCCCTCTCTTTCTCTTTGCCCAAAGCTATTTTCTGATAACAATCTTAGTCAGGCAAAAAATCTGTTTGAAGAGGGTCTTAAGGAGATAGAGCTAACTAAAGATACATACCCTCCATTGACCATTAGTTATCACTTCGCGGCCGGTAGAAAATCACTAGCTGAATATCTAAAAGAAACATGGGAAAAAGCTTTTGGCATCCAGATTCATTTAAAAGGAGTGGAGTGGAATGTTTTTCACAGCGAGTTAGAACAGGGAGCATTCCAAATTGGAATGAGTACCGCATCAGCTCTTTATCCAGATCCAAGTGAGCTTTTAGAACGATTTTCGTCAATAACAACAGCCAACTTCTCTCAATGGGAGCATCCCATTTATCAAGAAAAACTTCAACTAGCAACGAAGCTACCTGATCAACGCACACGATATTTACGTGAAGCTGAAGAGCTCTTATTCGAAGAGATGCCCATTATTCCAGTTTGCAATTTTAATGCCCTTTACGCTCACAATCCTAGATTGAAGGGCTACGTGTTCGATCACAATGGATGTGTGGACTTTAGATGGGCGTATTTGGAGAACTAAGCATGAAAATATTATCTAAAAGAATTTGGGCCATTACGCTCTTTTTATTATTAATTTTAATAAGCTGCCAAAATCAATCTGAGAAAAGTAGCCAAAAATTACATTTTAATTTTCAGGAAGGAGATGTGCCAACACTTCATCCTCATCTTTTGGAAGGGCAAATGCGTGGGCGAATTCTTGGAAAAGCGTTATTCGAGGGACTGACACGTATTAATTCGGAAGGAGAGGCTGAGCTCGCTGGAGCAGAGTCTGTTGAGATCTCTCCTTCTAAGGCTCTATACACCTTCATTATTTTCTGCATAAATTAGCGCAACCCATGCTTTTTCCTCTACTTCGCACGACCAAAGAACCCCAATGGTTTAATGGCCCTTATCTAATAGAAAAACAATCCAATCAAGGTATATTACTTGAAAGTAATCCTTATTATTGGGATTACAACCATATCTTTTTTAAACGCATACAAATTGAATGGCTTCCTGATGTAAAACAATCTTACAAACTTTTTCAAAAGGGAAAGATCGATTGGATTGGCAATCCTTTTTATAGGCTCTCTTCTGAAATGGTCATTGAATTGCAAGGGAAAGGAGAATTGCAGATGAAATCTGTAGCTCGCGCTTTTTGGATTCACATAAACACATCGTGTCCATTTCTCGCCTCTTCTAAAATACGTCAAGCTTTAAGTCTGTCCCTAGACCGTTCTTTGATTGTTAATCACATTGATCCTGGTAGCTCTCCTCTTTATCAACCTTTACCCTCCTCTCTTTCTCTTTATCCTAACCTATTTTCAGACAACAATCTTCCTAAGTCAAAAAAACTATTTGAGCAAGGTCTTAAAGAAATAAAATCTTCAAGAGAAGGATTCCCTTCGGTGACTTTAAGGTATCACATCAATGGCAATCGCAAATCGCTTGCTGAATAACTAAAAGAGACATGGGAAAAAGCATTTGGCATCCAGGTCCAGTTAAAAGCAGTGGAATGGAATATTTTACGCAGCCATCTAGAAAAAGGAGAGTTCCAAATGGGGATGTGTGGTGAATCAGCTCTTTATCCAGATCCCAGTGAGCTTTTAGAACGATTTGGATCAATAAAAACATCTAATTTCTCTCAATGGGAACACTCCATTTATCTAGAAAAACTCAATCTCGCTAAGAAACTGCCTGATCAACGCACACGATATTTACGTGAAGCTGAAGAGCTCTTATTCGAAGAGATGCCTTTTATCCCAATTTGTAACTTTAATGCCCTGTATATACATAATCCAAAATTGAAGGGCTATGCGTTAGACCACAACGGATGTGTAGATTTTAGATGGGCTTATTTGGAGAGTTAAATATGAGGACATTATCTGAAAAAAAATCTTGGGCCATTATGCTCTTTTTATCAATAATTGTTATAAGTTGTAACAATCATCACGAAAAAAGGAATCAAATGCTACGTTTAAATTTTCAGGAAGGGGATGTGCCTACCTTGCATCCTCATCTTTTAGAAGGACATATGCGAGGGCGAATACTTGGAAAAGCCCTGTTTGAAGGGTTGACTCGTATTAATTCGGAAGGAAAAGCTGAGCTCGCTGGGGCACAATCTATTGAGATCTCTCCTTCTAAAACTCAATACACCTTCACATTACGCGACCATAAATGGTCAGATGGCAGTGCAGTAACTGCATTTCAATATGAAAAAGCTTGGAAGCAAGCCATTGCGCCCACATCGGATTGCACAAGATCCGATCTCTTTTATGTAATTAAAGGAGCTGAGAAAGTAAAAAAACGAACATTTCCCTTAAGTGAGGTGGGAATAAAAGCATTAGATGAAAAAACACTATCTGTTGAACTTGCCTTCCCTGCCCCCTATTTTCTCAAACTCATAGCATCGCCTGTGTTTGCTCCTGTTACACGAGATGAGACCGAACCTACACGATTCAATGGCCCCTTTAAAGTGGAAAAATGGGAGCGCAATAACCTCCTTGTCTTAAAGGCAAATCCTTTTTTCTGGGATTCAGACAAGGTATCTCTTAGGGAGATTGAAATTCAGATGGTAGAGGATCCGCTTACTTCTTTTCTAATGTATGAAAAACAAAAAATCGATTGGAATGGCAATCCTTTTTGTAGGCTCTCTTCTGAAATGGTCATTGAATTGCAAGAGAAAGGAGAGTTACAAATGAAATCTGTAGCTCGTGCTTTTTGGATTCACATAAATACATCTTGCCCTTTTCTCGCTTCTTCTAAAATACGTCAAGCTTTAAGTCTTTCTCTAGACCGTGCTTTGATTGTTAACCACATTGATCCCGGTAACTCTCCTCTTTTTCAACCTTTACCCTCTTCTCTCTCTCTCTGCCCTAACCTATTTTCTGACAACAATCTTCTCGAGGCAAAAAAACTATTTGAGGAAGGTCTTAAAGAAATAAAGTATTCAAGAGAAGAATTTCCTTCTGTGGTTTTAAGTTTTAACATTAATGGCAATCGCAAATCACTTGCTGAATATTTAAAAGAAACATGGGAAAGAGCATTCGGCATCCAGATCTATTTAGAAGAAACTGAGTGGAATATCTTGCGTAGCCATTTAGAAAAAGGAGAGTTCCAAGTGGGAATGAGTGGTGAATCAGCTCTTTATCCCGATCCAAGCGAGCTTTTGGAACGATTTGTATCAATAAAAACAGCGAATTACTCTCAGTGGGAAAACCCCACTTATCAAGAAAAGCTCAATCTTGCTAAAAAACTGCCTGATCAACGCACACAATTTTTACGTGAAGCTGAAGAGCTGTTATTCGAACAGATGCCTTT
>JBAPRV010000175.1:0-2058 GCA_049281295.1 Chlamydiales bacterium
CGATGAGTAACCATTCTTTATCTGATAGTGATCCTGGATATTGTCTTTTCATATTCTCCTCCTAAAATTAAGAAGAAAATATTTAACATAAATTATTTACATTTTCATATACCCTCTAACATTGAGCGTCTCCTGAAAGACGCTCTTTTTTTTGTTCTCAATAAAAAATTTATCTCAAATCCCTTCTTTTCTTTTACGCAAATTTTACGCACTTGGCCAGAAAAAACTGGAAAAAATCAGTATAGAAGAGCACAATAGGCACCTTCATAACCTATTGAGAGTTTGCTCCCTGTGGCTTCTGGTTTTTTCCAGGTTGTGTTTTGCAACCGGCTTAAAATCCCTTGGGAGCAATCCCGTGCGGGTTCGAGTCCCGCTCCGAGCAAACTTATTGTCAATAGCTTAGGCTGAAATCCAGTCTAAGCTCTTTTCTTAGAGGGTAGTTTTGTCCAACCCCTGTCCAACTTTTTGAAGGATAAGCAGGAGAGAAATTGCTCAGCAATCATTTGCGTTTATGCTATTCTGTTCCATTTCTATAAGAAAAATCTCAGATATGAGAAACGAATGAAAAAAGATTTCGATATAAACACAGTTTTGAGAAAGCCCCTAATGGCACATTTGTCAACCACCGAAAATGGAGAGCCAAGAGATTCACCTGTTTGGTTCATCTGGGAAGAGGAGTGTATATGGATTTTTGGGACAAGTAAGGACAGCTTTGTCAAACGGCTAAAAAAAGAACCAAGATGTGCTCTTGGGGTTGTGGATTTCGATTTGGATAAGGGAGTCTTAAGACACGTTGGAATACGTGGCACTTCTCAGGTCGGAAAAGTCGATCGTAATCGCCTGTATCGTTTTGTCTCCAAGTATTTAGGAAAAGATAAAGAAAAATGGAATGCATGGTTTGTAAAAAATGTTGTTGATCCGCTCGACGTTATGGTTCAAATCACACCAAAATCCATCGTAGCGAAAGATGTATCGTTCTTTAAAACAGGGCCTGAGTTAGCGCATTAAGGATAAAAATATGGTCATTAATAATTCAGATATTGCTCTTGTGACAGGGGCCTCTAGAGGAATCGGGTATGCCTTGGTAGAAGAATTGATACTTAATGGATGGAAGGTGGTTGGTGTTGCTAGGTCCAGGGAAGCTTTAGATGAAATGTCCAAGAAATTTAGTGAGGACGTATTTATCTCTTGTGATTGCGATGTTTCAAATAGCGAATCGGTAAAGGTCGTCTCAAAAAGGCTTCAGGAAAAAGGTGTTATTCCAACACTTTTCTTCTTGAATGCAGGTATTGCAGGCGAAGCCGCCTGTGAAGATGTGAATGTAGTCAGCACACAAAAACATAGAGAAATTTTTAACACGAATTACTTTGGAGTCATGCACTGGATAGAGCAATGGGAATCTGTTTATCAGAAGGACCATGGAGCAAGATTTGTTGTCACCAGCTCGATCAATGCTATTTTTGCACCTCCTAGAGGAGCTGCTTACGCTGCATCAAAAGCAGCAATAGCAAAGGCTTTTGAGGGATTTGCATTAACCTATCACAATACCAATCTTAAATTTTCTGTTGTTTATGCAGGTCCTGTTGCCACAGATGGTTTAAAAGGAACTCTTCCTTTCACTTGGAGTCCGAAAAAGATGGCCAAGTATATGCTAAAAAATACGAATAAAGGCAAATCTCAAATTTACAATTCTTTGTTTTACAGTTGGCTAGCGCGTATTTTAAGATTGCTTCCAAGAGAATGCACGTTGAAAATTTTGGGGCGTCTCCAATGAGTAAGAAGTCTCGCTTCACCTTTAGAACTGTAAACGAAAATGATCGAGGTCTTGTACACAGTTGGCTAGCAAAGCCGTACGTAGCAAAGTGGTTTTATGGTGATGGTCTCGCGAATACATTGAAAGGAATAGATGAATTCATTGGGGGTATATCTGACACAAAGTATTGGCTTGCTTGCGATGGAAATAGACCATTTGCATTTTTGATTACTTCTCTAGTGAAAAAACCAGAGGATGAACTCTCGAAATGGTGTATCGCAAAAGGAACGACAATCACTTTAGAT
>JBAPRV010000176.1:0-1635 GCA_049281295.1 Chlamydiales bacterium
TGCAAAAAAACGAGAAGATATAGTTGCGAGTGCAGCTAGAATCTTAATCGAAGAATTTATTGATAATGATCAAACGCTGGTCTATCCGAAATAGACACTTGCAAAATTGCATGTTCGTAACGGAAGTTATCGAACCACCACCCCATTGAACCCAGCACTTGCTCTTATCTTGCAGAAAAACAATGGGCTATAAAATGAAAAATCCGGACAAGACCTCTTTTCAGAGACTTTGTCCGGGGATGTGCCGATGGCCGGACAATTATCAAACCATTTTATTGAGGGAATGCGTCAAATTTATGAGCTTAAGCCATTTATAGATATGCAAGAATTGGGAATTAGTGGAAGCAATTCCATCGGTGCTCCGGTGAAAAGGGTAATTTAAGAGGGAAAGGAGCGAATTCAGGCTTCTTCTCATTCCCTTAGCAGGAATAGAACAACAACTACCAGGAAAGAAAATCACCCACTCGGGGGCGCATTGAAATCGATAAAATTGTGTAGGTAAGCGTAGCAACATCACAAGATGAGACAATATGAGCTGGTGTTTGAAGAAATTCTCTCTTAGGATCTTTAAAATTAGTACTTTAGGTCGATTTTATCAAACAGCCTGTTGAGGCACTTGAATATAATCTCTAAAAGTACTAACTTTATTAGTACTATAAGAGGAATTGATAAAATGACCCGTGTTACTTTAAGCAAATTCTTGGCTGGCCGTCAGATTTTCACCATAGCAGAGGCGCAGACCCATTTACAGATCGGAAAAGATAATCGTACTTTAAAGAATTTGATCAGCTACCACTTAAAAAAGGGTCACATTATCCGCATCCGTCGAGGCATTTATTATGTGGTCCCCGCAGGAACAAGCCCTAAAGAATGCCAAGTGGACCCCTACCTTGTTTGTAGTCAGTTAGCCCCGGACGCGATTCTTGCCTATCATACAGCACTGGCATTTTGGGGAAAGTTACATTCGATACGCAATGATTTTGTCTACGCTACTCAAAAAAAAATGAAAGCCCCATTCATATTTCAGGGCTTCAGTTACAAAGGGGTCTCTTCACCAAAAAACTTGGCGCGGCGCCATTCCCTAGACTTTGGCGTAGAAACATTGTATTACCTGAGTCACCAGCTTCGAGTGACGAGTATTGAGCGCACATTCGTGGACATCCTCGACCGTCCAGCTTTAACCGGAGAGTGGGAAGAAATTTGGCGCTCACTGGAAGCTATCGAATACCTAGATCTCAACGCAGTTTCGGCTTATGCCTTGCTACTTGAAAACGCGAGCACAATAGCTAAGGTAGGATTATTTTTAGAGCTTCATAGGGAGGTACTCATGGTTGAAGAGGATCACTTAAAAGAACTCTTGCGGCACATCTCTCAGAAGCCTCACTATTTGGACCGGCGTAGTAAGGGAGCACAACAGCTCGTAAAACAGTGGAATCTGATTGTACCGCGAGCTTTACTAGAACGCGAATGGGAAGAGCCGTATGAAGATATCTAAAACACAACTACTGAAAGAGGCAACCACTACGGGATTTCGAGCTGAAATCCTAGAAAAAGTTTATCTGCTCATGGATGTCCTGGATGGCATCAATACACATCCATTTTTAAAAGAACGCCTTGTATTAAAGGGAGGGACAG
>JBAPRV010000177.1:0-7335 GCA_049281295.1 Chlamydiales bacterium
TTCATCGCATCAATAGGCGATAAGTCTGCTATGGCCTGGCGGAGCATAAATATCTTTTCTCGCTCGGTCGGATGGAAAAGAAGCTCTTCTTTTCGGGTTCCGCTCTTGATAAGGTCGATGGCCGGATAGGCGCGGCGATCTGAAAGACGCCTGCCAAGCACTAAATCCATGTTACCTGTTCCCTTAAACTCCTCATCCTCCAAATCTGGCTGCGAAAAAAGAGAACAAGTAAGCTGAAAATTTGAACCGTGCTATCTCGCTTTTTAGAAGTTGATCCCTACTCCAATAAAGGGGCCAATAAAACCAAACTGGTTGTCAAAGTCCTCTGTTCCTCCTTGGATTGGAGCATTTAACACACGAATAACATCGGTAGGGGCCTCATAAAAGATAGCTTGATAGCCGACTTCAACATTGCAAAGTAATGAGCAAAAACATTTGGAATAATTTAAACTCAGCCTCCCACCCCATGCTGGCACAATCTTTAACTGAGCATCGTTTTTTAAATCGATGTTTTCCGTGGTAGTTGTACTAAATGATCTTAGAATAGCTCTGTTTTTACCATAAAGCAAAGATCCTCGGAACTCTCCTCTTAATGAGAGGTAACCTCCTTCATCACAAGATTTACATGGCCAGCAGCAAAGATCGTAACTCGCATCGATAAGAAATTCGGGTCCCCACCCCCAATAGTGGTCCCTGCTGGTGACGAAAAGGTCATTGTCACCATCAGTTGGCTCGTAATCTACTTGCTCGCAAATATCAAGGCGAGCAAACTCAACCCCTACATTTAAACTTAAAAAGAATGGAGACCAATCACATAGATAATGTCCAAAAAACCCTTCCACATTAAAATAATCAACTTTTATGGTTGATGAAGCTTCTCCTGCATAATTCTCAGGTTCATTGTTTCCCCCTCCGGGAATTCCTATGGTAGGGAAAAGATTGCTGCCGGTTACTTTTTTAAACATCGATCTATTGCGGTAGAAATAAGTTCCCCGAAGTCGTAGCAAATTAGGACAGTCGCAAAATGTATAGAACCCATCTAAACGGAAAACAGGGTAACCCCGTGTGGGGTTGTCTATTCGAGACCCTACTATGTTGGTCTCAGAAGCGCCCGGGTCAGCATCAATTACGAAATAACTTTTGCCAAGAGATGGATATAACCATAGAAATTCATACTCAAGCCCAAAAGATCCCGGTATGGGCTTAGTTGTCGCATGTGCGGTTGAAAGGATCAAAAAATAAAAAATGGGGAAAAAAATATAACGCATCCTGTTTCTCCTACTCATTAACAAAACCAAATAGAAATTGCTGAGATGTTGTCTCAAATAGCAAAAATATAGAAAATAGTTTATTCCTTCAAGGATAAAAGAAACTCAGCGTTGCTGCTCGTTTTTTTGAGCCGGCCAAGTAAAAGATTCATCGCATCAATAGGCGATAAGTCTGCTATGGCCTGGCGGAGCATAAATATCTTTTCTCGCTCGCTCGGATGGAAAAGAAGCTCTTCTTTCCGGGTTCCGCTCTTGATAAGATCGATGGCCGGATAGACGCGGCGGTCTGAAAGACGCCTGTCAAGCACTAACTCCATATTACCTGTTCCCTTAAACTCCTCAAAGATCACCTCGTCCATACGTGAACCCGTTTCGATTAAGGCAGTCCCTAAAATGGTAAGCGATCCTCCATTTTGAATGTTTCGAGCCGCTCCGAAAAAACGCTTTGGCTTGTGCAGAGCACTTGCATCCACTCCTCCCGTTAAAATTTTTCCGGAGTGAGGCTGAACGGTGTTGTAAGCACGGGCTAGCCGGGTGATGGAATCAAGCAAAATGACAACATCATGCCCATGCTCAACAAGACGACGCGCCTTTTCTATCACCATCTCCGCAACTTGGATATGCCTATCAGGTTCTTCATCAAAAGTAGAGGCTACCACTTCCCCTTTAACCACCTGAGTCATGTCCGTCACCTCTTCAGGACGCTCTCCGATCATGAGCACTATAAGCGTAATCTCCGGATGGTTGCTGGCAATCGCATGGGCAATGTTTTGCAAAATAATGGTTTTCCCTGAACGGGGAGGCGCGACAATCAACCCTCGCTGCCCTTTACCAATCGGAGCTGCTAGGTCTAAAACCCGCTCGGTTAACCGTTCTTTTGAAGTCTCCATGACGATACGGCTGTTGGGATAAAGCGGGGTTAGGTTTTCAAAAAGCACCCGCTCTTTTGCCTTGTCCGGAAGGGTTCCATTGATCTTATCTACTTTTAAAAGGGCAAAAAATTTCTCTTTTTCTTTGGGAGAACGAATTGTTCCTGCAATGGTGTCTCCTTTCTTTAAGTCAAACCGGCGAATCTGAGCAGGGGATACGTAAATATCTTCTGCTGAGGGTAGATAGTTATAGGTCGGAGAGCGTAAAAAACCAAATCCATCAGGAAGAACTTCTAAGACTCCCTCTCCTATCAGTAACTCGTCAGGCCGCTCTGACTTGTGCTTGACAATCTCGAAAACTACCTGCGATTTTGTCAAAGAACCTATGTTTTTAATGCCGTAATAACGGGCATGAATGTTGAGCTCTTCAATATCCATGCGTTGAAGATCAGAAATATGGGTGATTTTAGGAGGCTCTCCTGTGATTTTTTGTTGTTGCACCTCATCCGAAACCATTTTATCAGGAGGGGTGAGAGGCGAACTTTTCGGTTCACGGGGTTTCCGTGGGAGAGTTGAAGAATTTTCTTGATTCATACATTTTCCTTGAGAGAGTTAAAAATTATTTCGACAGCTTGTTGCAAGCTCTCGAAGCTTCCATTATTTTCAATGACGATGTCAGCACGAGCTTTTTTTTGCTCATCTGGGATCAACCTTTTTTGTCTCCGGTCAAACTCATCCTTTCCATAGTGAGTCGCTTTTGTAAATCGCTGCTTTCGCCTCTCTTCATCCGCGTAAACGAAGATTTTTATATCGTAGTCGCTTTCAAAAAATAAGCTACTTTCAAAGAAAAGAGGTATTTCAGCGACGAAAACAGGGTAGTTTTTTTTGGAAATTTGTTGATATTGAGTTTCTATTACCTTCTGGACTTCTGGATGTATTCGTTTTTCTAGTTTTTTTAAAAGAGAGGGATCACGGAAGACCTTTTGGGCAATCGCCTCTCGGTTCAATTTCTCTCCTACAACAAGATCATCTCCTAAAAGGGCGATGATTTCCTTGCCTAAATCTGTCGTGGGAGTGAGAAGTTGATGAACGATTTCATCAGCACTGATCACGTATGCCCCTAATTTCTGCAAAATACGACACACAGTCGTTTTACCCGAAGAAATCGAGCCCGTGACAGCAACTTTCTTTAATCTTAGCATTCTGCCCAATTTTTGCCAATAGTGAGGTCTACGACAAGAGGAACTTTGAGAGAAAATACTCCCTCCATAATTTTTTTGACCTCGGATTTTAAGCTGTCGAGCTCTTCTTCCGGAGCTTCAAAAAGGAGCTCGTCATGGATTTGGAGCACCATATAGCTTTTCATGTTTTCTCGGGTTAAGAAGGAGTCTATCTCAAGCATCGCTATTTTGATCAGGTCTGCATTGCTCCCTTGAAGGGGGGTGTTAATGGCAAGACGTTCAGCTGCGGCGCGCACTATGGTATTGCTGCTATTGATTTCGGGTATATCTCGCTCACGCCCTATCATAGTTGTTGATTTCCCTTCGCGGCGCGCTCTTTCAATGCACCCTTTTACAAATTCAAACACTTGGGGATAGCTTTGGTAATAAGCCTGGATAAATTCCTCTGCTTCATCTCTATCAATGCCAAGTTCTTGAGATAGCCCGTAGGCTTGCTGGCCATAGATGATTCCAAAATTGATCGCTTTTGCAGCATGTCTTTGCTGGCGAGTTACCTCCTTTAAGGAGATTTTGAAGATGGTTGAAGCGGTTGAGCGATGGATGTCTTCTCCTTGTTTGAAAGCTTTGATTAGCTTGGGATCTTCGCTTAAATGGGCTAATAATCTAAGCTCGATTTGAGAGTAGTCGGCAGAGAGATAGCGCCATCCGGCTTGCTGAGGGCGAAAGGCCTCTCGAATTCTTCTTCCTTGAGGGGTCCGGACGGGGATGTTTTGAAGATTGGGATCTTGGCAAGCGAGCCTGCCCGTTGCAGTCACAAACTGATTAAACGTGGGGTGAATGCGCCCTGTTCGGGGATTGATCTGGGCAGACAGCCCTTCAATATAGGTTGATCGGAGCTTTTCGAGAATGCGATACTCGATTATCTTCTCTGCAATGGGATAGTCCAGAGCTAGTTTTTCTAATATGTCTGCACGGGTGGATGCTCCCGTAGTTGTTTTTTTGAGAGGTTTAATGCCCATTTTCTCGAACAAAATAGTTGAGATCTGTTTCGGAGAATTTATATTAAATATTTCTCCTGCAAGTTTGTATATCTCTTTTTGCACGGTGGAGAGATCTCTCTTTAGTTCTTTGGAATACTCTTGAAGTTTTGAGGCGTTCACATACATACCGGCTCTTTCCATCTTAACGAGGGTCCGCGTGAGAGGCAGTTCGAGATCAAATAATAGGGAGCCGAGTTTCCTTTTTTTAATCTGCTCTTCGAGAAGCTCTTTTAAACGGAGTGTGTAATCGACGTCTTCGCAGCAATAATCAGAGACTTTTTCGATAGGAACGCGATCCATAGTGATTTCTTTTTTGCCGCTTCCAATCAGAGACTTGATCGGAGTTTTTACTTTGCCAAAGCAGTGTAGTGCTAAGTAGTCGAGTGAATGGCGGCGGCTGGCTGAATTGAGAAGATAGGAAGCGAGTATCGTATCGAATGAGAGGTTGGAAATTTTGATCCTCTCATTTTCTAAGACATGAAGGTCGTATTTGGCATTATGCGCAAAAAATCCAATGTGGCTGTTTTCAAAAAGAGGCTTTAGAGTTTTGAGGACCGCTTCACTTCCTAGTTTGCCGTTGAGAGGAACATAATAGGCCTCCCCTTTTTTTATTGAGAATCCTATTCCAACGGGTTTGGCCAACAAGGGTCGAATGTGGGTGGTCTCAACGTCAAATGCAATCTCAGACTGATTTTGGAGGGTCTTTAGGAGCGCTTGAAAGCTTTTTTCATCATCGACAAGGTGATAGGAGGTCTTTTCGGTAGAGGGTTCATTGAGCAACTCGCTGAGTTCTCGAGCAAGAGAGCTAAAGCCCATCTCAATGTAAAAAGCTTTCAGCTCTTCTATCTGAGAGGGTTTAAGCTGAAACAGAGTTTTATCTTTAGGGAAATCAATATCCGTATGGATGGTGGCAAGCCTTCTGCTCAAGAGAGCAGTTTGAGACTCATTTCGCACCGTCTCTTGTTTTTTCTTCCCCTTCACTTTTTCCGGATGCTTGAGCAAATTATCGAGCGAACCGAACTCCTTTAACAATGAAATGGCAGTTTTTGGCCCGAATCCAAAAAGACCTGGGATATTGTCGGAGCTATCGCCCATAATAGCTAGTAAATCGACGATTTGCTTAGGAGGAACTCCATAAATCTCTTCGACTTTCTCGCTATCGATGATCAAATTATCCTTCCAGGGGTTTATGAGATAGATATTATGACTCACAAGTTGAGATAGATCTTTGTCACTGGTACAAAGATAGCTCTCAATGCCTTGCTTTTGAGCCCAAACGGCAATGCTCCCCATGGTATCATCTGCTTCAACTCCAGATACTTCAACATGAGCGATCCCCATAAGATCACAGAATTGCTTTGTGCGCTCTATCTGCTCATAGAGGTCCTCGTACTCCTGAATTCGATTAGCTTTATATTTTTCATAGATCTCTTGTCTTTGTTTTTTATTGTCGGGACCATCAAAAACAGCGACCATGTGATCTGGATTAAATTCTTTGAAAAGCTTGATCACTGAGCGGATAAAACCAAACAGGGCATGAGAGGGCTCTCCCTCTGGAGTAGACATAGGCGGCAGTGCAAAATAGGCTCTGAATATAAAGCCTGAGACATCAAGGATATATAATTTTTTTTTCATTGTTTGACATGTAAAGAAAGAATTAATAGCATGCTTTTTTTTAAACCCTAACCTCGGTATTTTCGGTATTTACTATGATTCAATCACCTTCCCTTTGCAACAGAGCTGTGACACCGCCCCATATCTCGGCGAGATCCTATATAAATTCTGCATCTACTAACGAGACTTTAAAGAAGGTAGTATTAGTAAGTTTTACTTTAATCACAGCAACCCTAGCAGCACTAGCAATATACCATCAACTTCTTCCTTTAGCAATAGGGGCGGTCTCAATGCTATTCATCACCGGGTTGGTTGGGTGTGTATGTTTTCGGGGTGGCCCACAACCTCATTCATCATCAAATGTCGCAGGAATTGCTTCTTTAGCATCTTACTTACCCTTTAGAAGAAGAGCCCCACTCCCTCCACTCCCTCCGATTCAGGAGAGCAATGAACCAATCGATTGGAATGAGCGCCTGAGATCTCATGAGTGTCTGTCTCATGGAAGGTCTTTCGATTTTAACTTGCGCGACCCCGATCAACCCGTTGCAGAACTTACTAACTGGGGTCACTATTCTTTACCTCAGCTTCCTGTTTTAGGTAAATATCAATCACACGATTTTGCTCATAGACATACAATGGCTGTCCGTTTGCCGGCTTCCCAACTGGTCAATTTTCCTCAGGATATCCAAGACCAATTCAGAGGCAGGACAAATATAGAACTTTTCTTTTTGGTCTTCAATGATGTCGCTGTTCAAGGAGAGGATGATCTAGCTAGAAATATTGCCATGCATGCCGTTGGAATTCCTGACAGAGATGATGGAATTATCGATGGGGCGACCTTTAAAATGTACGACCCTCAGGGCGTAGTTGAACACCCTGATCCTTACAATGCCATTCCGGCAGCTGGACACCCAAGAGTACAACAAATCTATCTTCATCCAGTTCAAGGTGGTGGGATGGCCTTCTCTCCCAATAATGCCCAAATAAGGCTACAGCCAAATATAGATGTGGCTAGTTTTTTCGTAACTGTGGAAGGGTTGCGAGGAAGAAATGTGGCTTTTCATGCGCTTATTGTGAAAGATCCTTCAAATAATGCTGAAGGGAGAACACTCGATGATGCTATGTGGCGGGGGCGTCATGGAAATTTCAACTATTTCCTAAATCATTTGGATCAGAACAATTTTATATATGCCCAGGAAGTGCTAGCAACTTTTGGAAGACAAAGGAGCGCAGCTCAGACCTTGATTGCTACCTAAACTTGCCGTTATATTGCTTAATTGCATTCAGATGCGTAGGATCGTTTTGAAGACAAGGGTCTTCCCTTGTCGAAAATCGATCCTGCGCAGATGGAGGTAATGAAGCA
>JBAPRV010000178.1:0-25871 GCA_049281295.1 Chlamydiales bacterium
CTCGTTTTCTTGTCCGGTTGCACGAAAGTCAGCTTTGACTTTATTTTTCCTCATTTGAGCCTCTTGAATATTTTGGAGCAATTTTTTTGCTTCTGCATTCTTGGTTGTATCAGTGGGATCTATAGAATCGATCAGTGGCATATTTATCAATGTGGTCGAGGCTGTATTCAAGCCGCGGGATATAAAATCTAGAGGAGAAGCTGTGAGGTCGATGGTTTGTTGTTGCGGAGGTACTTGTTCAAATTTTTTGGGTTGATTTGTCGAAGTGGTCGAAACGGAAGTAGCACTTTCTTTTACAGGTGTTGTGGGAATGGCTTTAGCGTTTTGTTGCTGCGCATTTACTTGAGCAGCAAGTTTTGCTACAGCCTGCTGCTGCCAGCCTGATTCATGACAGTTAAGCCCATCCACTTTCAGCCCTACAAGTTCTACAGGTCCTTTCACAATCTCAACTTGGGATTTTGTTGGATGCATGCGAGGATAGAGCGCGATCTCCACTTCTTTGCCACAGAAGAATATTTTTTCTGTTTTGAGAGGTACCACACCTAATCGATGTAATACTCCCATTTTTGAACGATCAAAGTTGATCGCTTTTTCACCTGGGGCAGCATTGCCCGCATTTCCAAGATGAGCATCTCGATTCTTCTTGCAATGTTGAGCAGCCATTCCTCCTAAAACGATAGGAGCTGCCAATATTGGCGGCATTGGGGGTAGAGAGACTGACGCTTCGGGAGTTCGTGGAGGGTTCTGTTGAAAGGCCAGATTTACTTTTGCTGCTGTCGGTGGTACAGAACCATCTTTTGCTGCCGAGCAACCTAAGCTGCTATCTACTCCCCTATTGTTATCTACTCCACTCATAGCTTTTTTTGCACCTCTGACAAGCTTAAAATCCAACCCTAAAGAATGTAGTAAAAATTTAAGTAAATATAAAGAATATTTTTAGTTTTGGAGCAATCAAATTTTTTCTAAAAAAATCGTAAATTCCTAGGTGTAGCGCTTGAACGGTTTTAGAGGGAGGGTGAAATCCCCTCGTCTATCAACTATTAATCTCTGAAAAAATTAAAATTTTTAACTTAGTTTCTTGTGCTAGCCATTTGGATCCTCAAAAGGCTCTTTTCTCCTGTAAATTATAAAGTCATCGTGGGTGATTACTTTTTCAGGAGGATCGCATCGGGTGATCTCATAGCCACAAAGATGTGGATGTTCTCCACGATTAGGATCAGCTTCAAAGGCGACATAAGCATAATAGTTCTGTCTATGAAAAGGGATTTCTCCTGCGTTATAGAAATGTATGATTGCTTTTTTATCCCCCGGCTTCCATCTAAGAGTAATCGCCCGTATATCAGGAATAACCACTCCTAGAAGAGCTTTATGAATACCCCTTTCAATCTTATCAATAACTCCCAAATCTACATGTGTGTATTCCCCTTCTACTTCAACTGGGTCCACAAATGGTTCTCTTCTAGCGTATATAATATGTCTTTTGCTAGGTAAAGAATTAGGAAAATCACAACGTATAATTTCAAAATCTATTTTTGGATTTTCAAGAAAATCAGATTTTATCGCTTTAAATAGGGACACATAATGGATGTTTACTTTATCAATAATCTCTCCATCATGAAAGAATTGAATTATCGCTATTTCATCCTCTGGTTCCCAGATTAAAATAACTTTGCGTAAAATAGGGGTCACTTCTCCCCAAAGAGCACAATGAATAGAAAATTCCAGATCATCAAGTACTCTCCAATACTGAAGAAGAATAGTAGTCAGGAAGGGCTACAAGGTTTGAAATGAAAGCAAAAGAAATGAAAAGTATGAGAATTCTTTGCATTCTCTCCTCATTTATAGCTTGGATAGAAAAATGATTTGAGTGTAAAAATAGAATAAATTTTTTACAAAGAAAAAACTAAATATATGAAACTTTTAGTGGACCCTAAAATTAAGGTATCCGTTCAGTAGGGGTGGCTAACACTTAAGGTCTTGATTGTTAGGATTAGATTTTTATGAGAAAGATGCGCTTAAGAAATGGCATGGGACCCCGAATGAACGGGTATAAATTAAGAAAGCTCTAAATCTGGGGAGAATGTCAAAACTGACTGCTGGCAAAAAAATAATCTTTTCTTTACATTTGCGATCTCGTGAAACAATACTTTGAATGAGCGTTATTCTATAGACGTATGGTGTCTCCAGTAATAAATATCGATAATAGTTATGACTCTTGCTATTCCGAGACTGATATAACTTGGACTGGAAGAAAAGTTGTAGTTCGATCAAGCGTTAATTCGCAACCTTTACATAGCTTGGTAAGAGAAAATGCATCGCCTTGCCAACAATGCCTCACGCAAAATGAAATCAAAGAGGCTGTTGGGAAAAAAGCTGCCTCTTTGGTTAAGGAAGGTATGTTGGTAGGATTGGGATCAGGGACAACAGCTGTTTATTTTATCAAACATTTAGGCGCGAGATGTAGAGCAGGATTGAAAATTCAAGCTGTCTCTTCCTCGATGCAATCTCTCAAGATTGCCGAAGAAGAAGGTATTCCTACTGTCGAGATGGATCGGGCTGCTTCCATAGATATTGATCTAATGGTTGATGGAGCTGATGAAGTTGATCCTCAAAAACGTGTGATCAAAGGCGGAGGTGGAGCTCACTCACGTGAAAAAATTATAGCCACTTCAAGCCGAGAAATGATCGTTGTTGTAGATGAGAGCAAGCTTGTCGATCAGCTTGGGAAATTTGGTCTCCCTGTTGAAATCCTTTCTTTTGGGTATCTAGCTACGATTGCTAAAATCGAAAAAATGGGCTATCAGGGCAAGTTGCGCCTTAATCAACAGGATGGCTCTTTAGTAAAGACCGATAACGAAAACTATATTTTTGATATTAACTACCCTACTCGTTTTCCCGACCCTGAAAAGGATCATGACCTTATCAAGAAGATCCCAGGAGTTGTTGAAACCGGTTTCTTTTTTGGTCTTCCTGTCAAAGTGCTCGTGGGCTATAAAGACGGGAAAGTGGCTTTTCGCGAATAACTGTTGAATGTATTAATAATAAGCCCCTCCCTCGGCAGTACAAGAATGCCTGCCAATGGGAGAGACTTCAGTCTTGAATCTTTCGATTGTTTATCTTTTCTCTTCTTTATGTAGGTCGGTCCAATGGCCGAGTGAGATAAACATGAGGGCTCCTGCACCTAATCCTAAGATTCCGATAGCTGCGTGAAGCAGAGGAGACGACTCAAGAGCAAGGTAATACAGCCCTTGCAATACTAAATAAGATGCTAAACTAATGATTGATAATACTCTGATTACTTTCATAAAACAACCTTCCTTCAATGACTGTTTTTGTAATTATAATTATATTTACTGTCTTAATTTTTTCAAAATAAGTTTTTTTAAAATTTAACCTAATTTATGTAATAGGAAAAATTTGAGCGCTTGTCCTTCTTATATGATTGCTATGAATATTGATCAATAAAAATTATAAATAAAAACAGAGGTAAGATTTATCTTTCTTGTACTTAAGAAAATAAAAAATGAAATAGTTAAAAATAGATTTCAGATTTGGTGCCTGACTCGTAGCGATAGAAAATAAAAATGGCTAAGAAAAAAAATTAGGTAGCAATCAAGGTCTAAGGACGGACAATAACGCTGTTGTCTTCTTGCGAGAGTTGTTTACTATAATTGGGGAAGGAAGGAGGTGTAGGCTCGTTGCTATCCCATGTGATTTTTGCAATTTTAGCACCCCCTGAAAAACCTAAAATGCTTAGCATTATGTAACTTATTCCAATAGCTCTGTCATAATTGTCTTTGGCGTTGTTAAGTGTTTTCAATGCCATCATTCCCATGAAGAAAGAGCTGGTAGCTGTGACAGCAGTGAGAAGTTGCCAAGATCCCGTTAATGCAGCAGTAAGCATTAAGGATTTAATAACTAGAAGCCCTATATAGAATGGGAGGTTTTCCATCTTTTTGTCGTGCATATTTTTCATGAGTTCTACTGCTGAAATTGAAGCAGAGAGTGCTAATGAAATGGTAGTTAGTTGCGGCAACCCAGCTGCTAAGCCACCGATGCCGAGTGCAATGGCTGCAAGTTTGGTAATAGTTGCTAACTTGGTGGTTCTGTTCAATCGACCCTCTGACCAGTTGCTAGCTGAAAGCACTGCCGTTGAAAGAAACGCAGCAGAACGAAAAGCCAATGATGCTTCGAATGATAAAGAGGGCAGCAGCGAAATAGCAGCCAAGGCTACTGTTAGCACGAGTAAACCAGCTTGCACCTTCTTTTTGTCAGGAAAGGAGAATGTCCATCGGTTGCCCACTTCTCCTCTGTTTATAAGAGCAGTATTATTCATAACAATAAAATTTTAACTAACCTTATTATATTGTACGAAGCGAATATTAATTTTAAATAAATTTTTGATATACTGAATCAGTAAATATACCTCCCTCCCCTCCTATCGATTTTCCTGGCTTCCCCCTGTTCCATAAATAAAAAGAAATTTTTTTGTTTTTTTGATGACATCGGATTTATAGCATATCCAGGTATGCCTTGAAGGGGTGGTTTGATGATAGTGGGAAGTAGAAAGGCAGGTCTCTTTTAACCCGACTTTTCCATCGTTTAAATCGGGAATAATAGGGTTAGTCCCCCCTGTCCCCGAGATAATTAAGATGGGCATTTGATTCGGAAAGTCCCCAAGATGATCAAACCCATCTCGTGGGGTTGTCATGAGCTCTTGCCCTGCTTTTTCTCCAAGTATTTTTCTGAAAAGAGGGTATCTATGGAGATAGCGCGCAAAATAAGCGCCTCTATTGGGCGGAGCTATAAGCACGGCGCAGCCTTTTTTAGCTTCAGAGGGGCAGTCCGGATGGTTTAAAGTGCTTCTGACAATGAGAGCTCCCAGGGAATGGGTGACAAAGCTAATAGGCCTATCAGGGTATTTATGTGACAAAATCTTTAGTCTATTTACCAGCTCCTCCGCGTGTTCTTCTATGTATTTGCTCCGGCTTGGGTAGGACCAATTTAATACCCTCCATCCCTCCTTTCCAATTGAAGAGGCCATAACAGCCATGCTTTTTGAAGATCTCATAAAGCCATGTACGGTTACAACAGATCCGGAATTTTCTGCATAAATTGATGTGGTCATAAATAACCAAAAAATTAAGAAAAAATAAATAAAATTATTCATTGTTAAAATAAAATTAATAATATTAAGTTTCTATTGAAAATAAATTAAATATTTGATATAATTAATGCATATTTTTTAAAAAAAATTTGTTTGAAGAGTTTATTATGGTTAATAATACAATATCGTCGTGGCCTTCACTGCCCGAAGCTGGGTACATCCAAAATGCACCTATTTCTTTTTTAGACGATAATCAGATTTTAGAGTTAATTCAATCTGACTACTTACAAAACTACTTGGATGCATTACGTGCTTTTGTTTTTGCCGCCGGAAAAAATGATGAGTTTGAAGGAGCGCTAAATAAAATCGGAAACGATCTGAGTGCGTCTAATGATTTTGAGAAGAGCAGGACCGATATCAATGTTTTCTTGGTTTCTTTGAACCAGCAACTAGGAATTCATATTCCCTTACTGACTCAAAGCGGGAATTCTATTGAAGCGGTTGAAAGAGACAATTTCAATAACTATGCCAAATTGGGAGAAGAGTTTTATAGTTTTGCAGTTAATAGTGGGCTTTTTTCTAATGGAGAGCCTCAAGGGATCGCTTTTAAGAATTTGAGAATTGATGTGGCTGCGGGGCCATTGGATAAAGAAAAATTAGTGGGCGATCTCAATACTTATATTCAAAAAATCAATACTGCTTTGGTTGGTGAAGGAATGGGAAGAACACCTAGTGATCTTTTCCCTGAGTATGGAGTGGTGTTAGCTTCATTTGTGAATAAATCCGAAGGTGATTTAGAGAATAAGAGCTCCTATGAGGCGACCTTTCTAGCTGTTGCGAAGGCTTTTGCCCAGCAGATTGAAGTGGGAAGAGAACAGAGATTACTGACAGTTCTTGGAAACCTTGCGAGAAACCAAGCTTTTGGTGAGCTTTTTAAACAAACTGTATCTGCAATATCCGGTCACCTGAAAGACTTTTTTGAAGGTATTGAAATTGGAGATGGAGAGGATGAGGAGATTGAAATTGGAGATGGTGATATTGAAATTGGAGACCCTGAAGATCCTGAAAATGAGGATAAAACGGACTTGCTTGCTCAAGCAATGGCCATTATAATTTTGCTGCTTGCAAGTAACAATATGAGCGATAAGGTATCGGATCAAGCAATACGTTCTCAAGCTGATAGTACCGGGTTTGATCGAAGTGTGTTTGCTGAACTCATAAGAGTGCTCTCCTCTTCTAAAAAAGATGAAAATCAAGATAGAGCAAGATGGGATGATTCAGAAAATCGGCCCCAGACCAACCGAACTGATCGATTGAGTCCATTAACAACAGATCGACCTCAAACTAGAGAGGCTATTTTGCCGAACGAGACTGAAGAAGATAGGTCGAATGAGTTAGCCGCTCTGAATGCAGTTGCAGAAGACCGATCTCAATCGAATCGAAATGAGCTTGGAGAAGCTCGGCTGCAAACTAGCCAAACTGAAGTACTGAACAAAACAGTTGGAGATCGATCTCAAACTAGCCGAACCGCCCTATCAAATAGAGCGGTTAAAGATAGCTCTCAAACCAGACGGCCGATTGTCTCGAATAAAGCTGCAGAAGATCGGTCAGCATCCAATCGAACTGAAAGACCACATAAAACTGTAGAGAGTCAATCTCAAAGTCTTTCTGAAACATCTGATCAAAAGATTGATCCAAGAGATTCTCGGAGCGAGTCTGCGAAATAATTTTCTATTCAAAGAATAGCTTTTTTTGCTAAAACCTGAATTCAATTTTGAAGTCAGGTTTTTTTTTGAAAGCAACATTAGCCGGGGGTTGTTTTTGGTGCATCGAAAGTGCTTTTCGAAAGGTTCTAGGCGTTACATCGACGCGTTGTGGCTACACTGGAGGAACACATCCCAATCCAACTTATGAGGAGGTGTGCCGTGGGGATACGGGACATGTGGAAGCTGTTGAAGTTGAATTCGATCCGGAACGTATCACTTTCCTTCAAATCCTCGATATTTTTTGGCGTCAGATCGATCCACTGGATGCACGAGGGCAATTTGCTGATAGAGGAAGCTCTTATCAAACGGTGATCTTTTATCACGACGAAAAGCAAAAGATTTTGGCAGAAAAATCGAAAGCCTCCATTCAAAAGGGATTTGATAGGCCGGTTGCTACCAAGATCCTTCCTGCCAAGCCCTTTTATCCTGCTGAAGAGTCTCATCAAAACTACTGCCTTAAACAGCCTGAACGATACAAACACTACAGAAGCGGTCATGAAAAACAGCTGCAACAAATATGGCAGGATAAAACACCCTCCCAAGAGGATCTAAGAGAAAAATTAACCCCTTTACAATACAAAGTGACTCAGGAAGAGGAAACCGAGCCTCCCTTTAAAAACGAATATTGGGAAAACAAAGAAGAAGGAATATATGTGGACGTGGTTTCGGGAGAACCTCTTTTTGCTTCAACAGATAAATTCGATTCTAAGAGTGGGTGGCCCAGCTTTACTCAGCCAATACGTAGCGAATCTCTTGATGAGCACGATGACTGGAAACTAGGCTCTCGTCGGACAGAAATTCGGGGAAAAAAGAGCAATGCCCACCTGGGCCATCTTTTTCCTGACGGTCCTCTCCCTAACGGTATGAGGTATTGTATTAACTCTGCTGCTCTCCGCTTTATTCCCAAAGATAAAATGGAAGAAGAGGGCTATGGGGAGTATCTTTCCTTATTTCAGTGAAACTTGCATAATTTGATTGATGCTCTCTCGGACTTGTTCAGGAGAGGCCTCTCCTTCCCCTAACTGTCGTGATAACTCGCGCAACATTTCTAAACGAGAGCTGGAAGGATTAAGATAATGAATTTTGTTCATCAAATTGGTTATCTCATCCATTGCAGCTCTGTTGTTTAAATCCCTTAGAGTGTGCTCTCCCTGAGAAAAGCTAACAGCTCCCTCTTCAAATCTCTCTTTGAGATCGTAAATTTCTTTGTCCAACTGTTTTCGGCACTCGGATGATAAATAAGGGCTTTCATTTACGACCTGGATCAATAGATCAAGTTGGTTTGTCAAAGGAAGTAAATATTGCTGCGGGTTCATATCTTTCCTCCATATAACTCGCTTGGTATGTTTGGAAATTGATTCTGCTCAGGCAAAAGGGTATTGACCTCATTAATGAGGCCTTGAAAAACGGATAAGCTCTGTTTCAGTGGTGGCTGGCCTGAGATAACCCCATCCCATATTTGTATCGCTTTGTTGAAGACTGTAAACTCGTCTTTTAAAGTGAGAGTATTATTTTCCATCGCAAAATTGACGTATTTCTCGAATGAGACAATATAGTTCTCTACGGCTCTTCGTGCATTGTCCGGGCCGGTTAATTCAAAAGGAGGAAGGGGCGCCCCTCCTAACACGGAATTCAATTGCCCTATAAATTGATTCATTGAAGAAACAACAGATTCTTTAGGGACATTGGACTTTATATCTTCTTTTATCTTAGCAAGCTGTTTTAGCATCCGGCTGTTTATGCGGGCGATTGTAAGAAAAGCTTCTAAAACAGCTACCCCCCATCCGATCTCTAGAGAGTGTGTTTTCGCTGGGTCGGCAGCTTCTAATGAGGTTTGCGTAGATTGTTGAGGTTGATTAGATTCAAACATAACTGCCTTTTTGTATGGAAAAAACAAAGCTCTTTTAATTTATATTCTAGTGATATAAATTAAAAAAATCAAAATTTTATTATTTATAAATTAAAGAGAGACGGTATTTCTTTGTTTAAGAAGGCAATAGCGAGCAGCTCCTTTCAAACTCGCTTTGTCATCTAAAATCACCCGAATGGGAATCTCTTCAAGAAGAGAACGAAAACGTCCTTTGTCGGCAAAGCCTTCAAGAAAAGCAGCAGTTTTGAGCATTGGGAGGATTTTAGGAGGGATTCCTCCTCCAAGGTAGACACCCCCTAACGCCATGAATTTTAAAGCGCAGTTGCTTGCTTCTGATCCTAAAATAGATACAAATAAAGTCAGAGCTTCTTTGCAAAGGGATGATTTTTCATTTAAAGCATAAGTGGTAATCACCTTTGAAGGATCATCTTTTTTGATCTCTTCGGCGAGCCAGCTCGGCTCTTCCCTTTTCAAAACTTCTCGAAAAAATTCATAAATGTGGAAAAGACCAGGCCCTGAAAGAATCCTCTCATATGAGGCATGGTTAAATCGTTGATAGAGATAGCGGCAGAGATCTATTTGCAGCTCATCTCTGGGGCCAAATTCGCAGTGTCCCCCTTCAGAGGCAAAGGGGTGATGAAACTTTCCATCCCAATATAAACCTGCCTCTCCAAGACCTGTTCCCGGAGAGATAACGGTCCTATTTCCAATGCATTTTCCCTGACCCGCTGCGATCTCGTAGAGATTTTCGGAAGAAAGCATGTCTATAGCAAAGGCGTTAGCTTCCAAGTCATTGATCAGAAATGTGTTAGGGATATTTAGAGCTTTGGAAAGTTCAGCTGCATCGACGACCCATGGAAGATTCGTTGCTTGGCACACTCCATTTTGTACAGGTCCGGCAATTGCAAAACAAGCTCCTTTGAAATGCGATGGGTCATGTTCATTCAGCAAAGGGGTTAAAAATTCTTGCAAGATACTGCGGAGGCTAGAATATTGCTGGCTTTTAAACGTCACCAGATGTTTGTAATTGCCTCCCTCATCAAAAAGGGCAAGGTTTGTTTTAGTTCCTCCAATGTCGCCAGCAATAATCATAAAATTTGTCTTGTTAAAAAATTATTTAAATTTTTGTAGGCTAGTTTTTCTAACTCACTCAAAGAGTATGCTGTGCTTAAGTAGTTGATCAACTCTTGATAGCAGCCGGCATTTCCAAAACGGTCATAAAAAGCAGGGGAAGAGTGAGGGAAGTCGTCTTCAAAGAAAAAGTCGGCTCCAAAGCAGTAATGATTTTGCACCCCGAGCTTATGGGCATGATCAACATGTCTCATAAAATCCTCTGGAGACTTCTGACCGACAAATGGTTTTACAAAATTAAATCCAATCACTCCACCCCGATTGACGATCTCCTTAGCGAAAGGGTCGGGCAAATTGCGAGGGTGGTGACAAATCGAGCGGAAGTTGGAATGGCTGGCTATAGGAGTAAGGTTTAACCCCTTTTTATCGATATAATTCAAGATATCCTCTGCCAGGGCATCTGAGGTATGGCTTAAATCGATAGCTATAGCTGTTTCATTTAGATAATCTAAAACAATCTCTCCATCCCGCTTCAATCCTGCTTTGGATCTATCCCCTCCTCCGAAACGGTTTTCTTCATGCCACGTCAAGCTCACATAGAGAATCGGATTGGCTTGTTCTTGATATTGAACGAGTCGAAAGAGGCCGTTCTCTAGACTTTCTGTTTCGTCGCATAGGCCGGAGAGGTTTTCTATGGCGGCTAAAAAAGAGACTTTACCTTCTTCAGGAGAAGAGGGCAAATCTTTAAGATGTCTGCAATCTGATGGGTATGATTTAGGAAGAGTTTGAAAAAGAGCGAGTTGCTTTTTAGCGGCCTCAATCCCATTTTCTCCTGTCTGAGTAAAGATAGCCAACACTTGTATAGCTACGTTCCCCTTTTTAAGCTGTGGAAAAGAGCAGCGGCACTTGGGTTCATTAGGAGTGCGTTCCTTATTATCAGCCAGGTAGCTTAATAGATCGCAATGAAGATCGGCGATGCGCATCTTTAAGTCCCTTTTGTCTTGCGATACCGCTCGATCATTCCACCTGCCAGCACATTTTTTAGCTCCCGTTCGCTCAAGGAGTGTTTAGCCTTGATAAAATAGCCTTGAGTCACATTTCTTACAGTAACCTCATTCCCTTTTTTGATCTCTTCGCAAAGATTAGCAAAGGCCAACAAGTCCTTAGGGGTGATCTTATCCCAATCATTGGGATCTTGAAATGTAAGTGGGACAATTCCAAAATTACTCAAGTTGGCGTGATGAATCCTGGCAAAACTTTTTGCCAAAACAACGCAGACACCTAGATAGCGAGGCGCTATTGCTGCATGCTCTCGGCTTGAACCTTGCCCGTAGTTTTTACCTCCAACTATGATGTGGCCTGTCTTTTGGTAAGGTTTTGTTCGTTCTGGGTAGGTGTCGTCCACTTGGGCAAACACAAAGCGGCTAATAGCCGGGATATTGCTCCGGAAAGGAAGCACTTCAGAGCCGGCCGGCATAATTTCATCTGTAGAGATATTATCACCCACTTTTATCAAAACAGGCCCTTCTATGCTAGACGGAAGAGGATGGAAAGTAGGTAGATTTTTGATATTGCTTCCCTTGTCTAATGTGATTTTTTCGCCCCCCTTTGGAGGGGGAACCACAGATAAGGTGTCTACAATCAATTTATCGGGCTCTTTCACCTCAGGATAGGGCATATCAAGATCGCGAGGGTCGGTAATCACTCCTGTCAGAGCCGCTGCCGTGGCAGTCTCAGGACTGCAAAGGTAGACGCTATCCTCTTTTGTCCCCGAACGGCCGGGGAAGTTGCGTGGAACAGTACGCAGTGAGGGTCGTCCATTAGCCGGAGCCTGCCCCATCCCAATGCAGCCATTACAACCTGCCTGATGAATACGAGCCCCTGAAAAAGCCAATTGTTCAAGATGGCCATTGCGAGCCAAATTTTCTAAAATTTGGCGGGACGTAGGGTTAATATCGAAAGAGACACGGCTGTGAGCCTGTTTCCCTTTTATGATTTCCGCTGAAATTGCAAAATCTCTGTAACCGGGGTTAGCTGATGAGCCTATCATCACCTGGTAGACTTTTTCTCCTTCAACTTCACGGACTGGCACAACTTTGCCGGGGCTGCTGGGCAAAGCAATCAACGGCTCAAGCTTTGAAAGGTCTATTTCATCGTGTAGGTCGTAATTGCAGTCTTTATCAGCAATCAGTTTTTTCCACTCGTCACCGCGCCGCTGACTTTCCATAAATCTTTTAACCTCAAGATCAGAAGGGAAAACCGTGGTGGTAGCTCCAAGTTCTGCCCCCATATTAGCGATCACGTGCCGATCCATAGCTGATAACCCTTCTAAACCAGGCCCATAATATTCAATAATCTTCCCTACCCCTCCGGCGACATCATGGCGTCGAAGCATCTCCAAGATGACATCTTTAGCACTAACCCATTTTGGCAACTCTCCTACCAGCTTTACCCCCCAAATTTGAGGCATTTTGACATGAAAAGGCTCTCCGCCAATTGCAAAAGCGACCTCGAGTCCTCCCGCTCCAATAGCAAGCATCCCCATGCAACCCGCTGCACATGTATGGCTATCCGAACCAAGAAGTGTTTTTCCAGGAATCTCAAAGCGTTCCATATGAACAGGATGGCTTACCCCATTCCCGGCACGGCTATACCAAATACCAAAACGTTGGCAAGCGCTTCTGAGGAAAATATGGTCTTCGGCATTTTTGAAATCGGATTGTAAGATATTATGATCAACATATTGGACTGAGATCTCGGTTTTGGCTTTGTCTAAATTCATGGCCTCAAGTTCGAGCATAACCATGGTTCCCGTAGCGTCTTGAGTTAGAGTCTGGTCGATTTTAAGACCGATTTCAGAGCCAACCTTCATTTCTCCTTCAACCAGGTGGCTTTCGATGAGCTGCTCTGTAACATTTTGACCCATATCTCTTTTTCCTCCATATGTTCCTATAGAGAGGAACGTAGCAAAAAAATGGAAGGAACGCTAGAGATATTTTAAGCTTTCCATCGCCCCTGGTTTCTACTAAAATCTCAATTTACTAGTTTTTTCAAGATCTAAAAATAATTTTATATATTTATTTTTTTATTAATGTATGTGTATACTTGAAAAAAGAAAAAATGGTTTTTATCTATGATAAAAAATAATTTTGAGAGCCGAAATCCTGCTATTTTGGATGCAGTAAAAAACGCAGACCAAGAGACATTGCTAAACCTGTTAAATAATGCAAATGTCAGCGTGGGTCATTGGAATGGCCGTTTAATTAGCGTTCCTGGGTATAGCGGCCATATCACATTTTCAAAGTTTTCCTCTCGTGTTGAAGAAATATACCAAGAAACGGTCTACCCGATGCTGGAGAAGTTTAGGCTGTATATAACAAAAAGAATCCCTATGCATCTACTTTTGCCTATACAAAAGCCTGCATTTATGAATTATTTTCTTTTGCTATTTACTGTTCCAAGATTTTTGTCTGGTTTTCTAGAAAGCGTACCGCACCCTATAGTCAGTGAGAATGAAGAAAAAGAAATCACAGATATGCTTAGATGGCGAGTAAAGATCGACACTGAATTCAATCGCTTAGTTGAGAATAGTCAAGGTGAGGTAGATCGCCTGGCGACAGAATCTTGTAACTGGCGAATTATCAAAATCTGGGACTCTATTCTGAACACTCGAAAAGCTTGTGAAAACACCAACAAAGTTGACTTGCAAGTGCTTGCAAAACTGGTAAAAGCCCGTAATAACGGAGAATTGTTACCTCAAAGGATGAAGGTGAGTGAAGGACTTGACGAAATCATGCAAATCTTAGACTTTAGACCTTCATCTCAACCTTTTGCTTTGGATAGTCAGCAGCCCGTTGCAGTCGATTCATAAGGGCTAGATTTCCGGCTATCTTTTCACAAAGCACCAAGATTTCCTCGCACTCTTGTTGATCGGCTTCTCGCAAACGAAGATAGAGCTCTTCCGGCTTGAGGGAAGTGAGCGTTTTTCTTTTAAGCGAGGGAGCTGTTGCCAGATAAGATTCTAAGTCCTTTTTTGTCTCAAAGAGAGAGAGCTTCGCTTTAGGAGCATAATGACGGTATTTCATGCCGGGAGAAGGAGGGGCATTTTGACTTTCCAACTGAGCCATAAGAAGAGGCCGTTTAAGCACTTTCTCAATCTCCTCTTTTGTGATAACTCCAGGCCGAAGGAGAATAGGGTCGGGAGCCAGAGAAATAACTGTAGATTCTAATCCGAAGAAAGAGGGCCCCCCATCTATGACCGCCGCTATCTTGCCGTTGAAATCGTCGATCACATGCTGAGCAGTGGTGCTGCTTGGGTGCCCCGAAAGATTGGCCGAAGGGGCTACCAATGGGATTCCTACGCCCTCTATAAGCCGGCGAGCCACAGGATGGCTGGGCATCCGTACTCCGAGAGTTGACAGGCCCGCAGAAGCTATGGCAGGGACGCTCTCGTGCTTGGGAAGCAGAATTGTCAATGGGCCCGGAAAAAATGCCTCAGAGAGCAGATGAAAGAGAGGTGGAATCTTTTGAGCAATAAGTTTAATTTGATCTGGAGATGAAATGTGAGCAATTAAGGGATTGTCAGGAGGTCTTTGCTTGATTTGAAAGATTGTTTTAATAGACTCAACAGAGAAAATAGGAGCTCCTAGCCCGTAAACAGTCTCTGTTGGGAAAGCTATTACTTCCCCCTGTTTTAGGAGCTCAATTCCCTTTTGAATGCCGGATAAACTACTTTTAAGCAAAACAGTCATAATCGAATAAAAGATACTATATTTAAGGATGAAAGGTCAATGATGCAAAACAAACCAAATATGAGCTGGTGGAAGCAGATCTACCTAGGCTTGGTCAAAGGAGAAAATTTTTTAGGTAGTTTTTTTCTGCTTATTATACGCCTCTACTGGGGAGGCCTCTTGATCATGACAGGAATTGGAAAGTGGACAAATATTTATGAGGTCGCAGACTTTTTCGCCTCCCTTAATATCCCTCTTCCCCTCTTTAGCGCCTACTTTGTTGGAGGTGTTGAATTTTTTGGAGGCATTTCTTTATTTGTAGGCCTCTTCTCTCGCCTCTTTACTATTTTATTAACTATTGTTTTTGCGGTTGCATATGCCACAGCACATGAGGAGGCTTTAGTACAGTTTTTTTCCACCCCCTCTCTTTTCATCGAACAGAGCCCCTTCCTGTTCCTCTATACCACTCTTGTGGTTCTCTGCTTTGGACCAGGATTTATCTCATTCGACTACTGGCTCGAGAGGAAAGCTTTTGGCAGAGGGCTCAGGTAATATAAGTTAAAAATGGACGCTGTTTTTCTTCTTTGAATTGGTGGGGTAGGTGTTGTTTTTTTCGGGACTTAATAGCTTAAAGGAATCGATAAATTGCACGTAGTTGTCGGTCATATTCTCCGAGGAGTTTTTGTAGACTGTAAACACCTGGTAGAGAGTGTTGTGAACAAGAATTAGTTTCCCTTGAAAGTAAATATCCTCATTTTGAACTAAAAACTCTAGGGTATTATACCCTTGAAGAGTTCCCATATTCATATTGAGCACCTTAGATCCCGGAAGAGCGGATAGCATGCCGCTAAAACCGTCTTTCAAATTAATTTCAGGGCTCGACATATCTATTTCCGGAGGGTATTTCCAAACAGAAATGACATAAACTGAGGAATCGCTTGGTTCGCTTAAATACGTATCATAAGTGATTTGCAGATCAGTTTTAGGGATAGTGATGCTCTGCTCAACGTGTTCAGGTTTTTCAGGCAGCTCTATTGAAAAACCATTCTTTTCATAAGAGTAAGATTTCCAGCTATTTTTGTTTATATTCTTACTTGTTTTAGGAGATGAGAACTGGGCGAAAGGAGATCCCTGAAGAGGAATGGAAAGAATAATGCCAAACAAAAGATAGTTTAATAAGTTTTTAGCGCTCATAGATATTCCTTTATATTTCTCTTTAAAGCCTATGTTACTAAATAAATTAATTTAATTAAATTAATTTTATTAATAACTGAGGTTTTGTAACAAGAGTCATTGGCGTTGCAGATAAAAATGTTTTTTTGTATGATATTTTGATTAATTTGGTGGGGAAAATGTCAATTATTGGGGTAATTCCTGCTCGGTGGCAAAGCTGTCGCTTTCCGGGCAAGCCTTTGGCAAATATACTTGGAAAGTCTTTAATACAATGGACATATGAAAATTCTATAAAAAGCAGGCTATTAGATCGGCTGGTAGTTGCCACAGATGATCAGCGGATTTATGATCATGTAGAAGAGTTTGGTGGTGAAGTGTTTATGACATCAAAAGAGTGTCCTAGCGGCACAGATCGAATAGCAGAGCTTATGGAAAAGCAATTTTTTGAAGCTGAGATTGTGGTAAACATCCAAGGAGATGAACCGTGCCTTAACCCCTCCTTCATTGAACAATTGGTCAAAAAAATGCAGGACACTTCAGAAGCTGTGTTAACGACTCTTCTTGCTAAACTCCACTCTCATTCAGATGTGTTTAATCCAAATGTGGTTAAGTGTGTTTTTGACAAGCAGCAAAGAGCCTTGTATTTCAGCAGAGCCCCCATTCCTTTTTCAGCTACCCATGTCGATTGTGATCACTATCGTCATCTAGGAGTTTACTGTTTTAGGCGGGATTTTTTGTTGAAGTTCAGACAGCTAGAACCCTCCCCTCTTCAAAAAACTGAAGATCTGGAGCAATTGAAAGTGTTGGAAAGCGGGTATCCGATCCATTGTTGTTTGGTTGAAGATCAGACTATTGGAGTTGATACACCTGATGATTTAAAAAAAATAGAAACTATTTTATGTCGCGCAAATACATCTTCATCACCGGCGGTGTTGTCTCCTCTTTAGGAAAAGGGCTGACGATGGCATTTATTGCCATGCTCCTTGAGAAGAAGGGGTTTAAAGTAGCTATGCTCAAATTGGATCCCTATCTGAATGTCGACCCGGGAACAATGAATCCATTTGAGCATGGAGAGGTTTATGTCACAGATGATGGGGCTGAAACCGATCTCGATCTGGGCCATTACTATCGTTTCACAACTTCTCCTCTCTCCCGCCTATCTACGGCCACCTCAGGACAGATCTACGATACCGTGATTAAAAAAGAAAGAAGAGGAGATTATTTAGGTAAAACCGTTCAGGTGATCCCCCATATAACCGACGAGATACAGAGACGAATTTGGGAATGTGGAGAAAATGTGGATGCTGAAGTAGTTCTTATCGAAATAGGAGGAACGATTGGGGACATTGAGTCGCTGCCGTTTCTAGAGGCAATTCGGCAGTTTCGCAATGAATTGCCCCGAGACTGTCTCAATATCCATATGACCTATGTTCCTTATCTCAAAGCAAGCGGAGAGGTGAAAACCAAGCCGACTCAACACTCTGTGCAAACATTGAGAAGCATTGGAATTACACCCGATTTCATTCTTTGCCGCTCCGAAGTTGCTCTTTCTGCAGAAATCAAAAAAAAGATCAGCCTGTTCTGTAATGTGCCTCAAGAGTTTGTCTTTGATGAGATGGACGCTCAGACAACCATTTATGAGGTTCCCCTCATGTTGCATGAGCAGGGAATAGCCGATCGGATTTGTACCCAGCTCGGTTTGGCCAATCCTCTCATCAAGCTTACAGAATGGAGGGAGATTGTAGACACCATCAAGAACCCAAAGGGAACAGTGACAATAGGAGTGGTAGGAAAATATCTCCAGCACAAAGATGCGTATAAATCGGTTTTTGAAGCGCTGCATCATGGAGCCTTAGCTTCAGGGTATCGGCTCCAAATAAAAGAGATCGAATCAGATAAAGGAACTGCCCTGCAAGGGTGCGATGGATACCTTGTTCCGGGTGGTTTTGGAGAGCGTGGATGGGAAGGTAAAATTGAGGCGGCCAAATATTGTAGAGAGCACAACATCCCCTATTTCGGAATCTGCTTGGGTATGCAGGTTATGGTCGTTGAGTTTGCTCGTCACGTTATGGGCCTTGAAGGAGCGAACTCGACTGAAATAAAATCCGGCGCTACAGAACCTATTATCTCACTTCTAGAAGAGCAACTCGATGTCACTCATAAAGGAGCCACGATGCGGCTCGGAGCCTATCCTTGCTGCCTTAAAGAAGGGACTAAAGCCTATTGCGCTTACGGAAAGCAAAAAATTTTTGAAAGGCATCGACACCGGTATGAGTTTAATAATCGCTATAAAGAAGCTATGGAAAAGCATGGCATGATTTTATCAGGCACCTTAGAGAATGATGAGCTCTGCGAAATTGTTGAAATTAAAGACCATCCGTGGATGGTGGGGGTTCAGTTTCATCCTGAATTTAAATCGCGTCCTATTCAGCCCCATCCCCTCTTTCGAGATTTTGTGCAAGCTACTATCCTTTATAAGAATAAATCATGAGTTTAGCAAGAATAGTTGGCATTGATTACGGACTTAAACGAATTGGCTTGGCAATTTCTGATGCAAATTGTCTGATAGCAGGTGCTTTAAAAAGCATTGTGTCTGGAAAAAATAGTAAGGAAACCATTCATAAAATCTTGGAAGCCCTACAGCCTTATACCATAAAAGAAATAGTTGTAGGTAATCCTATTCATATGAATGGAAAAATTGGATTTTTAGCTGACGAGGTGCACTATTTTATTGAATTGCTTAAACAGCATGTCTCATGCCCCGTCCTTTTATGGGATGAGCGGCTGACTACAGCACAAGCCGAACGCGCGTTGAAAGAGGGAGGAATGCGAAGGAAAAGGCGTTCTCAGTTAGTGGATTCAATTTCAGCGGTTATTCTCCTACAAAGTTATCTTGGCTATTAAAGGTGCTATCTATTAAAAACTGCTTGATAACAATCTTTAAAAATTTAATTCTATAATAAGAGACTTTTATTTTTTTATAGAGATACAATGCAAGAATCCGCCACCCTTTTACACACTCCGCTTGAGGAGGAAGAACGTTCTTCTAAAGTGATTGACCCCTGTATATTAGTTATTTTTGGAGCAACAGGTGACTTAACGGCCCGTAAACTATGCCCTGCCCTGTATAATCTTGTTCGGGAGGGTCAACTACCTGCCCATTTTGCATGTGTTGGATTTGCCCGAAGGGAAAAGGGTCATGATCAGTTTCGACAAGAGATGCATGAAGCGGTCAATAATTTTTCTCGAGTAAAGCCTATTGATGAAAATCTGTGGGGCACTTTTAAGAACCAAATTTTTTATCATGAGTCTAATTTCGATGATGATCAGGGTTACGACACCTTAGCCCGTTTTCTTTCAGAGCTGGACAAAAAGTTTCAGACAAAGGGAAACAGGGTTTTTTATCTTTCCACCCAACCCAGTTTTTTTCCTGTTATAATTGAGAAGCTTAACAAGCATGGGTTGATTTACGACACTAACCATGTCAAAGATAAGTGGTCCAGGGTCATTATTGAAAAGCCATTTGGGCATGATTATAACTCTGCCATAGAGCTTCAGAAATTTGTATTAAACCATCTTGATGAATCACAAATTTATCGAATAGACCATTACCTTGGCAAAGAGACAGTTCAGAACTTATTAGTTTTCCGTTTTGCAAATTCCATTTTTGAAGCTATTTGGAGCAATCACTATATCGACCATGTTCAGATCACCGTCGGTGAAGAGATAGGTATTGGTACGCGCGGAGCTTTCTTTGAAGAGGCCGGCATTTTACGAGACATTGTTCAAAACCACATGATGCAGCTTCTTTGTTTGACGACCATGGAGCCCCCTGCAAATCTAAAGGCAGATGCGATTCGTGACGAAAAAGTTAAAATATTGCAAGCTCTTAAACCAATCGATCTTGCAAATTTTAGCAAATTTGTAGTTCGAGGTCAGTATGGACCCGGTTATATCAATGGCCAAGACGTGAAGGGATATCGGGAAGAAGGGAATGTGAATCCCAACTCCCCAATTGAAACTTATACGGTCTTAAAGCTTTATATAGATAACTGGCGTTGGGCAAAGGTTCCTTTTTATCTCAGAGCCGGAAAAAGACTTCCCAAGCGAGCCACTGAAATCGCGGTGGTTTTCAAAAAAGTGCCGGCGATTCTTTTTGCAGAGGGAGGGAATAATAAAGAGCAAAATGTATTAGCGATTCGTATTCAGCCAGATGAAGGCATTTCTTTGCGGATGAACAGTAAAGTGCCCGGCCCAAGCAGTCCCATTCAGCCGGTCAAAATGGATTTTCGCTACGGCTCCTACTTCGGCTTGACTCCACCTGAAGCTTATGAAAGATTGATTTGTGATTGTATTCTTGGCGACGGAACTCTCTTCGCAAGAGGAGACGAGGTACTCTCTTCCTGGAAATGGATTACCCCCGTGCTTGAAAGATGGCAGGAAAATAACCCAAGTGATTTTCCCAACTATCAAGCTGGGTCATGGGGGCCTAAAGCAGCAGATGAGCTAATGGCCAGAGACGAGCGTGAATGGAGGCTGATCTAGTGACGGCAGTTCGAAACCCGATCATAGAATTGGTTGATATTAACGAAGAGCTCACAAAGCTTTGGGATAAAGAGCAGGGTCAAAATAAAATTCGAGCATCCCTTTTTAATTTGATTATTTATCTCCAAAAGGACGAGCGGGTTGATTATTTCGAACAGCTTATTAAGACCGTTGTGAGTAAATTCCCCTGCCGAGTCATAGTGATCATAGATGACGCCTCCTCTTCGGAGCCTTATTTGCGCACTCAAGTGGGAGCTGAAACGATTCATGAGGGAGAGACACAAATTTTTTGTGAAGTGATTCATGTGAGTGCAGCCGGCTCTTTAACGGAAAGAGTCCCTTTTATTATCTTACCCCTGCTTCTTCCAGATTTACCTATTTATCTTCTTTGGAGCCGAGATCCTTCAGGTGAAAATGCTATTTTACCTCATTTAGAACCCTTAGCTCATAGGATTATATTTGATACCGAGTCAACAAAAGATCTGCAAAGCTATAGCAAAGCTGTGCTCTCTTTAATGCACCGTTTTCACTGTGATGTGAGTGATCTAAATTGGAGTGCTTTTTCAGGTTGGAGAGCTCTTTTTAGACAGGTTTTTGATACTCCTGACTCCTTGTTATCTCTTGTTCAGAGCCATACTATACGCATCTATTATAACAAAAACCCATCACAATATTATCTACATACAGAAAACAAAGCCGCTTATTTGCAGGCTTGGCTAGCTTCTCGATTGAATTGGACGTTTCAAAACATTGAAATAAATGAGGGAAATATACGACTCACCTATAAAAAGACCATGAATGAAGTAGCTATTTTGCTAATTCCCCAGGATTTTAGCGACCTTAATGCCGGGGCTATTGGTTCTATTGAGATAGAGAGTGAAAAAAATCAGGGTCATTACTCTTTTAAAAGAGTCAGTCAGGGAAGACAAGTGAATGTTCAATATTCCGATAAAGAGAGATGCGATCTTCCTACTTGCAGTTATCTCGCAGGAATAACAGAGGGCCAAGAAATTATTAAAGAGATTTTCTACCCTTCCACAGGGAAACATTACGAATCAATGCTCAATGCTATATCAGGGATTCCTTGGGGGAAAGGATGAAAGAGCCCCTTCATTTTGTAGATAAAAGACGGATTATAACTCTTCCGGGCGATGTAGAGGCAACACTACATTTTTCTGTCCAAAAATGGATAGAAGTGGCTCAAGAATCCATCGATGATCATGGCTTTTTTGCCGTAGCTCTTTCGGGAGGCTCAACTCCAAAGAATATTTTTAAAAGACTTAGCGAATCGGAAATGGCATCTAAAATCGATTGGTCTAAAGTTTTTCTTTTTTGGAGCGATGAGCGCAGTGTCCCTCCCGATCATACAGAAAGCAACTATCACATGGCGATGGAAGAAGGAGGGCTTGGCAAACTCGGTATACCCTCCGATCAGATTTTTCGTATGGTCGCTGAAACAGATATTGAGGCCAATGCTGAAGCTTACGAGAAAATTATCTTAGAGACTTTAGGCGGCCGCCCTTTTGATTTAGTGATGCTGGGGATGGGAGATGATGGGCACACAGCCTCTTTATTTCCTCATACGAAAGCCCTTACAGCGATAGGTCAATTAGTAGTCGCCAACCATGTTTTTCAGAAAAACACCTGGCGAATGACTCTTACTTATGAATGCATCAATCGAGCTCGATACGTGTGTGTTTACGTGATAGGCAAAAACAAAGCTAAAACACTTGAAAAAGTGCTAACATCTCCTTTCAATCCTGAAAACTATCCATCTCAGCTTATAGGAACGGCTGCAAACAGAGCTATTTGGATCATAGATGACGAAGCAGGCAGCCTGCTACTTTCTCACTTTAGGACTTAATATATAATTTTTTATTATTTTGTTTCTAACTGTTTCAAAGCAAAATCGCATCCATCTCTAAAAAGTTTTAAGCCCTCTTTGAGATCTTTCTCGTCATCTGGTTTTAAAATAAAATCTAGGATGCCTCTAAGATGCGTTAAGGCTTTGTTTTCATTGTCTTTGAGCTCGACGTTTTCTAAAATGTGGTCAACTCTACTTTTAAACAATTTAACAATTTTTTCAGAGTCCTCTTTATTCGTCATTTTGTATTCATTGTTGGCCAGATCAACAAAAAGTTTTAAGCCCTCTTTGAGATCTTTCTCGTCATCTGGTTTCAAAATAAAATCTAGGACGTCTCTAAAATGCATTAAGCCTTTGTTTTCATTTTCTTTGAATTCGACGTTTTCTAAAATGTAGTCAAGTCCATCTTTAAACAATTTAATAACTTTTTCAGAGTCATCTTTATTCGTCATTTTGTATTCACCGTTCATCAGATAAATAGCATGTTTGAACAGCTTATCAATTTGCTTTTCTTGATTTAACTTTTCTTCAATTTGCTTTGACATCTCCTCAATTTGGTCAGCACCTATCTGCTCATTTAGATAAATATATTTTTTAATAGAGGTGTGAGCCCACTTACCAATACTAAAGACAGATAAACCTCCCCAATAGAAGACGTTCTCAGGTTTGAATGAATTGGGCCAAACGTACGCTGCTAAAAGGGAAGTAGATCCTAAAATTGCCCCTAATGCTAACCATGTTGTTTGCTCATCTGTAAGGTTGTTAGCTTTGCTATCAAACCGGTTGGGGTCTAATCCCTCAGATCGCAAGCGATCAAAAAAAGTTTTTCTTTTTACACTGCTTTCTCCGGCTGGAAGGTAGTTTCTAGTCGCGCTAGGTGCAATGCTTACATCAATCTGAGTCATAATAATCCCTCTTTAAAAACAACAATGATAACAAACTGAAGTGTTTTTTTTTCAAATAAAATAATGTTTTTAAAAAAAAGTATGTTTATTATTTTAATTATTCATTACATTGATAATGTATTTATTAACTTCATTTATTTTTTCAATAAAAAATTAATTGAATTCAAATAGAGTATTTTATAAAATCCTCATTTTTTTAGGAAATAATGTTAGTTTTAGGAATAGAGAGCAGTTGTGATGAAACAGGTTTTGCTGTAGTAAAAAATGGAGAGCAAATCCTTTCAAATATTGTTGCCTCGCAGGAAGATCTGCATGCCTCTTTAGGTGGAGTTATGCCCGAGTTGGCTTGCCGCCGGCATATCGATGTTTGCATTCCTCTCCTAAATAAAGCTCTTGATGAGGCTAGCGTTACTCTGGACGAGATTGATTTGATTGCCGTGACTCATGGGCCCGGCTTGGTGGGAGCACTTCTCATTGGTGTCAATTTTGCGAAAGGACTTGTCTTGGGAAGCGGTAAACCTTTTGTAGGGGTCAACCACATCGAAGCTCATCTCTATTCGGCTCTGATGCATAAGCAGCCCCCTCTTCCCTCTCTTGGAGTCGTTCTCTCAGGGGGACATACTTCGCTTATTTTAGTGAAAGCGGTCCACGAATATCACCTTATTGGTCACACTCAAGATGATGCTGTAGGAGAGGCTTTTGATAAAGTGGCCAGGTTGTTAGGACTCCCTTACCCGGGAGGCCCCTATATTGAACGTTTGGCTGAACAAGGAGATCCTAACCGTTTCCCATTTAAAGCGGGACATGTTAAAAAATTTCCTTATAATTTTTCTTTTAGTGGTCTGAAAACGGCTGTTCTTTATCTTGTAAAAGGGCAAAATGCCCAAAAAGAGAGTTCTCTGATTATCTCGGAGCAAGATAAAAAGGATGTGGCAGCTAGCTTTCAACGGTGTGCTTTTTCTGATATTGTGTCAAAAAGCATTCAAGCAGCTAGGCAATATGAGTGCAAAAGTCTGCTTATTGGGGGAGGCGTCAGCCAAAACCGGTGTTTGCGAGAGATGTTTGAAGAAAAAGCTTTTTGCCCTATTTTTTGGCCACCTAAAGGACTTTGCCTGGATAATGCGGCTATGATTGCCGGACTTGGCTACCACAAATACATTAAGAATGGAAGAGATTCCATAGACTTGGAAGTTATTACGAAAATGAGGTTTTGAGAATGAGAAAATTTCTATTCATTTTTCCCCTACTCCTTCTTTGCTTTAGCTGTAGCAAAAAGCAAGAAAGAAACTCAATGGAGCAAACCCTGAGATTGAACATTGTCGATGATCCTGCCTCACTTGACCCGGGAGTTGTTCGTTCTATAAGAGACATAACTATTGTAAAACATCTCTTTGAGGGGTTGATGCGGGCCGACTTTGAAGGAAATCCTAAACCTGCATTGGCGCAATCGGTTGATATCTCAGAGGATTTATTAACCTATACTTTTAAGCTGCGCAAAGCCTATTGGAATAATGGAGACCAAATAACAGCTCAAGACTTTGTGTATGCCTGGAGAAAGGTTTTAGACCCTTCCTCCCCCAGCGACTATGCTTACCTTCTACATCCGATAAACAAAGCGGAGCAAGCTAGAAAAGGAGAGTGCCCTCTCGATGAGATAGGTGCAAAAGCGTTAGATGACGAAACGCTTGTGGTTCAACTCAAAGTCCCTACCCCCTATTTTCTGGACCTTGCAGCTTTTCCTACCTTTTTTCCCCTCAACCATAAAACGGGTCTGGAGTCAGATGGAAAACGCATCACGAATGGTCCTTTTCAGTTAAAGGAGTGGACTTATAAATCGGCTCTTTATCTAGAAAAAAATCCTACCTATTGGGATGCAAATGCGGTTCACTTAAAGACCATCGCTTTTTCAATTATCAATGATAATCTTACGGAGAGTCATCTTTTCACCAAAAAAGAGCTCGACTGGCTAGGTCAACCTCTCTCGCACAATATAGCCACAGAAATCATTGGGCAAAGTAAAGAGCTTAGCGGATATCCCATTGCGGGCACTTTGTGGTTTAGTTTTAACACAGAAAAAGAACCTTTTAATGAGCCAAGACTGCGGCGAGCCTTTTCCTATGCAATTAATAGGGAAGATATTATCAAGCATATTTTGCAAGGCAGTCAATCCGTTGCTACCGGCCCTGTTCCCCTTTTTATGGCTCTCAAACAAACCCCATATTTTAAAGACGGGGATAGAGAAAGGAGCAAAGCGTTGTTCGAAGAGGTGCTGGCTGAAAAGGGATGTACTCTCGAGAATTTTCCAAAAATTTGTCTCAACTATCCCCCTTCTGAAAGAAATAATAAAATAGCTCAACTGGTGCAGCAACAATGGAGAGAGACGTTAGGAGTGAATGTAGAGCTGGCCCCTTTTGAAACTCAAACATATCTCAGTAAAGTGAAAAAAGGAAGTTATCAAATAGGGATTGGACAATGGATTGCTGACTTCAATGACCCTATAGCTTTTCTGGAGCTATTTAAATATCGAAATGATGCCCAAACCGGAAGCGGGATGAACGATGCAGCCTGGCAAAATGAAACGTATATTTCGCTTCTTGATGAGTCTATGGTTGAAAAAGATCCGAAAAGACGCCATGAGCTCTTGAAAAAAGCTGAAGCTATTTTGGTAAGCGAAATGCCTATAGCCCCTGTGTATCATTACGCTTTTGAATACCTTAAGCAGCCTTATGTAAAAAATGTGATCCTCTCCCCTACGGGAACGATCGATTTAAAATACGCTTACAAAGAGTAAACGTGAATTACAGAAGACTTTAATTATTTCTTGACCCTGCCTTTAACAT
>JBAPRV010000179.1:0-11545 GCA_049281295.1 Chlamydiales bacterium
GCTTTTTTCCTTCTGTACTAATTCCCAGCAATAATACTCGGCAAATGAATATTTCTTGGTGTGAAGAGCGCAAATAGCTGCTTGTTTTAATAAAAGAGGGTCTTTTGCTTCCCATGCTTCGCTGGATTGATAAAAAAGCATAGCTTTATGATAGTGTTTACGCTCCTGCAGGCACGCTCCGACTCCTAAGGCGGCAGAGACATCTAGGGGGTTTTTTTCTAAGAGTTGGCGAAAAATTTTTTCTCCTTCAGCAAGATTGCCTAGTCGGCGATAGGCGTGGCCTAACTGAATAAAAATTTTGTGTGTCTTAAACCCTAAATGTAGAGCTTGATGATAGCTTGTAATGGCTTTTCGAAATGCTTTCTGTTCAAAATAAGCGTCGCCGGCAAGAGCAAAAAGCTCTCCATTTTGAGTTTTATATAGCCAAGGTTCAATCAACTCCAAACAAGGGATAGGAAAGCCTGCATGAAAAAGAGCCGAGGCGAGAGCGAGTCCATCTGATTCTCCTCGCATAATAGGGTTGCAAACATCGAATGCTTTCAAAGCCTCTTTCGCTCGTCCTAACTGCAGAAGGATCTTTCCCTCTTCTAAACGAAACAAAAGCTCTTCCGGGTATTGGTGGGCTCCTTTTGTCACAACCTTTAATGCTTCATCCAGAAAATTTGTCCCTCTAAGAATCTGCGCATGAAGTAAGAGTGCGTTTTTTCCTCCTTTTCCTTTTTCAAGAAGAGGAGTTAATTCTTTACTAGCCTGCGCCCATTTTTCCAGCGAAATATGTTGAGAAACCTTGTTTAGGTTTTTTTGGATCGATTTAGAAGACGAGGGTTGAACCCAATTGTGGAAGGCAAGGTATACAATGAAACCAATCGTGAGTATAACGATCGTAATAAACACAATTATATCTTTTGAGCGTTTATTCCTTTTGCCATACCAAATTAATGTATTAACTGCTAGAAAAATATACGTTTCCTAATGTTTGTCCCAGCAAACATCGAGTTTCGACATGTTCAGCAGAATAATGAGTCAGCTTTTCGTCGAACCGAATTCGATTCGGTTCAAAAAGAAGAATGAGAGTAGAACCGCCAAATGAAAAATACCCTTTTTCATCTCCCTTCCTGTAAGGGTGATAAGGTGAGTAGGTTTGATGAATAGAACCCACACAAGTGGCTCCTACTTCAATATATAAGAGGGTGCCGAAATGAGCTGTTTTTAATTCGGCCAGCATTCTTTTATTTTCGGTCAGCCGATCAATTTTTTGTTTTATAGAGATAGGGTTGACCGAGTAAAGAGACCCTTTAATAAGTTTTGCAGGCTCTGGTGTGCAATCGCAAGGGAAATGAAAGCGGTGATAGTCTGCCGGGCATAGCCGAGCAATCACTAAACTCCCTTTTTCATATCTCTTGGCTAAGGCTGCGTCATTTAAAAGAGATTCAACAGAAAATTTTTTCCCCTTTATGATAAACCCGTCGCACTGATCTATCTGCTGATAGAACAGGTATCGACCGTCAGCCGGAATGATGGCTGAGTTTTCTCCCCCTTTAATAGGTCTTGCTTCTGCCTTGAGTCTACGAGAAAAAAAGTCGTTAAAAGAGGTGAATTGATCGAGAGATTTTTCAAATTCAGAGGGATTAACTTCGTAGCGTTCGACAAAAGAGGCTATTTTCCTTTTCGAAAAAGAGCGCTGCTGCCACCACCCATAAAGATAGGAAAAGAGCGGGACTTTAGCAGCTGCTATTGCAAAAAACTGGCCTATACGCGAGTTGTATAAAAAACGGAGGGTCGACTCATAGAAAATTTTTTCCTCTTCCTTTTTGCCTGTCTCTCTATTTATGAAGTAGATGGGGTCTTTCATGCTGCTGGCCAACTTGGTTAAAAAAGCGGATTTCTGTCAAAAAGTCAGAAGAAAAAAGATGAATTAAGTTTTCTTTTTCAATCTTTTGGGAGATACGCATCGCAAGTGTCACCAGATCGGTGGCTATCTTTGCGCTTGTTGGCTCCTCCACAAAGGTAGCACGTATTTGATTGTATTCAACTAACAATTTTAGAAGAGTTTTTTGTTCGTTAAGATTTTTTTGAGTCGCTCTGATCAGTTCACGCAAAATTTCAACCTCGTCTTGTTCGATAACGGTCACATCACCAAAACTAGAGATAAAAAAGATAAAAATAAAAAAAGAAGAGAACAGTTTTTTCATTGTTACTAATCAAAGATAGAAATACAATAATAAGTTCCACATTATTTTTTTGTCAAAACATGCAAGAGACCATTGCCGCTATTGCTACTCCTCCTGGGGAGGGGGGGATTGCCATTATTCGGATATCTGGAGATAGAGCAACGGAGGTTGCTGAAAAAATTTTTTCAGGACCGGTCCATTCCTACCCTTCACATACAGCCCATCTTGGCCAGGTGGTAGACAGGGAGGGAGGGCGTATCGATACAGCGCTTCTTTTGCTGATGCGAGCCCCTCGATCCTATACGGGAGAGGATACGGTAGAACTACAATGCCATGGCGGGATTATCACGTCCAGAAAAGTTCTTGAGGCCGCTTTGGCGGCAGGAGCCCGCCCTGCAAGGCCGGGCGAATTTACTTTTAGAGCTTTTTTGAATGGAAAACTCGATTTAGCCCAAGCTGAAGCGGTGCAGGGTTTAATAGGCGCGAAAAATGAAATGGCATTCGAGATGGCAAGCAAGCACTTGGAAGGAGCGCTTTCCAAAAAAATAGACGCGTTTCAATCAACCCTATTTCGAATCGCTGCTGTGATGGAAGCGTGGGTTGATTTTCCCGATGAGAACCTGCTCTTTATGCCTAGGCAGGAATGGATAGACGAGTTAGAAGCTATTAAAAACAAAATGGAGAAACTGCTTTTCACTTTTCACGATGGACGGAGGCTCTATCATGGGATTGAGCTGTGTATTGCAGGCGCTCCAAATGTGGGAAAATCCTCTCTTATGAATGCGCTTGTCGATGAGGAGCGCTCCATTGTGACGCCTATAGCCGGTACAACGAGAGATCTTCTACAGCAAGAGATGACCTTGAGTGGGCTACATTTTCGAATAACCGATACAGCCGGAATCCGCCAAACGGAAGAGATGATCGAAAAAGAGGGGATTCGCCGTTCAAAGCAGGCCATGAAGAGTGCCGATCTGACCCTTTTTGTGATCGATTCGACAAAGCCGTTAGAGGAAGAGGAGAACGAGTTATTGAAAACCTTTTTAGAAGAAGAGACTGTTATTGTTTGGAATAAAATAGATCTTCCCGAGCATAAAATCGGCAACCTCTCTTTCCCCTACCAGGTTCACATTTCAGCTAAAACGAGGTTAGGAATCGAAGAGCTAAAACAGGTGATTGAAAAAATGGTATGGAAAGGGAGAGCGCTCTCTAAAGATGAGGTGGTGATTACAACCCTTCGACATAAAGAGGCTCTTTCGGAAGCGATTAAAGGATTGGATAGGGTTGTCGAAGGGCTTAAAGAAGAAATTTCGCCCGAGTGGCTTGCCCCGGATTTACGTGGAGCACTAAGCTCTCTTGGAAAAATCAGAGGGACAGATATCACCGAAGAGATCCTCTCTTCTATTTTTTCTCAATTTTGCATCGGAAAATAATCACCAACTATATGCTAAAAAAAGAGCGCGCGGCCATTGTTCAAGCTTATTTAAATAAATATTTCCCCCACCCGCCTATTCCCTTAAGTCATACGGATAGCTACACCCTTCTTATTGCTGTAGTTTTATCGGCTCGTTCGACAGATGCAAAAGTCAATCAGATTACCCCGAAGCTTTTTGCAAAGGCTGCAACGCCTCAGAAAATGGCGAAGCTTTCCGTTGAGGAAATTAGGGAGATCATCAAACCGTGCGGTCTTTCCCCTCAGAAGGCGCGTGCGATCAAAGAGCTATCAGCCCTTTTAGTCGAAAGACACTCAGGGAAAGTTCCTGCCAGTTTCAAAGAGCTTGAAGCCCTGCCGGGGGTTGGGCATAAGACCGCCTCTGTCGTTCTGGCCCAGGCCTACAATATCCCCACGTTTCCAGTAGATACCCATATTTTTCGCTGCGCCCGCCGCTGGGGTCTCTCGAGAGGGAAGAATGTTGCAAGCGTAGAAAAGGATCTAAAGAGGGTTTTCCCCGAAAAAGAGTGGATTCGGCTCCATATTCAAATTATTTATTATGGCCGCCGTTTTTGCCCTGCGAGAGGGCATAAGAAAGAAGAGTGCCCCATTTGCTCAGCACTGGGGTAGGAGGGGTACCGAAATAAGTGCGGAATTTTACAACAAAAGCGTCATTAAAGGGTATTTATTTCCTCTAATCTCGGAATAGTCGCATCTCTATGTCCAGCTCTAGCATCACCAATTAAAGGGCTGCAATATGTTTGAAAGAAACTCTGAAAAAGCTGTTTATCTTTGAAACTCACCTTACGCAAAAAATGCCAGAATAGGCTGGCTGCAGAGGACAATCTACTTAAGCATCGCTCGTCACCCAACTAACAAGTAGTTGGGCTTCCTCTCGATACTTGTATTTTGTCCCCTTCGCTCACCCCTTTCACGGCATTTTTTGCGTAAGGTGAGTTTGAAAATCTCCTGTAAGGCCCCTGAGTTATTCTGCCCTCTAAGGCATTAACCAACTCCTCTGCCTTTTTAAAAAGATCGTTTTGATGGGGAGTATTCGGAAGGTGTTCTACGGTTGAATGAAGCTCGTTCAGACTCTCCTTAATCTCTTTGAATTGAGGAAATAAATAAGTGGCCCCTTGTGAAGGAGCAATTTCTTTTGAAGTCATTTATTGAACCAAATATTAATAGGATTTTTTTTGTTTTATTTTATAATAAAATAATTAATTAAAAAGCATTTTTTTAATTTATTAACAACAATAGAGCTGCAATGAATTCTTAAATAGGCATTATCTAAATACTTGACTTCAATTGAAGATTTTTTTATCCTATCTTCAAAATTTATAAGATAGTGATACACATGGAATCATATCTCCTTGATTCGGCACCCTTTAGCACAGTTCGCTCCTTTTTTATTTCTATCCCCTGCGGGGGGCTTATTTAAATCTGTTCTTATTTTTCCTTTTTAAATCCATGAAACAAAAAGGAGTGATCAATCATGGAATCTATCACACGTAAATCAGCTCTTTGGCCTACGAGTCTAGCCATTTTTGCCATGTTTTTTGGGGCAGGGAATATTGTATTTCCCTTAGCGTTAGGACAATTTACCCAAGATAAAAATTTTTATGGGGTTGTAGGGCTGATAATAACCTCCATCCTGGTTCCCATGACCGGTCTTATGGCGATGCTGCTCTATAATGGAGATTACACCTCTTTTTTCCGCCGGATAGGGAAAATTCCCGGATTTATCGTCACATTGCTTATTTTAGGAATCATCGGACCATTTGGGGGAATTCCCCGTTGTATTACCATTTCCTATTCGACCTTAACTGCTTGCAATTTTGGGCCGCTTAACTGGATAAACCTTTTCTCTTTCGCTCTTCTCAATGGGCTTTTGATCTTTCTATTTACGTTTCGCCCCAATAAAATTTTAACCCTATTGGGTTATGTGCTCACTCCTCTACTTCTGCTTTCTCTTGTTATCATTGTTGTTAAAGGGCTCTTTCTTATGCCCAGTGCTGATAGCTCGATGCATACACGGTGGCAAACCTTTTCTGAAGGCTTATTGAATGGCTACCATACAATGGATCTATTAGCTGCTTTTTTCTTCTCCTCTGTGGTCCTTCTCTGCCTCAACAAGCAGGAGGCTGGTTCTGATAGCGCAGCTCCCCGTTTCCTATCCGTTGCCATTGCAGGAAGTTTAATCGCAGCTACTATGCTAGCAACCTTTTATGTTGGATTTTCTTATCTCGCCTCCGGTTATAGCGGAATCCTCGAATCTGTCCCAGGTCACCAAATGCTCGGTGCCTTGGCTTATGAGCTTCTTGGTCCCTATGCAGGAACTGTGGCAAGCCTTGCCGTCTCTTTTGCATGTTTGACAACTGAGATTGCTTTAACAGCTATAATTGCAGAATTTTTAAGCAAAACTCTATTTCAAGAAAAACTTTCGTATAAGAGCGCTGTTTTAATCACGGTCTTTGTTTCTTTTTTAATATCCTTATTCAATTTTGATGGAATTACAGCCTTTTTAGGGCCCATTTTACAAATCTGCTATCCCGCTTTAATTGTTTTGTCGGTATTGAATATCATCTACAAAGTTTATAACTTCCGCCCTGTTAAACGACTCTTTTACGGCACAATTCTGCTCACATTGATTTCCCGATTTGTATTAAGTTAGAGGAATGAGGGACCTATTCAATTGGCTAGACACCTATAGAGCCGAGGCCGAGATTGTTTTAAAAAAAGGGTGGGTCCGAGAGGTTGAGTTTTCGGGATTAACCTATCAGATTGAAGTTAAAGACGCTGAAGAAGGTCAAAGTTATTGGTCATTTTTGCAGTTTGACGAAGATGGGCATCTTAAAGATGCGTTTTGTTCTTGCCCGAACGAGCAGAATGGATGCATTCATCTTGCTGCAGCCTATCTCAGGGCTTATGATTCTCATAAGCAGCCCCTCCATATTAGATTTAAACACTCCTTTTGGAATGCTTTAGGGCAGATCCTGGCAGATCAGACAGGATACGAAAAATGCGTATTGGAAAAAGTAAAAGAGGGGCATTACCGTTTTCAAAACGAAATCGCTTTTGAAATAGAAGCAAAAGAGATCAAAAAACTTAAACAGATTATCGAAGAAAGGGCCTCTGAAACCCCTGAAAATTCAATTAAGTTTTCCTCTCTTGCCCAAGAGGAGATTAGCTGGTGGCGAGAAGGTCGACCCAGTCCTCAACTTCGTTATACCCTTTGTTTTTGGTCCGATCTCGCCAAGTGGATGATGAAACTTCAAGAGGAAAACAACTATACCCTTTTTTTCAAGGAAAATAAGGCCGGACTACCGACCTCTCTTTATATAGAATTTCCTCTCTTAAAAGCCTGTTTTGAACTCAAAGAGGAGGATTTGCCGAGACTTATTCCAGCTCTTGCGACCGTAAAAAGCTCTTTGAAGCTTCTGTATATAGCTTCGAAAGAGGTGAAAGAAATCACCTATGATCCTTACATACAAAGTTTTAGAATAGAGCATTTCCCTTCTGATTTAGAAGAAAAAAAAGAAGAGGGGAAGCAAATAGGAGAGTGGCTTTATATTTCCCGGAAGGGGTTTTATGCGGTAGATAGAAAAGAGATTATCGACCAAACTTCTATTTCTAGCGATCAGATTTGCACTTTTCTCAACCAATACCATCAAGAAGTGGCTCGCTTTATTTCCGTTTATGATGAAACCGTGACCCTTTCTTATACCATGCACTTTGATAAAAAGTGGAACTGGCACTTTAATGCCTATTTGTTTGAAAAGGGAGATTTAGAAAAACCCCTTTCCGCTCTATTTAATTCTTCTTGGGCATATCTCCATCCCCATGGCTTTTATCCCATCGAAAAATCGCTTTTCAAAACGATCAAAACCGTGGTGCCTCCTGGTGAGGTCTCTAGTTTTATAAACGACCATCGAGTCTGGTTGAATGGGCAGGCGGGGTTTCAGACGCATCTCTCCAGCATTGAATCTCATTTAAGCTATGAAGTGCATCCTGAAAGGGGCATGCGCTTTTTCCCGGAAGCTTTTCCCTCTGAAGGAGCATTTGAATCCAAGGATTTTGGAGACTGGCTCTACTATGCAAAACAGGGATTTTTTTCTAAGGGGCATGCACGCCTGGGCTTTATGATTCGGCCCGGGGTTGAAATTGCCCCCCGGGATATCCCCTTCTTTATCAAAGCAAACCGTGAAGAGTTAGAAAGTATCCCCAATTTCTTTACAACACGCCTTCCTCTTCAGAGAAGGGGGCTAGAAATCTCAGTAAAATCAGAAACTTCCATCTATGTAAACCCCTTTTACGATCCCCATTCGGATTCTCTACATTTCTACGGCGATTTTATTTACCTTGAAAAAGAAGGTTTTTGCGAGCTCCCTGCTCAAATGCGTCTTCCTGAAGCTTACCAATCTCCTCATGTAATCGGGCATGACCACTTAGCTGCATTCTTTTTAGACGAACTGCCTGCTTTAACCAAGTATATTTCAAAGATGGATCCTCGCCTTAAGTGGCCGGTTCGATTAAACCTTGAAATTTCATATCTCTCTCGCCTCCCACGGGGAGGGTTAAAGGCAGAGCTTTATTATCGCACGGAGCGAGGGAGAGTAGCTGTGACTGACATTTGGAGAGCAATGGAGAAAAGGCGGCGGTTTCTTTTCTCTGAAGCAGGGCTAATCGATCTACATCAAGAAACCTATCAATGGATTCGCCATTTCAAGAATCCAATTTATCCAGAAGTTCAGACACTAGAGCTATCAGTGATGGAATTTCTTCGCTTGGAAATGCGTTTTGGGTTGCAAGGACCGACAGATAGCGCCCCTACTGCCGAGATAACACGTCAACTGCTTGCTGAGATAAGAAATTTTACCACTCGGGAAAAACCTAATCTGAAGGGACTTACAAGTGAACTTCGTCTCTACCAGCAAACAGGGCTTGATTGGCTTTGGTTCCTCTACCAGAACGGTCTTTCGGGATTGCTCTGTGATGAGATGGGCTTGGGAAAAACGCACCAAGCTATGGCCTTAATGGCCGCTATTTTAAATGTTGACAAAGAGCAAAAAAAACGCTTTCTCATTGTATGTCCAACCTCGGTGATCTACCACTGGCAAGATAAACTCGCCACTTTTTTACCCAAAATCAAAGTGCATACATTTCATGGCCAGAAGCGGACCTTAAAAGGGTTAGCAAAGGAGGGAATTGTGCTAACCTCCTACGGAATTCTTCGAATGGAAAAAATGGCCATGGAAAAAATCAATTTTGAGCTGGCGATATTCGATGAGATTCAAATAGCCAAAAACTCACGCAGCCGGGTTCATCAAGCCCTGATGCATATTCAGTCAAAAATGTCTGTGGGACTCACAGGAACCCCGATTGAAAACAATTTGCGTGAGCTCAAAAGCCTATTTGATGTGGTTCTTCCCAATTACATGCCTCAAGAGGCAGTTTATAAAGAGCATTTTATTAATCCGATTGAAAAAGAACATGACGAAGAGAAAAAGGCGCATCTCACTAAGCTGATCCATCCTTTTATCCTTCGGCGTCGTAAAAGTGAAGTATTGCAGGAACTTCCTGAAAAAAGTGAAGATAAATCTTATTGCGACCTCTCTTCCGAGCAGGCTGAACTTTATCAACAGGTGCTTGATACTTATCGAGATTCGCTCCTCATCGAGCTTCGAGATCGGGAGCGCTCGATAAATTATATGCATATTTTTTCACTTCTTTCGCAGCTCAAGCAGATCTGTAACCATCCCGCCTTAGTTGCCAAAGATCCGAAAAACTACAAACACTATCAATCGGGAAAATGGGATCTTTTCGTTGAGCTCTTAAACGAAACCCGGGAGAGTGAGCAGAAAGTGGTTGTTTTTTCTCAATATCTCTACATGCTAGACATTATTGAAAGCTATCTGCAGGAGCTTGGATGGGGATATGCACAGATAAGGGGGGATACGATTAATAGACGGGAAGAGCTCAAACGATTCCAAGAAGATCCTAATTGCATTGTCTTTATTGGATCGCTTCAAGCAGCCGGTTTAGGAATCGATTTAACAGCGGCCAGTGTAGTGATTTTATATGATCGATGGTGGAATGCTGCTAGAGAGAATCAGGCGATTGACCGTGTCCATCGAATCGGCCAGAAATGGGGTGTGCAGGTTTACAAGCTCATCACGAAAGCGACAATCGAAGAGAAAATAGATCGACTGATCACGAAGAAAGGGCGTCTTTTAGAAGAGGTGATTACAGCAGATGATCAAGGGGTATTCAAACGATTCACCCGTCAAGAGATGATAGATCTTTTTACCTATCATCCTATGTCTTCATAATGTACCCCGAAAATCTCTTTCCCCAGCCTCTCTAATTTCTTTGATGAAATATTTGCAGAATAATCCATTTTATGTTTAATTAAGATTTTGTAAAAAGGAGGAAGTTATGTCAGCTCTTACACCTGCTGAATTAGATCGATCGAAATTTAATGAATCATCCTTACCCCGTGAAAGAGAAAATAGGAAACAGGAAGATGCTGTATCAGACGCTGCGCTGCCAAAATTATTTAGTATCGACAAAGAGCTATGGGCAGATAGTTTAGAAAGAAGAGTCCAAAACAGTGGAGATTTTGCAAGCCCGCAGTCAAAAGAGTCATTGGCGTTTGTTGCGAGATTGCGAGCTTCTAGATCAAAAGGAGATGAGAGAAGAGCCCATTTAAGCAAAGCTTACACACTGCTTGCTGAAATTATAGAGGTAGAGCCTACGTTAAGAAGATGGGATGCACAAGCAAAAGTTTGCCAACTCCAGGCTGAAAACTTAGAGGGAAAAGAGAGGGAGGAGAAATTAAGGGAGGCCTACAATTGCTGCAAATATGCTCTATCTATTGAACGTTCTAGTGACTATGGTGCCTGGAAAACTCCAGGAGCAATTCTTGCTTTAGGAGAGATTGATCTATTTGGGACAAAGAAGAAACCTGCCAATGAAAGGGTTATAGATATAGCCCCCGGCTCCCAACATAGCTGGGAACGTTTGGCACAAGTACTTAGCGATCTGGCTGAATTTGAAAAGGGAGAAGTGAAAGTAGGGATGTTACAGGAGTCATACAATATATTGATGGAGAGATTTCGGGAAGGAGGAGTAAATGTTCCTGTTCAGCAACTGCTAAACAATGTTAAGGGAAAATTGGACAGAGCGAAAAATGAAACTATTGAAAAGAGATGATCTCTGGATGAGCTTGCAGGTTATGCCAGTTTATATTTAGTTAAGATCTTATTAAAAGGAAAAATTATGTCTGCTTCCAAACCATGCGCATCTGCTCTCACGCCATGCGCATCTGCTCAATTAGAATCTAATGATAAAGAATCAACCTCGTCAAATACAAAGGAAAAACAAGAAGATCGGGTATCAAAAATTTCACAGCTAGTAATAAACGAGCTAAATATACATGTCACTAAGGAAAAATTGCCTGAATGGGCGGACATAATAGAACGGTCTGCCAAAAAAAGTGGGAATTTAAAAATGGAAGCGGATGCTATATTTCTTCGAATTTTATCCTCAGAAGGAAAAGAGCGAAAAGATTATATAACAGCAGCTTTCACAAAGTATTCTGAATCTATAGATAGCGAGAGCCAGGTAGATAGTGACTACAAAGATACCATGCTAAGACGGGCAAGTGTGCTTAATGATCTGGCTGATCGTTCCGAGAAAGAAGATAAAGTAGAATTATTAAGGGGATCATTCAATATATTAAAACTACTTCTAAAGGTAGATAGGCTAAATCAATCTGCGCTCGATCTACTGTTTACTGTTAAAGAGAAATTGCTGAGACCTTGATTGCTACCTAAACTTGCCGTTATATTGCTTAATTGCATTCAGATGCGTAGGATCGTTTTGAAGACAAGGGTCTTCCCTTGTCGAAAATCGATCCTGCGCAGATGGAGGTAATGAAGCA